>JAEDIG010000071.1 GCA_016292545.1 Bacteroidaceae bacterium
GTGGTGCGTGACACCCAGGGTGCCATTCCGCTCCGCTCCATTCTGCCCTGGGCTGCGAGCAGGTTGCCCTTCCTGGGCGTTTTTTCTTCCCCCTAAACAGGGGGAGTGAGGGGGTCTCCGCTCCATTCTGCTCCGGGCTGGTGGAAAGCTTCCCCTCCGGGGCGCGATACAGCGTAACCGTTAACACGGATTTATCCCATCTGTACAGGCGCAAGAAAAAAGCAATCTACTGATTTACATCATTTTATTCTATTGCAAAAGGAGCCGGGTGTTAACTGTTAACCCGTAACTCCGTTTGTGTTTTCATCACATGCGCCGCCATGTATCCCCCAGCCTGTGTCAGAACTGCTCCAGATAGGCGATGCGCTTTTCGGTGCTGGGGTGGGTGCTGAACAGGCCGCTCATCACACTGCCGATTCCGCTGCGCAGAGCCTCGGGGCGGACAATGAAGAGCTGGGCCACATCGTCGCGGTCCACACCGCCCAGACCCGGATCGCCGCTGATTTTGCGAAGGGCCGAAGCCAGAGCCAGAGGGTCGCCACACAATTCCGCCCCACCGGCATCGGCCATATATTCGCGCTTGCGGCTGATGGCAAAGCGCGTGAGCAGGGCAAAGAAGTAGCCTATGGCCGAACACACGAAGGCCACCACCATGACCACCAGCAAGCCGCCACCGCCTTCCTTGCGGCGTTCGCGGCTGTTGCGGCCACCGCCGCCATACACCATCATGTTCCACACCACGCGGGAGATCACGGTCATGACCGTGCTGAGGATGCCCACAAAGATGATGCTCACAACGAGCAGCCGCGTGTCGCGATTGCGGATGTGGGTGAGTTCATGGCCTATCACTCCGGCCAGCTCTTCATCGTTGAGGCGGTCGCAGATGCCCGTGGTGACCGTGACGGTATAGCTCCGCTCGTCTATGCCACTGGCAAAGGCGTTGAGCTGGGGGTCGTCTATCACATTCACCTTGGGCATGGACATGCCGCACGCCATGGTGAGGTTTTCCACGATGTTATACACACGCGGGTTCTCCCTGCGCTCCAGCGGGCGCGCACCGGTGGCCTTGCGTATCATAGAGGTGTTGAGCATATAGGCAATCGTGAACCACAGGAGCACAACGGCCAGCACCCAGGGCAGGGAATACAGTGTTTCCGTGTTTACTGCATCCCACAGTATGACACCCTCGTTTTCTATGCCATACATCGCTATGAAAAAGGCATACACCACACCCAGGATGATGCAGGGGAAAAGGAGCAGCAGCAACAGGCTCTTGCTGTTGTTGCGCACCTGTTGGGTGTACATTCCTACATATTTCATGCACTCGCTCCTTCCCCTTGGCTAGAACTTGATTTCGGGAGCCTTGTCATAGGTGGCACGGTCGGCCTGCGGAACCTCGAACATGGGCTCGCGGCGGAAGCCGAACATGCCTGCCACCAGCACGCTGGGGAAGGTCTGCACCGCATTGTTGAGCTCACGCGTGGCACTGTTGAAGAACCGGCGCGTGGCGGCCAGCTTGTTCTCCAGGTCGGCCACCTCCTGCTGCAGGTGCAGGAAATTCTGGTTTGCCTTGAGCTCGGGATAGGCCTCCACGGCCACCTTGAGCCCCGACAGGGCCTGGCTGAGCATGTTTTCGGCCTGAATCTTGTCGTTGATGGTCACGGCCTGCATGGCCTGGGTGCGCGCCCTGGTGACACTCTCCAGCAGTTCGCGCTCATGGGTGGCATAGCCCTTGACGGTGGCCACCAGCTGGGGCACCAGGTCGTGGCGCTGCTTCAGCTGCACGTCGATATTGGCGAATGCGTTCTCTCGGTTGTTGCGCAATTTCACCAGATTGTTGTAGATGCCCACCATCCATACGGCCAGCACAACCACTACGGCCAAAATAATCCACATAATGTTCATTTTTCCTTTACTTGATTAAGGGTTATACATTCATTCGTTCATATCTCTGTCCGGAAGGAAGGGGGGGGGGATGCCCCCACCCTATTCTATTCTGTACTTGAGCGAGCACCCGTCGCCAAAGGCGGCCTCCAGGGCGTCCCTCACCTGCGGCAGGAGGTTCTGCTCTATGTAGTCCATCACATGGCGCGTGGGCACGGTCATGGTGAGGCAGTGGTCGCGGTAGGAGTAGATTTCCGTCTCGCTGAACCACTTGAAGTAGTCGTCCTCGCTGATGGTTTCCCTCACCATGCTCAGGAACAGGTCCCACATGGAGCGGTCCTCCTGCGACACCACCACCTCGTCGGCCGCATAGTCGCCGGCAGGTTCCTCAATCACCACCGCATCCTCGGGCTCCTCGGGCATCTGGGCGGCCAGCTGCCGCAGGAAATTGCGCAGGCTCTGCACCACATACGCCCGCACGCTGCGGGGATGATAGGTCTCTATCTTCTCCCTCATGGCCTTCACCTCGGCCTGCAGCATGGGCAGCATGGCATCGGTGGTGAGGTCGCGCAGGCTCATGAGGTCGGTCACCGTCAGGCCGTATTCCGTCTGCAGCACCTGGTCCAGATCCGACCTGCTGGCAATGCCCTGGCGCTGTTCCCTGCGGGCACGCCCCATGCCGGAGAGGTGGATGTTGAAGACGATGCTGTCCGGGTCGCCCTTCGTCTTCCCCACGGGGTAGCGCGGTGTGTAGTCGAACGAGAAGTCAATCTTGTTCTGCTCGGCCAGCATGTTCAGCTCGTCGCGGATGGGGTTGAGCACCATGGCACAGAAGGTGGCAAACTTCTCGTATTTGTTCTGCACCACCTCGGTCCGCTTGGCATTGTAGCGGAGCAGGCCCAGGTATTCCTTGAACTCCATATAGTTCACGCTCTTCCTGCCCACATGCTTCCATTTGCTCAGATAGATGTAGACACGCGGACTCTGCCGCTTCCTGCAGAACGACACTATGTGGCGCACATGCTCCACATAGCCCCTGCGCATGTCGAACACCTTGCTCACATTTTCGCTGAGCATGCTTATCTGCAGCTGCCCCGTGCGCCGCTTGCCGCCGGCATAGTTGTAGCGTATGCCGTCCTTGCTCACATCGCTGGTGGGGAACTTTATCTTGCTGAAGATGTTGGCCATGACGATGCTTTCTTCGCCCGTGGTGTCGTCCTTGGTGCTGTATACCACATCCAGCTTCAGCAGCTTGTAGCATGCCTGCTCCAGCTCGTTGTAGGAGTTGGGGCTCACGCCCAGTTCCTTGATGGGAATGGTGAAAGTGACCGAACCACCGCTCATCTCCTCCTGCGAGAAAAGCCATGGCGAAGCCACATCGTTGCGCTTGCGCTGCTGCAGGTATTCATTGATTTTCTCCTGCAGCGTGTTCACCAATTCCACCATCACATTGGTCTGCATCGGTGTGAAATCTCCTCTTATCTGACTATATACTAGTGGATTCTTCACGAATTCCGAGTCCTTGAGTTCCCTCACCAACTCATTCTTCGGGTTGAAATCTGGTACCTTCTTTTTCATTTCTTTGTCTTATTTCGACGGCAAAGGTAGATTAATATTTTGAATGAGCGGATATATTTTAGTTAATTTTTTTTAAACCCCACACCGTCTTCCTTTCATATTCAAGGGTTTACGGAGGGGTAAGGTGTTCGGTTTTTCTTTACCGACCCATCGCCAGGTAAAGAGAATGCGAACATTGTGCTCAGTTTTTCTTTACCAGCAGGGCTTCTTAGTAAAGGAAAACCTAGCACCCCACCCTCCGGGTCAAGAAAAACCGAACACATCATTTTTTTCTCGCATCTGCCCCCTTTTTCCCCTTCTGGCACCACAAAAACGATGAAATGGTCACATTTTATGCCTTCGCTCCACATGCAGCACTTCTCTTCTGGAGCCATTTGCAGGAATGCAAAACCGGAGACGGCCTTCCTATGTTCGGATTGTTTGGACATAGGGCCACAATGTTCAGGTTCTTTTTACCTCCTCTCTGCCCTTTCTGCATCCTGTGCTCAGCCTATTTTTCCAAAATCCTCGGATTTCTTTTACCTGGTGTTCAGCAATATTTTACCATCACGCGCTTTCATCGCTGATTTTCAACAACTTTCGTTTCCTTATATTTATATATTAATACATTTATATATAACTGAATTTATCTTTCGACCCACGATATTTTCTTATAATTATGTAAGTATATATATATATTTACGGGCATAAGCACTTGTTTTTCACCGTTTTACCTACCCCTTGGTAAAAGTTTTCCGAACACTCGGTGCATTTTTCACTAACATTTGGTGGCGTCAGAGGGTATTCTTTGTATAGAATGCCCATGATTCTGGTCAAGAGTTTCTGAACACTTCCTCCCTCCCCCTCCTCATCCTTCTCTTCTTGTATTTGCATGTATGCAAATACTGCCGTATCTGCGTATGCCCGTATGTGTATACCCGCCTATTTGTGTTTCCGCCTGTCTGCATATCCGTATATTCGGATTCCCATCTACTTGCATACGCAGATATGCGCGCCTTTGCATAC
This sequence comes from Bacteroidaceae bacterium, assembly GCA_016292545.1. Lineage (GTDB taxonomy): Bacteria > Bacteroidota > Bacteroidia > Bacteroidales > Bacteroidaceae > Physcousia. Next base: position 4,468 of record JAEDIG010000071.1, read on the forward strand.
ACATGTATTCCGATTCCTGTGTATGCGTATACGGAGGTCTTTGAATATCGGAATATTCGGATATGTGCGAACATCTGAATGTCTGCATATCCGCGGGTATTCAAGTACTCGCATATATAATAATTCAAACGGTTGGTAATCAATAGAGTGGGTCCATTCAAGATGCATACTATGCGATGCTTAATATTTAAATATCTTTGAATACCGAAGTATTCAGCTATTTATGGGTATTCGGGTTTCTGAGGATATTGGAATATTTGTATATCCATGTTTTTGCATATAAAAATACGCAGAAACCCAAAAATCCGGAAATATTTCTTGGTGGTTAGGGGAATTGTTCTTAAATTTGCAGCGAGAATATCAACGTTTAACCATTTTATCGATTATGTCAGAAGTAATTTCGGTATTGCATGACAAGGGTGGATGTGCCAAGACTACGACTGCCGTCAACCTGGGCTTTGCGCTGTGGCTGCTGGGCAAGAAGGTGCTGCTGGTAGATACCGACCCTCAATGTAATCTCACGGACACAGTGGACAAGACTGTGCATAAGGAGGCCGACTCCACCATCTACGAATGGCTCCACGACGAGGCGCAGCATGCCTCCCTACCCCTCCCTATCTACACCCGCTACGACGGGCTTGACTATATCCCGGGCAGCCACAGCATGAGCAACATAAATGCAGAGCTGCAGCTGATGTACAACCGCGAGCGCAGGCTGGCTGACTTCCTCAACTTGGTGGACCCGGAGTCGCAGCTGCCCATCCGCGAGATGTATGACTATGTGTTCATCGACTGTGCTCCCGGCGGAGAAACGCTGATGAACACCAATGCACTAGTGGCAAGCGACCACGTGATTGTGCCCACAGAGGCCGGCATCTACAGCCTTCAGGGCTTGCCGCGCCTGTTGGCCTATATAGACAAGGTGCGCATGCAGCTCAGGTGCAATGTTTCCATCCTTGGCTATCTGCTGATACGGTGGAATGCCAACCGCCAGATTTCGCGCGAGGTGAAGGCATACTACAGCAATCCGGAGGAAGTGAGGGCTCCCCTTTTTCCTGTCCAGATTCGCGAGTGTGTGCGCTGCACCGAGTCGGTGGCGCATGAGATGAGCCTCTTTGAGTATGCCCCCGACTCCACGGCTGCCGACGACTATATGCGCATAGCAGAGCACATCATCGGACGCAAGGTGAGGCCCAAGAGCTGGACACCCATGAAGTGGGGACAGCTGGCCAATGCCGCCTTCAAGCGCTTTATAGCCGAACGGGGCGCATAGCCGGGTATTCAGACATCTGAATACTCAAATATTTGAATGTTTGCATACGGGAGTATCAAGATATTAAGGAACCATCCATACAATAAAACAACAGAATATGGCAATCAGAAGAACATCTATCAATATCAGTAAAGTGGCGCATGAGGCCGGTGAGAGCTTTGTGGCCCCAAAGCCTTTGGCCTCGAACGAGGCGGTGCGCAACCAGATTGTGCAGGAAACGCCTGCTCCCAAGCCCTTGCGCCGAGTGTGTACGATACAGAAGACGGGAGGATTCAGTTTCTTCACCGCGCAGGCCGACCGCGAGGCGCTCGACTATATCGCCTTCCGCAACAAGTTTGAGAAGCAGAATGTGGTGAGGGCGGCCCTGCACGTGTTCCTGCAGCAGCACTATCGCGAGAATGTGGGCCTGGATGCGCAGGCCCTGGAGATTATCCGGCAATACGAGGAGTCCATCTACAGATATGAGTAGGCGGCATCCTCGCTGAAGCTGCATGCCGGCTATCAGTGACCACCAGTCATGGTCTTCACTGATGGCCGGCACTGTCCGTCGTACATACGTCCGCCGCTGGGCTGGCGGCTTAGATCTCCTTGCTGTCGAATGCTATCTGCAGCGATTTGCCCTTGGCGTCATAGTAGTAATAGGTGACGCCGATGTTTGCGTCCCTGCAGTAGGGGATTGTAGACGAAAGGTCCTGCACATTGCTCTGGCTGTACTGCTGGAGCAGTGTCTTGCGCAAGGTCTTCTTGGCGGCCTTGAGCGTCTTGATGTTCACGTTCGAGCCGTCCACACAGATGTAGTAGACAAGGGAGTTTGGGGTGAGCTCCATTTTGGTAATCTTCATTCCGTTTGTCATCATGGTGGGAGCCTTGGTGGTGTTGAACGTGTTGACGGTGCGCTGGAGCGTTTCCATGCTCGTTTCTGTCCCCATGAGGTTTAGTGCAGAGGCTTGTCCTGTACACAAGGAAACGGCAAGCGCCATTCCCAGAGATAAAATGTATTTCTTCATACTAGGCTTTGTGGGTTTTTTATCAATTTGCACACAAAAATACCCGTTTTCGGCAAATTTTCAAAATATTTTTTGTAAATTTGCATCGGGTTAAGCTGAATTTAAGAAATTTTTATACCTTTCCGACTATTATCAACCAAAAAAATACAGATATAATGAACAAGACGAGACTTTCCCTTTTGCTGCTGGCATCCGTAGCGGCAGTGCCCGTGCTGGCAAAGGACATCCTGGTGAACACACCCAATACCACGCTGCTGCTGAAGGCAGAGGAGGGCAAGCCCCTCCATGTGAGCTATTATGGCGAGAAGGTCACCAATGTGGATCAGGTGTATGATGCCTTCAGCCTTTGGGAGGAGGCATATCCGGCCTTTGGGGCAGGATGCCAGGAAATAACGGCGCTTGACGTGAAGCATGCCGATGGCAACATGAGCACGGAACTGGTGTATCAGTCCGACTCACAGCAGAAGGAGGCCAATGCCACGGTCTACACCATCACGATGAAGGACAAGCTCTACGACTTTGTGGTGGACGTGTGCTACAGAGCCTACAGCAACTGCGATGTGATTGAAACCTGGAGCGTGATTCGCAACAACGAGAAGAAGCCCATCGTGCTGCAGAAGTATGCCAGTGGCTTCATGCCCTTCCGCCAGGGTGATGCATGGGTGACCCATCAGCATGGTTCCTGGGGCGCGGAGTCGCAGATTACCGAGGAACCGCTGAAGGCAGGCGTATTTGAGGTGCACGACATGAACGGTGCCAAGAATGCCGTCGTCAACCGTCCCAACATCATGGTGTCGCTCGACGGCAAGCCCTGCGAGAACGAGGGTAGGGTAGTGGGTGCCGTTTTGTGCTGGAGCGGCAACTTCCGCATGACCATCGACACTCAGGGCAAGCGCGTTCATCGCCTCATTGCCGGCATCAACGAGGATCATTCCCAATACGAACTGAAGAAGGGCGAGACCTTCACCACCCCCGAGCTGGCCTTTGCCTATAGCAACGAGGGCATGGGCGGCGTGAGCCGCAGCTATCACCGCTGGGCGCGCCTGAACAACAAGGTGCACAACGGGCAGCAATTGCGCAAGATACTGCTCAACAGCTGGGAAGGCGTATACCTGAATGTGAGCCAGGACGGCATGGAGAAGATGATGGACGGCGTGAAGGAACTTGGCGGTGAACTGTTTGTGATGGACGACGGATGGTTTGGCGACAAGTATCAGCGTTCGGTCGACGACTGCGCCCTGGGCGACTGGGTGACCGACACACGCAAACTGCCCAAGGGAGTGCCCGCCCTGGAAAAGGCTGCCGCCGACCGTGGCCTGAAGTGGGGTATATGGATTGAGCCCGAGATGACCAACACCAAGAGCGAGCTCTATGAGAAGCACCCCGACTGGATCGTGTGCCACCCCACTCGCCAGCCCATCACCGGACGTGGCGGCACACAGCTCATCCTGGACATGAGCAACCCCAAGGTGCAGGACTTCGTGTTCGGTGTGGTGGACAACATCATGACTGAAACCCCCAATACCTATTATATAAAGTGGGACGCCAATTTCGAAATCCACAACTTCGGGTCACACTATCTGAGTGCCGACAACCAGAGCCACCTGTATGTAGACTATCATCTGGGACTGAAGAAGACCCTGGAACGCATCCGCGCCAAGTATCCCGACCTCGTCATCCAGTGCTGCGCCAGCGGCGGTGGCCGTGTCAACTACGGACTGATGCCCTATTTCGAGGAATTCTGGGTGAGCGACAATACCGATGCCCAGCAGCGCCTGTTCATCCAGTGGGGCACCAGCATGTTCTTCCCCTCTTGTGCCATGGCACAGCATGTGAGTGCCTCTCCCAACCATCAGACGGGCCGTGTGATTCCCTTGAAGTTCCGCTTCGATGTGGCCATGACCGGGCGTCTGGGCATGGAGATGAAGCCCAGCGACCTCAGCGACAAGGAAAAGGAATTTGCCCGCCAGGCCGTGCAGACCTACAAGGACATCCGTCCCATCATCCAGCAGGGCAACCAGTACCGCATTCTTTCGCCCTACGAGGGCAAGGGCTATTGCTCCGAGCTGTACATCACCGACGACAAGAGCGAGGCAGTGTTCTTTGCCTACAAGTTTGAACAGTATGTCGACCTTTTCCGTCCCCGTTTCCATTTTGCAGGCCTTGATCCCAATGCCACCTACGAGCTCACGGAGCTCAACCGCCAAGGCGGAACCGACCATTGGGAAGGCAGGCGCATCACGGGTACCTTCCTGATGAAGCAGGGAATAGAGATTGCCCTAAATGGCCAGTTTGCCAGCAAGGTGATTAAGTTGAAGAAGATTTGAACAACGGTTTTCTGACTGAAAAATGAAGAAAAATCTTTATATGATGTGGATGCTCCTGTCCCTCGCGTTGCTGTCCGTTTCGTGCAGCGACGACGAGGAACCGGGGCTTTCACCCTCTGTCCCCATCTATAAGGAGGTGGCCTACAGTTTTTCCTTCGACATCAGCAACGACCTCATGGCAATGGCCGAGCTACAGACCGACATCGTGCATCCCGACGGGAGCGTGCAGACCTTTTCCTCCAAGGACAACGGTTCGCCCATTCATGTGACGGTGGCCGCCAAGCCCATCCCGCAACAGTTGACCATACGGGTGAGGTGCAGCCGCAAGAGTGGCTTCAAGCCGGACGAGGGTATGGAATACCACCTGGGGGCCACCATGGAATATGCCGTGGATGTGCTCAACACCAAGGGACAGCTGCTGGCCGATGGCCTGTCGGCTTATGGAGGTGTGACATTGCTGGATTGTAGCGCCAGCGGCACACAGGCCGATGACCTGCTCGACCAGATGGCTGGCGGCAGTGAAGCCCTTTTCCCCCAGACCTATGTGTTCAAGGTATACGTCCAGAACGGCACTTATGTGCTGGAAACACCCGAGTAGGGGGGGACAGTACGCAAAATCCTAAAAAATAGCATCATGAAGCATTATGTATTCCTCCGAAACGCCATTCTGCTGTGTGCCCTTTTCTGCACACAGGGTTTGGTTGCACAGGTGTTTAGTTCGGTTTCCATGGATACGATTCCTGTTCCCGGCATGGAATTTTCACGCCCGGTCGGGTTCATGCCCGATGGCCGCAGCCTGCTGTTGACCACGGCCACACAGGCTGGCCTATGGCTGTATGGCATGGAGAACCAGTCCTTGCGCCAGCTCACCGATGCGCTGGGGGCAGGCAGTGAGCCGGCGGTTTCTGCCGATGGGAGCAGTGTCATCCATCGCACAGTCTCTTTCAATGCCACCCATCAGCGCCTCATGGCCTTGGATGTGCTGGATATGACAAATGGGAAAGCCGACCGGCTGCTTCAGCCCCAGCGTCAGGTGCCTGCCTATCGCTTTGCCGAAAACACGGCCATGGCCGTGTGCCCCGCAGGCGAACAGGTTTACAAGGTGCGTGGCATGGCACAGGCTGATGCCAGCCGGATGCCTGTGGTGTCGCTCAACGAGGACTTGCAGCTGGCGGTCACCGAGGGCGGAGCCACACGTGTGCTTTCCCCCAATGGAACAGAAGCCACCTATCTGTGGCCTTCGCTTTCTCCCGACGGCAGCAGGGTACTGTACTATGTGAGTGGGGTAGGGGCCTATGTTTGCAATATAGCGGGCGATGGTGTCACTTTTGTCAGCCACGACTGTCGCGCCCCGCAGTGGTTCGACGATGAAACGATCGTGGGTATGTATGATACAGACGACACCAAGGTGCTCACCTCCAGCTGTATCATGGCCTATACGCTCGACGGAAAGTCGCAGCAGCTCACATCACCCTCTTCCTTCACGATGTACCCCAGGTGCCATGCAGCTTCCGGCCGGATAGCCTGCTGCACGGCCGACGGAAGGCTTGTGGTGGTGCATGCCGAACGATAGACAAGAACACAACTTCAAAATCCCATGGTTATGAAATACTCTTTCATTCTTTTGATAGGCTGTATGCTTTCACTGGTAGCGGAGGCGCAGACAAAGGTATATATCAACGCCGGACATGGAAGCTGGGGACCCGACGACCGTCCTCTTCCCACCATCTCCCATCCTATGCTGGCTTCTACGGGCCGTCCCGACACTTGTGGCTTTTACGAGAGCAACACCAACCTGTGGAAATGTCTGGAACTGGGCCGCCGCCTTTCCGCAGCAGGTTACAAGGTGCGCCAGTCGCGTGTGAAGAACGGCCCATACCCATATGTGGCCAATGCCAGCAATGCACAGAAATACAACCGCCCGCTCTCGGAGATTGCGGCCGAGGCCGAAGCCTGGGGGGCCGACATGTTCCTTTCCGTCCACAGCAATGCCGCCTCCGACGGCGCACTGGCCAACTATCCCCTGTTCCTCTATCGGGGCACGGATGCAGAGGAGGCCTGCCCGGGAAGCGTGGCCATGTGCAAGAAGATTTGGCCCTATCTCACCGAGGCCATGCACTCCAGCATCGGGTTTGAGTTCATGAGTGCCTACAAGACCTCCACCAACATCCGCGGCGACAGGGACTTTTATCATTATGAGTGGACAAATCCCAAGGGTTATGTGGGCTATCTGGGTGTGCTCATGCAGTGCATCCCCGGCTTCCTGAGCGAGGGCTATTTCCACACCTACCAGCCTGCCCGCCACCGTGCGCTCAACGAGGACTGGTGCCGCCAGGAGGGCATCCGCTACTATCGGGGCATCAGTGCCTATTTCGGCACTCCGGCCGACACACTGGGCTGTATCATGGGCATGGTGAAGGCACGCTCTGCCAAGATGGACGGCTATGACTGCTACAACTATCAGCCTGGCACCCACGACCAATATCTTCCGCTCAACGGCACGGAGGTGAGGCTGCGCAATGCCGCGGGCGAGGAAGTGGCACGCTATACGGTGGACAACAACTACAACGGCGTGTTTGTCTTCTACGACCTGGAGCCGGGCATCTATAAGGTGGACACAAAGGTAGATGGCTACATCACCAGCACCACTTCCTATGTGAAGGTCACGGCCAACAAGACCACCTATTCGCTCATCTACAAGTATCGGGGAGAATCCACCGACTTTGAGCCCGCCACGGGCATAGCCGAGGTGACGGATTTTGCGGGCATAGCGCCCACTGACGCGTATGCTGTCTATGACCTTTCGGGCAGGCTGATTGTCGAAGGCTTGTATGCCGGTTTTCGCCGTTCGGACTTTCCTGAGGGCACGTATGTGTTCAGGAGCGGCCAGTTGTCCTACAAGTTCATCGGTGGCAGATAGGCAGGGCTATTCTTCGGGAATCTTCACCAGTGCGGTCACCAGAAAGGTAATCAGGCAACACACCATCACACAAGAGAAGAAGGCTAGATAGCCCATCTTGTCGGAAAGCCATCCCGAAACCATTCCGGGGAGCATCACACCGCCCAGATACTGGAAGGCCGTGCAGATGCTGAACACCGATGTGCTTCGTTCGCCGCGTG
>JAEDIG010000072.1 GCA_016292545.1 Bacteroidaceae bacterium
TACTATAGTTTCGAGATACAAATGAGGTACAGATGTTTATAATAATAACGCAAAGATAGCAATATTATTGTGTACGGCAAAAAACAAGGAAAGCGTGTAACTCACTGAGCTACACGCTTTCCTTATGATAATGTATTCTTATTTCTCTATGTGCTTACTTCACCTCCTCGAAATCAGCATCCTGAATATTGTCCTTGTCGGAAGGCTGACCGCCTGGCTGGGAACCACCCTGGAAGCCCTGAGGACCAGGCTGAGGACCTGCGGCCTGCTGGGCCTGATACATTTTCTGGGCGGCATTGTTCAGTTCGGCAATGGCAGCATCGATGGCAGGAATATCCTGCGCCTTGTGGGCAGTCTTCAGTTTCTCGATGGCAGCCTCAACTTCACTCTTGACATCTGCGGGCAACTTGTCGCCACTTTCCTTGAGCATGTTCTCGGTCTGGAAAATCATGCTGTCGGCCTGGTTGAGTTTGTCAATGCGCTCACGCTCCTTTTTGTCGGCATCTGCATTGGCTTCAGCCTCGGCCTTCATGCGCTCAATCTCTTCCTTGCTCAGGCCCGAAGAGGCCTCTATGCGGATGGCCTGCTCCTTGCCCGTAGCCTTGTCCTTGGCACTCACCTTGAGGATACCGTTGGCATCGATGTCGAAGCTTACCTCAATCTGGGGCACACCACGACGGGCAGGGGCAATGCCTTCCAGGTTGAACTGGCCTACGCTCTTGTTCTGGCTGGCCATGGGACGCTCGCCCTGAAGCACATGGATAGTGACTGCAGTCTGGTTGTCGGCAGCCGTAGAGAAGGTTTCGCTCTTGTGGCAGGGGATGGTGGTGTTGGCATCGATAAGTTTTGTCATTACGCCGCCCAGAGTCTCGATACCCATTGAAAGGGGAGTGACATCAAGCAACACAATATCGCTCTTGTCGCCCATGAGCACGGCACCCTGGATGCTGGCACCAATGGCAACAACTTCATCGGGATTCACGCCCTTGCTGGGAGCCTTTCCGAAGAAATCCTCCACCAGCTTCTGCACGGCCGGGATACGGCTGGAACCACCTACGAGAATTACCTCGTCGATGTCGGCATTGCTCAAACCTGCATCACGCATGGCGTTCTGGCAGGGAATCTTGCAGGCCTGGATGAGTCCGTCGGCCAGTTGCTCGAACTTGGCACGGGTGAGGGTCTTCACCAAGTGCTTGGGCACACCGCCCACGGCTGTGATATAGGGCAGATTGATTTCTGTGGTGGTGGAACTGGAGAGTTCAATCTTGGCTTTCTCGGCAGCTTCCTTCAGTCGCTGCAATGCCATGGGGTCCTGTGTGAGGTCAATGCCCTCCTCAGCCTTGAACTCGCTGGCCAGCCATTCGATGATAACGTGGTCAAAGTCGTCGCCGCCCAGATGGGTGTCACCGTTGGTAGAGAGCACCTCGAACACACCGCTTCCGAATTCCAAGATACTGATATCGAAGGTTCCACCGCCTAGGTCGAACACAGCGATTTTCATATCCTTGTTTGCCTTGTCCACACCGTAGGCCAGGGCGGCTGCTGTGGGCTCATTCACGATTCGTTTCACATCAAGGCCTGCAATCTGGCCGGCCTCCTTGGTGGCCTGACGCTGAGAGTCGGAGAAATAAGCAGGCACAGTAATGACTGCCTCCGTCACTTCCTGACCCAGATAGTCCTCTGCAGTCTTCTTCATCTTCTGGAGAATCATCGCACTAATCTCCTGTGGAGTATACATGCGACCGTCGATGTCCACACGTGGGGTGTTATTGTCGCCACGAACTACATTGTAGGGCACACGGGATATCTCCTTCTGCACCTGATCATAGGTCTCACCCATGAAGCGCTTGATGGAGAAGATGGTTTTCTTGGGGTTAGTGATAGCCTGACGCTTGGCGGGGTCTCCCACCTTGCGCTCACCACCGTCCACAAATGCCACTACGCTAGGGGTAGTGCGCTTTCCTTCACTATTTGCGATGACAACGGGTTCGTTGTTCTCGAATACGGATACGCAACTGTTTGTCGTACCCAGGTCAATACCAATAATCTTTCCCATAATATTTTTCTTTTTTATTTATTATCTATATATTGTTAGTCCTACGATCCGTCTTTCGATGACCGATACGCTTTTCTACAAACAAGTCCCGTGCCAAACATCACTGGCACGGGACAATTGGGGAAAGTTTTTATCATAGTGGCGGATTTTCTGCCACTATGTCACATTCTAGAGTTCTGCGGCATCATTTTCTGCCATGACGGCACGCACTTTTGCAGCAATCTCATCACAAAGTTCAGGATTGTCGCGGAGCACCTGCTTTGCACTGTCGCGCCCCTGGGCCAGTTTGCTACCTGCATAGCTGAACCAAGAGCCGCTCTTCTGCACCACATCGAGCAAGACGGCCAAATCCAGAATTTCGCCTACCTTGCAGATACCCTCGCCAAAGAGTATTTCAAATTCAGCCTTGCGGAAGGGGGGCGCAACCTTGTTCTTCACAACCTTCACACGCACCTGGTTGCCCACCACATCATCGCCGTCCTTGATGGAGGTGATACGGCGAATGTCGAGACGCACACTGGAATAGAACTTCAGGGCATTTCCTCCTGTGGTTGTTTCCGGATTGCCGAACATGACACCTATCTTCTCGCGCAGCTGGTTGATGAAGATGCAGGTGGTATTGGTTTTGCTGATGGTAGACGTGAGCTTACGCAACGCCTGACTCATGAGGCGCGCCTGCAGCCCCACCTTGTTGTCACCCATATCCCCCTCTATTTCTGCCTTGGGAGTGAGGGCGGCCACAGAGTCCACCACCAGTATGTCGACGGCGGCACTGCGAATCAACTGGTCAGCAATTTCTAAAGCCTGCTCCCCGTTGTCAGGCTGACTGATGATGAGGTTTACCAAATCTACGCCTAGTTTGGACGCATAGAAGCGGTCGAAGGCATGCTCTGCGTCTATGAATGCCGCTATGCCACCTGCCTTCTGGGCTTCGGCGATAGCATGGATAGCCAATGTGGTCTTACCAGAGGATTCAGGTCCATAGATCTCGATGATACGTCCGCGGGGATAGCCGCCCACCCCCAAGGCATAGTCGAGCGAAAGGGATCCTGTGGGGATAACATCCATCTTTTCCACATTCACCTCGCCCAGACGCATAATCGATCCCTTACCGAAGTCCTTTTCTATCTTTGCCATGGCAGCCTGTAAAGCCTTGAGCTTGCCATCCGTGAGATTGTTCTCTGCTGTTTCCTTTGCCATTTATTCAAAAATTTAATGTTTCTATCAACTATTATATGTGCACAAGACATAGGAGGGAGGCCTAGAGCTCAAGATCCACGTCGTGAAGCTCATGCCAGGGCAGCCCCTGGCAAGCGAGCTGTTCCATGAAGGGATCCGGGTCGAATTCTTCCACATTGTGTACGCCTGGCTTGCTCCATTTTCCGGTAAGGAACATCATCGCGCCAATCATGGCAGGTACACCTGTAGTATAGCTCACTCCCTGCATGCCCGTTTCTTCATAGGCGGCCTGATGGCTGCAGTTGTTGTATACATAATAGGTATGTTCCTCGCCGCTACTGAGTCCGCGGATACGGCAACCGATGCTGGTTTCTCCCTCATAGTTGCTACCCAGGTCCTGCGGATTGGGCAGAACAGCCTTCAGAAATTGCAGGGGGACAATCTTCACCACCTCATCGCCGCTTCCGTCGGCTTTGGGGGCCTTGTATTCCACCTCATCGATACGTGCCATTCCGATGTTCTGAATCACATCCAAATAGGTGAGATACTGCTGTCCGAACGTCATCCAAAAGCGGGCTCTCTTGATGGTGGGGTAATTAATTACCAGGCTCTCGATTTCCTCATGGTGGAGCAAGTAGCTCTCACGCGGGCCGATATTGGGATAATTGAGCGGCTGGTGGATTTCCATCGGCTCGGTTTCCTTGTATTCGCCGTTTTCATAGTAAAGACCCTTCTGGGTAATCTCGCGGATGTTGATTTCCGGATTGAAATTAGTGGCAAAGGCCTTGTGATGGTTGCCTGCATTGCAATCCACGATGTCCAGATACTGGATTTCATCGAAATGGTGCTTGGCCGCATACGCCGTGAACACACTAGTCACACCCGGGTCGAACCCGCATCCCAGAATGGCGCAAAGGCCGGCCTTCTCGAAACGCTCCCGATAGGCCCATTGCCAGCTGTACTCGAAATGAGCCTCGTCCTTGGGCTCATAGTTGGCTGTGTCCAGATAGTTGCAGCCTGTCTGCAGGCAGGCCTCCATGATGGTCAGGTCCTGATAGGGCAAGGCCAGGTTCATCACTATGTCGGGTTTGTAGTCGCTCAGCAAAGCCACCAGCTGTTCCACACTATCTGCATCCACCGCAGCCGTGCGCACGTCCGTGCCATACTTCTCCTTCAGCACCTTGGCCAAGGCCACACACTTGCTTTCCGTGCGGCTGGCAATCATCACCTCACTGAAAACGTCGCTGTTTTGAGCCACCTTATGTGCAGCTACTGTGGCCACACCACCGGCTCCGATTATCAATACTCTTCCCATTTGGCAGGTTTTGAATTAATGTTGTTATCTTTTTATGTTTTTTTCTTCTAGTCTATCTCATCGGGCATAACACCCATGGCGTGGAGAAGCGCGAAACCCATCTTCACATATTCCGTCCCGGCCACAGTCACCGGCTGCATGCTCACAACAGACACTCTTCCACCATTGGCGCCCAAAGCCTGTTCCAGGTCGCGGCCATAGCGTTCCGTATCGGGCACCAATGTGAGCAGATGCCCGGCATCGTCGGCCAGAAGCGTCTCCACACACTGCACATACAAGGGTCTGCACTCGAACGAGGGTTCTTCTGTCACTACGCTCATGCACACCTCGTCCAGAAGGGGATCGGCAAAGGCCATTCCATCCACCTCATCAGCAAGCCTGCCCGGACGGAAATGCTGCAGCATCTTATGCCCACTGGAGCAAACAAACACCACACGCATCCTCTCGTTCCGTTTGTCCGGCTGGTGCCATCCAGCATCCAGCGCACAGCATGCAATCCAGTCGGCCAGGTCCGCCACAGGCAATTCCCTGGAAAGCTGGCGCGACATGAAGTTCCTCAACCGTCCGGCCGTAGTGTCCAAAGCACAGACATCCACCAGCATTATGTTCTCTTTTATTTTCTTCTCTTCCATTTTTGAAATGCAAACGTACAAAAAAAAGTCCAAAGTCGCAAAAACTTTGAACTTTTTTTCATTCTTGCCCACCCTTTTTGAAGGACAAGCCGCTCAATGTCGCTCAAAAGCCACCTTGGCGGGGCATATTAGGGCGATTTCCACCCCATCCTGGACGGCCGTTGGCACCAGCTCTGCCCCTGTTACCATTGCCCTGCCGGGAGAACACCTTGGCCATCTGCTGGGGCGTGAGGATTTTTGCAAATTCCGTGCGATATTGCTTCTGCACCTCCAGCCGCTTCTGCATCTGCACAATCATCTCCTCCTGCTGGGCAAAGAAGGCATCCACACGCTCGTTGGCCTCTGCATCGGTCAGTTCCTTCTTCTCCTCGTCGCCTGCGTCTTCCTTCTTCTGGCCAGAAGCAGTGGAAGGCTTGCGCATAAGGTCGTTCTGATACTGGCTGTACAGCGTCACGAAATTCGTCTTTGCATCATCTGCCAGCCCCAAATCCTTGGCCAGCTTCTCTGCCTGTTTCTTCACCATCTCGGCGCGCATCTGAGCGCGGTCTGTTGCCGATTCGTTCTGGGCCATCGCCACTGTGCTCATACCCATCCATAAGGTTAAGAGCCAAACACATGTTTTCTTCATTTTTCTTGTTCAGTTAAATGGTTCAATACTTTGGTTCCTATATTCCATTGGATGCACAAACAAGAAAAAGGTTTAAGGGACGTTCCACAATTTAGCAAGCAATTCATCTGACCGTGATATGGAAGCAACCCTGTTTGCGCTCGTGCTTCACATAACACCTGCCCTGTTCACGACAGTCACGCAGCACCTCGCTAAGCACCCACTTCAGCGTGTCATCGCTCACGGTCCGCCGCTCAGGTCCTGCCGGGTTTTGCACTGGCTTGTAGCGGTTGTAGGCGATGTCGAAGGTTGTGCCATAGCGATGACAACTCTGTTCGTTCGCGTTGAGATTGTGCTTCCGCAGGCGTACCACATCCTCCTCCGTGCGTAACACGCTCGACACAATGATGCGATGAAGAGGAATACCCTTCATGTCGAGGCTGTCCATAAACGTCCGCCCTATATGGCGGAGCAGCAGGCTGGCCCGCGGCACCAGATAAGGTATGCTCTGCGTCATGCGGGAATCCATGTCATAATAAGGGTTCATCCCCACATACACCAGTTCGTCCTTCCGGGTTTCGGCCTCCTGGCGGTTGCGAATCGGAGGCACACCCCATTGCCGGGCAGCCACAATCTGAACTTCCTGCAAATCGGGGAAGCATTTCTCATACGAATACACACCCATGATTCGGTTATACACTCGCTGGCTGGCCACGAGGGCAGCCGTGTCGGCCTGCACACTATCGCGTGCAGGCTCCACTTCTTCCTCCAAGCAATGCTCTACGACATTGCCCCGAGCCTGGCCCGTCACACTCGGGCAGGCCCATCTTACCACACCTAACAGGGCTACAGAGGCCCCAAAAGTGCTCAAAAATATCTTTTTCTTCAGTCTTCTCATAAATCGGGCAACAAAGTTAAGCAAAAAAGTAGCAAATTCAAAATAGATTGAGTAATTTTGCACTAAATTAAGCAAGGAATGATAGAGAAACATATCATAATTGAAGACATAGACCCTGTCACACTCTATGGTGTGAACAATTGCAACCTGCAAATCATCAAGGCTATGTATCCCAAATTGCGCATCGTGGCACGCGGCAACGTGATGCACGTGATGGGCGATGAGTTGGAGATGTGTGCCTTCGGGGAACATATTACGAAACTGCAATCCCATTGCCTCAAGTTCAACAGCCTCTCCGAGGAGGAACTGCTACAGATTCTCCACGGTGAGAAAACCCGGAAGGACGGCAACGAGGGAGTCATTGTATATAGTGTAACCGGGAAACCCATCATGGCCCGCAGCCAGAACCAGCAACGGCTGGTGCAGGCCTACATGGAAAACGACATGGTGTTTGCCGTAGGGCCAGCTGGTTCGGGAAAGACATACACAAGTATCGCGCTTGCCGTGCGCGCACTCAAGAACAAGGAAATCCGGAAGATTATCCTTTCGCGTCCCGCAGTAGAGGCCGGCGAAAAGCTGGGTTTCTTGCCGGGTGACATGAAAGACAAGATCGACCCTTATCTGCAACCGCTCTATGATGCGCTGGAAGACATGATTCCCACCCAGAAACTGCGCGAGATGATGGAGCAGAACATCATCCAGATTGCCCCGCTGGCCTTCATGAGGGGACGCACGCTCAATGACGCCGTGGTGATACTGGACGAAGCACAGAATACCACTGGGGCACAGATTAAGATGTTCCTCACCCGTATGGGAATGGGGACAAAGATGATCATCACAGGCGATGTCACACAAATCGACCTTCCCCAGCACATCCGCTCCGGACTCACCGAGGCCCTTCATATCCTGCATAACGTACCGGGAATCGGCTTCATACACATGGACCGGCGTGATATTGTGCGCCACAGGCTGGTGACACGCATTGTAGATGCCTACGAAAAAGAGGCATCGAAGAATCACGACAAGAACAAGCAAACGACAAAAGAAGAATACTCATAAACATACATATTAATAATTCAAGGTATATGAAAGCATTGACCCAAACCAATTTCAACCTGCCCGGACAGGTGAGCGTGTATCATGGCAAGGTACGCGATGTGTACAACATCAACGACGACCTCATGGTGATGGTTGCAACCGACCGCATCTCTGCCTTCGACGTGATTCTCCCCAAAGGCATTCCCTTCAAAGGACAGGTGCTCAACCAGATTGCCTCCTCCTTCCTGGATGCTACAGCCGACATCGTCCCAAACTGGAAACTGGCTACACCCGACCCCATGGTGACTGTGGGCCTCAAGGCAGAAGGATTCCGTGTGGAGATGATCATCCGCGGGTATCTCACAGGCTCTGCATGGCGCGAATACAAGGCCGGATGCCGTGAGCTCTGTGGCGTAAAACTGCCTGAAGGCATGCGCGAGAACGAAAAGTTCCCCGAGCCCATTATCACACCCACCACCAAAGCAGAAGAAGGGCACGATGAAAACATCAGCCGTGAGGAAATTATCGCACAAGGCATCGTTTCACGTGAAGATTACGAAATGATGGAACGCTACACGCGCGCACTTTTCGAAAGAGGCACACAAATAGCCGCCCTGAAGGGGCTCATTCTCGTAGACACAAAATATGAATTCGGCAAACGCGACGGCAAGGTCATCCTCATCGACGAGATTCATACACCCGACAGCAGCCGCTATTTCTATGCCGCCGGCTACGAACAAAAATTTCAGGCCGGCGAACCTCAAAAGCAGCTGAGCAAAGAGTTTGTACGCCAATGGCTGATTGAACACAATTTCATGAACCGTCCGGGCGATGTGATGCCCGAGATTACCGATGCATACGCACAAAACGTGTCCGACCGCTACATCGAGCTCTATGAACACATCACTGGCCAGACATTCAACCCAGCCGACACAGAAGGCAACCTTGCCCGACGCATCGAAAACAATATAACCAAATGGCTTACAGACAGGAACAAATAAAACCCTACACCACAAAAGGCGAGAAGGCCACACAGGTGGAGGCGATGTTCGACAACATCGCCCCCACCTATGACCTCCTCAACCATTTGCTATCCTGGGGCACCGACCGTGGATGGCGCCACAAAGCCATTGACTCGCTCAAACCCTTTGCCCCCCAACAAATACTGGACATTGCCACCGGTACGGGAGATTTTGCCATTCTGGCCGCACGCAGATTGCAGCCGGCACACATCACTGGTGCCGACATTTCGGAAGGCATGATTGAGGTTGGAAGGAAAAAAGTGGAAAGAATGGGGCTGCAACATTGCATCTCCTTTGAGCGCCAGGACTGCACAGCCCTCTCCTACCCCGACAAGCATTTCGATGCCGTCACCGTGGCATACGGTGCAAGAAACTTTGCCCATCTGGACACAGCCCTGAGCGAGATGCGGCGCGTGCTCCGCCCCGGTGGCCACCTGCTGATTCTAGAACTGGCCACCCCGCCCCGTTTTCCCATGAAACAGCTCTTCTGGCTCTATTCCCATGTGGCCATGCCACTGGCTGGATGGCTGGTGAGCCGGGATTCCCACGCCTATTCCTATCTGCCTGCCACAATGGAAGCCTTCCCGCAGGGCGAGGTCATGCAAGAGATACTCCAGCATGCAGGCTACAGCCAAATCAAATGGAAACGCTTCACCTTTGGCATCTGCACAATGTATCTAGCAAAAAAATAATTCCTTATATATATATTATAAACCTCATAGCATCCTCTTTATGAAAAAGCAAATACAACGTATCTGTCTGAACATGGCCATTATCGCTGCCTCCTCAATCATGCAACCCCTCCCTGTCCAAGCCGACACCTACACAAAACGCGAAGTACGTGGAGCATGGGTGGCAACGGTCTTCTCCATCGACTGGCCCTCCAAGAAAGGCTACACCAAAAGAATTGCAGCCGAGCAGCAGCAGGAGATGATTAAATACCTCGACATCATGAAGGCCAACAATTTCAACGCCATCTATTTTCAGGTGCGGACCATGTGCGATGCCCTCTACGCCTCCAGCTATGAGCCATGGTCCAGCTATCTCACAGGGACGCGCGGAGTGAAGCCTGCCTACGACCCCCTGACCTTTGTTGTGGAAGAATGCCACAAGCGCGGCATGGAGTGCCACGCATGGGTCAATCCCTACAGGTGGGCCACCAGCGCAGCCACCGCCAGCGGATGGACCACATCCAAGGACAATGCACTCAAGACAAGAGGAATGCTCATCAGCTACAACAACGGAAGCGCCACAACCACCATCCTTAACCCCGCTCTCCAGGCCACCAACGAACGCATCGTGAATGTATGCCGGGAACTGGTAGAGAACTACGACATTGACGGCATCATATTCGATGACTACTTCTATCCCAGCGGCATGCCCGCCAATGAGACCGCTTCCGACTACGTGAACTACCAAAGTTCAGGAACCACGCTGTCCATGGCAGATTGGAGGCGTGAGAATGTCAACCGCATGGTTGCAGAGGTCTACAACATGATTCAAGAAACCGACCCTTCCTGCCGGTTCGGCATCTCACCTGCAGGTGCGGCTTGTACGGATGCGGCCGTAGCAGCCAAACATGGAATCGACAAATGTCCTGTTGCCAGCGATTGGCAATACAACGGCATATTTTCAGACCCCGTAGCCTGGCTCAAAGAAGGGACCATCGATTATATTTCCCCACAAATCTACTGGAAGACAGATCATTCCACCAACCCCTTCGGTCCGCTCACCAAATGGTGGTCCAGCGTTGCCAAACATTTTGGCAGGCATCATTATGCCTCCCACTCCCTCACCTTCCTGCAATCTAGCAATACAAGTACAGACTGGGCCCAGGTAGGGATGCAAATGCAATACTCACGCAACTATAACCAACAAAAGGCATCTGGCGCAATCTACTATTCCATGTGCGACATCGACGGCTACAAGGCCTCCGGTGTAGGCGAATGGCTGAAACGCTATAAATATCAGAAAGTGGCTCTCCCGCCCGCCATCGACTGGAAAGAGACACAAACCTATGGCAACGTCACCGGCCTACAGTTCAACGACAGTATATTATCATGGGACCCAATCGACAATGTCAAATACACAGTATATGCCATTCCCGAAAGCATAAGTCACGAAAAGGCGGAAACAAGCACCTATGGAGGCATACTGTCCACCTACCTGCTCGATGTCACCTACACCAACAGTTTCATGATACCAGAAAACAAGCGTGAAGGATATTTCTATGCAGTTTGTATCTATGATAACTACAACAACGAATATACTCCGCTCTACTCCGACGATGCAACAGGCATCATTCAAATGGCCGACAGCAAAATCAGCATAGAGGTAGAGGCATGGCAGGTCAATTTTGGAAATACAGCTGATGATGTGATGATTGTGAGTCTCACGGGTCAAGTGATGATTCATGAGCAGGATACAGAGGCTGTAAGTTTAATAGGACTTCCCAGCGGCATCTATATAGTACGCGCAAGAAAAGGGACAGAACAAAAATCACAAAAAATCTTCGTAAGATGAAAATGCAATACGGACTCATCGGCTGGCCGCTAGGACACAGCTTCAGCAGAGACTTCTTTACAAAAAAATTCTGCAATGAAGGAATAGATGCAGAATACCTCAATTTCGAGATTCCGGAAGCATCCAGATTGTTTCAGATTATCCAAGAACACCCTCTATTGAAGGGGGTAAATGTCACCCTTCCCCACAAACAGGCTGTCATTCCCCTGCTAGATGAGTTGAGTCAGGAGGCAGCCGCCATCGGAGCCGTAAATGTCATCCGCATCACCCGCAGTCCTAACGGTGAACCCTATCTGAAAGGGTTCAACAGCGATGTTATAGGTTTTACGGACAGCATTCGTCCACTACTGAAACCACACCACCAGAAAGCACTTGTGCTAGGTACAGGAGGAGCCAGCAAGGCCATCTGCCATGGTTTAGAAAAACTGGGAGTAGAATGGACCTACGTAAGCAGGAACAGTGCCCCCAACAGACTCACCTACAGCCAACTAACCCCATCCATCATGCAGACCTACACAGTAATAGTCAATTGCAGCCCTGTTGGCATGTTCCCAAAGGTGGACCATTGTCCAGCCATCCCATATGAATATCTAACCCCTAACCATTTGCTCTACGACATAGTTTATAATCCCACCATAACACTGTTCATGAAGCATGGTGCAGAACATGGCTCTACCGTAAAAAACGGCATTGAGATGCTTGAACGCCAAGCCATTGCAAGCTGGGAATTCTGGAACTCATAATTTTCGAGTCCATTGAGGCTCTCGAGAGAGTCTCGATGGACTCGAAAAAACAAGGAGAGGAGCAAACATGCATTCCTGCTGTTTGCTCCTCTCTCTGAAAAACGGCGGC
>JAEDIG010000005.1 GCA_016292545.1 Bacteroidaceae bacterium
ACCACAAAGGCGCGAGGGTCGGCCTCCTTGATGGTGTGCTTCACGCGGTCCACCTCGCCCTGCTTCACCACAAGGAAGAGCATCTCCTTCTCTTTGCCTGTGTAGAGGCCGCTGCTCTTGATGCGTGTGGCCGTGCGGTCCATGTCGTGGAGGATGAAGCGATGGAGGGGGACAAGGTCGAGGTCGCTGATGACAAAGATGAGCTTGTCATCCTTGGCTCCATTGATGACGTAGCTGATTACCTGGGAGATGATGTAGATGGACACAAGCGAATAGAGCGACAGGTACCAGCCGGTGGAGGCATCGGCCTCTGTCTGGCCAATGCCGAACCCTATGACCAGCAGGCCAAACAGCACCACCATGCCGTCTACCATCAGAATGCCGCGGCTGAAGCGTATGCCCATATACTTTTGCATGATGAGGGCGATGATGTCCGACCCGCCCGTGGAAGCCTGGCTCTTGACCACCAGGCCGGAGCCGACACCAATGACCGCTGCACCCACTACGGTGGTGAGTATCAGATGGTCGCTCAGGTTGAGCCGGCCACCGGCCAGAAAGGCGGGGTCGAGGCTCTGCATGGCTTCGGGGGGATACACAAGGGCCGTGATGATGTTCATGAGCGTGGGGGTGAGCAGGGCGGCCACGATGGTGCGTGTGCCCAGTTTGCTGCCCAGGAGCCACATGGAGAGGATGAGCAAGGGAATGTCGAACATGTAGCCGAACGTACCCACCTGGATGGCGGGGAAAAGGTTGTGGAGCACGATGCTGAGCCCATACACACCACCGGGCACGATGTTGTAGGGGTTGATGAAGACCACAAAGCCCGTGGCCAGAATGGTGCATCCTGCAATGATGCCTGCCCATGAGGCCCACCACTCACGCTGGGTGAGGTGGTGGCGGGCCTTCTGCAGGTATGTGGCTGGCTGAAGTTTCATGGGAATAGGGTTAAGGGGGGTGGGGTGGTTACTTGTTGAGCGTCCATGTGCAGCCGTCCTTGGTGTCCTTCACATCGAAGCCCAGGGCGGCCAGGTCGTCGCGGATCTTGTCGCTGAGCGCCCAGTTCTTTTCGGCCTTGGCCTGGATGCGCTGCTGCAGGACCATGTCCACCACGGCCGAGAAGGCTTCCTCGCGGGCCTTGTTGCCCTGGGCGGCATCTTCCTTCAGTCCCAGAATGTCGAAGGCAAAGGTGCGGAACACATCGGTGAGCGCCTTGGCCACTTCGGCGGTGATGGAGGCCTTTTTGTCGATGACGGTGTTGATGGTGCGGCATGCGTCGAACAGCTGGCTGATGACCAGCGGTGAGGCCAGGTCATCGTTCATGGCGTCGTAGCAATGCTGGCGCAGCTCGTCCACGTAGGAGGCTTCTATGGCTGGTGCACCCTTCACCTTCTGTCCGTCGGCTATGCGATGGAGGTTCTTCCAGCCTTCCATCAGGCGGGCGAGTCCCTTTTCGGCTGCCTGCAGGGCTTCGTTGCTGAAGTCCACGGTGGAGCGGTAGTGTGCCTGCAGGATGAAGAAGCGGATGGTCATGGGCGAATAGGGCTGCGACAGCTTCTCGTGCTCTCCGGCAAAGAACTGGGGCAGGGTGATGAAGTTGTTGTAGGATTTTCCCATCTTCTTTCCGTCGATGGTGATCATGTTGTTGTGCATCCAGTAGTGTACCATCTGGTCGCCCTGGCTGGCCACGGCCTGTGCAATCTCGCACTCATGATGGGGGAACACCAGGTCCATGCCGCCGCCGTGGATGTCGAAGTGGTTGCCCAGATATTTTCGTCCCATGGCCGTGCATTCGCAGTGCCATCCGGGGAAACCCTGGCTCCAGGGGCTGGGCCAGCGCATGATATGCTCGGGCTGGGCCTTTTTCCACAGCGCAAAGTCGGCCTGGTTCTTCTTCTCCCCTATGCCCGAAAGCTCGCGGCTGGCATCCTTGATGTTTTCCAGCGAGCGGCCCGAGAGGATGCCGTAGTGGTGCTGCTGGTTGTATTTCTCCACATCGAAGTACACGCTTCCGTTGCTCTCGTAGGCAAAGCCGTTTTTCATGATTTCGTCCACCAGCTGCTGCTGTTCGATGATATGGCCTGTGGCGTGGGGCTCTATGCTGGGTGGAAGGCAGCCCAGGGCATCCATGGCCTCATGGAAGCGGTTGGTGAAGTATTGGGCCACCTCCATGGGCTCCAGCTGTTCCAGACGGGCCTTCTTGGCAATCTTGTCCTCGCCCTCGTCGGCATCGTGCTCCAGATGGCCCACGTCTGTGATGTTGCGCACATAGCGCACCTTGTAGCCGATGTGGGTGAGATAGCGGAACAGGAGGTCAAAGGTGATGGCCGGACGGGCATGGCCCAGATGGGCATCGCCATACACTGTGGGGCCGCATACATACATGCCAACCCTTCCCTCATGCAGGGGGCGGAAGAGCTCCTTCTGCCTGCTGAGTGTATTGTAGATGATGAGTGGTTGTGTCATTGTGTATTCTGTTTTTGATTGTTATGGTCTTGTGAGATGGTTTTCTGGTCTTCCTCGATGAAGGCAAGCAGGCGTTCCACGGCTTCCTCTTCGGGGATGTTCTTCTCTACGCAGGTCTTTTGCTTGTAGAGGCTCACCTTTCCCTTGGCGGCCCCCACATAGCCGTAGTCGGCATCGGCCATTTCGCCGGGGCCGTTGACGATGCAGCCCATGATGGCGATCTTGAGCCCCTTGAGGTGGCTGGTGGCTGCCTTGATGCGGGCGATGGTGCCTTCCAGGTCGTAGAGTGTGCGTCCGCAGCCGGGACAGGAGATGTATTCTGTCTTGGTGAAGCGTGCGCGTGCGGCCTGCAGGATGCTGAATGCCAGCGAGCGCACTTGTTCCAAGGGGATGTCCTCGGTGTGGTTTTGCAGGATGAGGCCGTCAAAGAGTCCGTCGATGAACAGGATGCCCGTGTCGGCTGCCGCCTTCAGCTGGAGCGTCTGCAACTGCGACTCGGCATATTCCTGACAGGCTACCAGCGGGTTCTGCAGGCCCAGGTTCATCAGGGCGAATGCCAGTGCACGGTGTTCTCCCAGCCGGTTGGCGGTGCGCGGGCGGCTGACCACCACCACCTCGGGATGCCTTCTCAGGAACTCGGCCGTGTGGGCATCGAAGGTGAAGGGATTGGCAGTGATGGCCGATGCAACGGGAATCTCATCCCACACCACGGGCACCTGGCCGCCACCCACCTCGCCTGAGCGGGCCGAGATGCGACGCACAGGGTGGAACCAGTCGTAGCCTGCGGGTGCCTGGGCATCGGAGGGCACGGGAAGGTCGGCCTCGCGCCTGTATGTGGTGACGTAGTCGGCCAGGAAACGGGCCACGGGAATCTCGCGCTCGGGGGCTTCGGAGAGCGACACGCGGATGGTGTCGCCTATGCCGTCCTGCAGCAGGGCACCAATGCCCACGGCACTCTTTATGCGTCCGTCTTCGCCCTCACCGGCTTCCGTAACACCCAGATGGACGGGAAAATCCATGCCCTCGCGTGTCATCCGGGCCACCAGCAGGCGCATGCTTTGCACCATCACCACCGTGTTGCTGGCCTTGATGCTGATGACCACGTCCGTGAACTGCTGGCGCATGCAGATGCGCAAGAACTCCATGCAGCTCTCCACAATGCCCTCGGGCGTGTCGCCATAGCGGCTCATGATGCGGTCCGACAGGCTTCCGTGGTTCACGCCAATGCGCACGGCTGTGTGATGGGCGCGACAGATGTCGAGGAAGGGCACGAGCCGCTCCTCAATCTTCTGCAGTTCGGCCTTGTATTCCTCGTCGGTATACTCGATGTGCTTGAACTTGCGGGCTGCGTCTACATAGTTGCCGGGATTGATGCGCACCTTTTCGCAATAGCGGGCGGCCACATCGGCCACGTTGGGGTTGAAATGCACATCGGCCACCAGCGGCACATTGCAGCCGGCCTCGCGCACTCCGGCATTGATGGCCCGCATGTTTTCGGCCTCGCGGGTGCCCTGGGTGGTGAGTCGCACATATTCGCCTCCGGCCTGGGCGATGCGCAGCACCTGGGCCACAGAGGCCTGGGTGTCCATGGTGGAGGTGTTGTTCATCGACTGCACCCTGATGGGCTCGGGTCCGCCAAGCGGTGTGTTGCCTATGTGCACCACGTGGCTCAGACGGCGTCGGTAGTTGAAGAGGTTCATGTCAGTTCACCTTGAAACGGTATTTCACTTCGGCCAGTTCGCGGTTGGCCTTCACGATTTTTTCCTTGAGCCCGGCCTTGTGCCGGCTGATGCGCAGGGCCAGGTCTTCGTCGGCCAGTGCCAGGATTTCGGTGGCCAGTATGGCTGCATTCTGTGCTGCATTCACACCCACGGTGGCCACGGGGATGCCTGGAGGCATCTGGATGATGCTGAGCATGGCGTCGAGGCCGTCGAGCATGCCCTTGATGGGCACGCCTATCACAGGCACTGTGGTGCCGGCTGCGATGACACCGGGCAATGCGGCTGCCATGCCTGCTCCGGCAATGATCACCTTGATGCCCCGTTCCTTGGCCTGGCTTGCAAACTGTTCCACTTCGGCCGGAGTGCGATGGGCGCTCAGGGCGTTGATTTCGAACGGAACTTCCATTTCATCCAAGAACTTGGCAGCCTTTTCCATGACCGGAAGGTCGCTGGTGCTGCCCATGATGATGCTGACAATGGGTTTCATAATGGTCTGTCGTATGTGTTTGTTGTTTTGTATTATTATATAATTATTGTACTTAGAGTCAGGTGATGATGATGCCGAAGTAGCCGCACACGATGCCCACAGCCGAACCTCCCACCACCTGTCCCAGCGTGTGCTGGCGGAGCAGCATGCGGCTGGTCATCACCAGTCCGTCGAGCAGGATGGCACCACACAGCCACCACACGGGATTGAAACCGAAGATGGAGGCATAGGCCATCAGGGCTCCGATGATGCCGCCGGCTCCGGCCGAGTGCATGCTTATCTTCCATCGTGTGTTCACCAGCAGGCACACACAGTGGATGAGCAGCGAGGAGGCGATGATGGCTCCCATGAACATGGGCAGCCGCATCACCTGCATCAGCCGCAGGCAGCAGAAGTAGCACACCAGGCTGATGATATAGGGCCATGCGCGCCTGTGGCGGATGCGCAGCTGAATGGCCGAGAGGCCATGGATGCGCCGGTAGCAGTAGATGCCCAGTGCAGGCATGAGCACGGTGAACAGATACACCACACCCAGCACACACACCTTGTATTGCCAGGGAACCACCGACATGTAGGTGAGCGTGAAGAGGATGACGAAGCCCACCAGCGGATAGTAGGTGGGGCGGAACACCGAGGACAGGATGCGGCTGGTCAGGATGAGGCCCTTCATAGATGCTCCTTTCTCAGGCGTGCCACCGGATAACCGATGCTTTCCCTGTATTTGGCCACTGTGCGGCGGGCCACGTCGTAGCCCTTGGCCTGGAGCATGGCCGACAGCTGCTCGTCGCTGTAGGGGCGGCGCTTGTCTTCGTTGTCGAGCATGTCCTGGATGACGGCCTTCACTTTCTTCACCGACACCTCACCGCCGTTCTTCTTCACGCTGCTGGAGAAGAACCATTTCAGGGGGATGGTGCCATAGGCTGTCTGCACGTATTTGCTGGTGCACACACGGCTCACCGTGCTTATGTCGAGGCCCGTCTGTTGCGACACGTCCTCCAGCCTCATGGGATGGAGCGACATCTCGTCGCCATCCAGGAAATAGTCGCGCTGCAGCCGGATGATGGCCTGCATGGTGCGAACCATGCTGTCGCGCCTTTGCTGCAGGGCCTTCACGAACACCTGTCCGCGGGTCACGTATTCACGGGTGAACTGCAGGTCCTCCATGGCCGAGCGGCTCAGCGTGTCCCTGGATGCCTCGTAGGCCTCCACCTTGTCCACTGCTTCCTGGCTCACCACCACCTGTGGCAGGTCGCCCTCGTTGAGGGTCATGGTGATGTTGCCGTCCGTGTCGGTGTCCACGATGAAGTCGGGCGTAATCTGGTTGGTGGCGTGCGCCATCGATTCGCCCAGGGCCGAGCCCGGCCGGGGATTGAGCCGCAGGAGCTCATGCTGGAGCATGCCCATCTGGGTGGTGGACAGCTGCATCTGCTGCTGTATCACATCCCAGTGTTTCTTGATGAACTCATCATAGAAATGGCGGATGACCGTGTCCATCAGCCTGCGTGTCTCGCCTTGTTCCTTCCGCGCGATTTGTATGAGCAGGCACTCCTGCATCGAGCGTGCACCGATGCCTGGAGGGTCGAACTGCCAGATTACGTGCAGCACCTCCTCCACCTCCTCGGGTGTGGCCGGTATGCCCTGGTAGATTTCCAGCTCGTCGGCTATCTGCAGGATGGGCTTGGCGAGCATGCCGCTGTCTTCGAGCGAGCCTATGAGGTAGTCCATGATGCGCTGCTGCTTGTCGGTGAGGTCAAACTCTCCGGCCTGTTCCTTCAGCCTGTCATAGAAGGTCTGTGTGTCGGCCCATTCGATGTTCTCGGCCTGTCGGGTGCCGCCCGTTGGGCGGAGCAGGTAGTCGGGAATGTCGTCTTCCGAGCTGTAGTCGTCCTCGGCCTTGTAGTCGGCCTGCTCATCGGAGGGCTGCCCTCCGTCATAGTCGTATGGCTCCGATTCGGGGTCGTGGTCCGGAAGGTTGTCGGCCTTCTCCAGCCACGGGTTCTCCTGGCACTCGTTCTCTATGCGGCCCTTGAGTGCCTCCACCGACATTTCGGTCAGCCGTGCCACCATTACCTGCTGGGGCGACAGCGACTGTGTCTGCTCCATCTTCTGCTGGAGGGTTCCAGCCTGAATATTCTTCTGGTTCATATTCATATTTTGCGCAAAGGTACGATATTTTCCGCGAAGTAGGCCAAGTTGTTCAAAGTTTTGTTGCTCTTTTTTTGCATGTTGAAATTAAATGATTATCTTTGTCGCGCAAATAACCAAAAAATCTGTTAAAACGATGCATATTAAGTCTCTTTTTGTGGCTATGGGCATGGCCTTGTCTGCCCATCCTCTCAGTGTATCAGCCCAGCTGAATTTCCCTCCCGCTTTTGGCAGCGACACGCTTGGCATCCGTCAGGACAAGATGACACGGGCCTACATCACCCCACGCAGGATCGTGTGGTCCACCAGCGGTGTGCACAATCCCGAACTGCTGCTGCAGCCGGGTACGGGCCAGACCGACATCTTTGACGGCGGCATGTGTGTGCTGGAGAACAAGGGCGACGAGAAGGCTTCCATCATCCTGGACTTCGGGCGCGAGCTGCATGGCGGACTGAGCCTGCTCTTCAGCAGCTGTTCGCCGGCCAAGACTCCGCTCGTGCGCCTGCGCTTCGGCGAGTCGGTGGAGGAAACGTGCAGCGAGCTCAATACCAAGTCGCTCGTGGATACGGGAAGCAACGAGAAGATGGACCTGAAGAACAACACCGCCACCAACGACCATGCCGTGCGCGACATGGAGTTCCTCATGCCCTACTACGGAGGCATGGAGGTGGGCAACACGGGCTACCGCTTTGTGCGCATCGACCTGCTCACGCCCGACATCAGGGTCAACTTCAAGGAGGTGTCGGCCATCTTCCGCTATCGCAACATCCCCTACAGAGGGTCGTTCCGCTGCAACGATGAGCGCCTCAACCAGATATGGAACACGGGTGCCTACACGGTACACCTGAACATGCAGGACTATATATGGGACGGCATCAAGCGCGACCGCCTGATATGGCTTGGCGACCTGCATCCCGAAACGAGCACCATCGCCCATGTCTTCGGCAGCGACGAGAGCTTCTATGCCAGCCTCGACCTGGCCTGCAAGCAGTATCCGCTGCCCCGGTGGCTCAACGACATGAGTGCCTACTCGCTGTGGTATCTCATCATTCAGCACGACTGGTATATGCACAACGGAAACCTGGCTTTCCTGCAGAAGCACCGCGACTACATCACGGGACTCGTGGACTTGGTGGACAGCAAGGTGGATGCCGAAGGCAACGACAACCTGGGGGGCGGACGCTTCCTCGACTGGCCCAGCAGCCCCAACACGGAAGGCGTGTGGAGCGGCTACCGTGCCCTGCTGGTGTGGGCCATGCAGGATGCACAGAAGCTGTGCAAGGTGCTGGGCGACAATGCCCACGAGCAGAAGGCCGCGGCTGTGGAGGCCCGCTTGCGCAAGCAGGTGAAGGACCCCAACAACCTGAAGCAGGCAGCCGCCCTCATGGTGATGGCCGGACTGATGGATGCCCAGAAGGCATGCAACGACTATGTGGCCGTGGGCGGTCCCAAGGGATTCTCCACCTTCTATGGCTACTACATGCTCCAGGCCATGGCCCAGGCCGGACGCTATGAGGAGGCCATGGACATCATCAGCAAGTTCTGGGGCGGCATGCTCGACCTGGGCGCCACCACCTTCTGGGAGGACTTCGACCTGGACTGGACGCGCAATGCCGGCCGCATAGACGAGTTCGTGCCCGAGGGCAAGGACGACATCCACGGCGATTTCGGGGCCTATTGCTATCCGGGCTTCCGCCACAGCTTCTGCCATGGATGGGCCAGCGGACCCACGGCATGGCTGAGCCAGCATGTGCTGGGAGTGGAGGTGGTTGAACCCGGATGCAAGAAGGTGCGCATCAACCCCCATCTGGGCAACCTGCAATGGGTGGAGGGCACGTTCCCCACGCCCAAGGGAGAGATATACCTGCGCCACGAGAAGGGTGCCGACGGCAAGGTGAAGACTACCGTGAAGCTGCCTTCGGGCGTTAAAAGGGTGAAATGATGGACCGCAGAACGTTCCTGTCCTCATCGCTCATGGCCGCAGGCGCCATGAGCGTGCAACCGGTGGCCGCAGCAGGCGACCTCACGGGACGATGGCTTTCAGACAGGAAGCCGCAGTTCACGATGTGGCAGCTGCCCTCCTTCCGCAACGACATAGGGAACAGCTATGTGTTCCGCACGTCCTCGGGCAAGGTGGTTGTGATGGACGGCGGGCAGCGGCGTGAGGAGCTCACGCTCAGGGGCTTCATCGGTGCCCTGGGGGGCGAGGTGGAGGCCTGGTTCGTGTCCCATCCCCATGGCGACCACATGGGTGCGCTGTGCGAGATACTCAAGGACCCGCAGGACCTGCGCATCCGCCACATCTACCACAGCCGCATCACGGAGCCCGTCATCAAGGCCGAACCGGAGCAGTGCGAGAAGGACTGCCGTGAGTTCTACAGCCTGCTCGACAACTGCCGGCTGGCTAGGGTGACGGACATCCAGGAGGCCGGCGGCGAATATGACTTCGACGGCATGCACCTGAAAATCCTGAGTGTGGCCAACGACTTCACCACCAATGCCTACAACAACTCCTCGATGATCATGCGCGTGTGGGACCGCCGCAAGAGCATCCTCTTCCTGGGCGATGCGGGGGTGGAATGCGGACGCAAGGCCCTGGAGGGCCCCTACCGCCGGTATCTGGACAGCGAATATGTGCAGATGGCCCATCACGGGCAGAACGGATGCGACGAGCATTTCTACCGTTCCATCAAGTTCCGTGCCTGCCTGTGGAGCACGCCCCTGTGGGTGTGGGACAACGACCAGGGAAAGGGCTTCAACACCGGCATCCTGCGCACCTTCGACACTCGTGTGTGGATGGACCGCCTGCTCATCAAGGAGCACCACGTGAGTTGTCTGGAAGGCATCTTCCGGCTCGACTGACCTTCTCCCCTCCTATGCTTTGTCCGGGACCGCAATACGGTTCCGGCTGCCTGGACGGCATACGCAGCAAACAAACATCTGCTACCCTCCGCCCTTGTGCCTGATGTTGCGGGGGTGGTGTTCCAGGATTTCCTCGCGCAGGTGGCTGCGGTCCACATGCATGTAGATTTCTGTGGTGCTGATGTCCTCGTGGCCCAGCATGGCCTGGATAGCCCGCAGGTTGGCCCCTCCCTGTAGCAGGTGGGTGGCAAAGCTGTGGCGGAAGGTGTGGGGGCTGATGGTCTTCTCTATGCCGGCCTGGGCCGCATACTGCTTGATGTAGACAAAGATGCTGATGCGGCTCAGGTGCTTGCCCCGGGTGGTGGACACGAACACATAGTCCTGCTCCCCGGGCTGCACCTTGATGTGCTGGCGCACCACAAACCATTCGCGCAGGCGGTCGATGGCCTGCTGGCAGATGGGCACTAGCCTCTCCTTGCTGCCCTTTCCCATCACCCGGATGAAGCCCTCCTCCAGATGCAGGTTGCTGATGAGCAGCCCGCACAGTTCGCTTATGCGCAGGCCGCAGCCGTAGAGGATTTCCAGGATGGCAAGGTCGCGCACGCCTTCGGGCTTGCTCAGGTCGATGGCCGCCTCTATGCGCTCAATCTCCTCCAGCGAGAGCACCGAGGGCAGGTGGCGCCCTATCTGCGGGCTTTCGAGCAGTTCGGTGGGGTCGGTGTCAATCTCCTTCTCCAGCAGCAGGAACCGATAGAACGACCTCACTCCGCTGAGCACCCTGGCCGTGCTCCGGGCTGTGATGCCGCCTTCGCGGAGCTGGCCTGCAAACAGGTCGAGCTGCTCCAGGGTGACATGGCGGAAGTCGATGCCCTGGTCGGAATAGAAGTTTATCAGCTTCTGAAGGTCCTTTATGTAGGCATCCAGGGTGTTTTTTGAGTAGGAACGCTCCATCTGGAGGTACATAATATAGCGCCGGATGATGTTTTTGTCTATAATTCCGAGGTTGGTTATCTCATATTTCATAAAAAATAGTTATCTTTGCAATCACAAAGTTACAAAATAATTATGAGAATCCAAATTATCAACGGCCCAAACTTGAATTTATTGGGCATCCGCGAACCCGGAATCTACGGCAAGCGTGCGTGGGAGGACTATCTGAAGGACCTGCGCACACGCTATCCCCGCGTGCGCATCGACTATTTCCAGAGCAATCTGGAGGGTGAGATAATCAACAAGATACAGGAGGTGGGATTCGACAGGGACGGCATTGTGCTCAACGCCGGTGCCTACACCCACACCAGTGTGGCCATTCTGGATGCCATCAAGAGTGTGAACACGCCCACCGTGGAGGTGCACATCAGCAACGTGCACCAGCGTGAGGAGTTCCGCCACCACAGCATGATCAGCCTGGGCTGCATGGGCGTAATCTGTGGCTTCGGCCTGGACAGCTACCGTCTGGCCATCGAGGCCATCCTCACCAAGTCGGAGGCCGACGAGTGAACGACGCTCTGGACGAATACATCCTCCGCCACATCGACGAGGAGGGCGGTTACCTGCATGACCTGTGGCGCGACACGCAGCTGCGGCTGGCCTACGGACAGATGGCCAGCGGCCACCTGCAGGGGCGCATGCTGAAGATGCTGGTGCGCATGATCCGGCCGCGCAGGCTGCTGGAGCTGGGCACGTTCAGCGGCTACAGCGCGCTGAGCATGGCCGAAGGGCTTGAGGCCGGAGCCGAACTGCACACGGTGGAGGTGTTCGACGAGCTGGAGGACTTCCTGCGCCAGTGGATCGGAGGAAGCCCGTGGGCCGACCGCATCCACCTGCACATCGGCGACGCGCTCGACATCGTCCCGCGCATGAATGTGGTGTGGGACATGGTGTTCGTGGATGCCGACAAGCGCCACTATGCCGACTACTACCGCATGCTCATGCCCCTCATCCGTCCGGGAGGCTATCTGATTGCCGACAACACGCTGTGGTACGGCCATGTGCTGGAGCAGCACCCCCGCGAGAGCGACCTGCAGACGCGGGGCATACAGGCCTTCAACGACATGGTGGCCGCCGACCCTCGTGTGGAGAAGGTGATCCTGCCCCTGCGCGACGGCCTGACAATCATCCGCAAGAAGGACGGCTGAAGATAAGATAAAATGTTATATATATAAGGAATTTATGGAAACGACAAGACAAAACAAGATAGCACGCCTCATACAGAAGGAACTGAGCGACATCTTCCAGAAGCAGACCAGTGCCATGCGTGGTGTGCTGGTGAGCGTGAGCGCATGCCGCATCAGCCCCGACCTGAGCATCTGCAGGGCCTATCTGAGCGTGTTCCCCAGCGGGCGCGCACAGGAGATTGTGAAGAACATCAACGACAACCAGCGCCAGGTGCGCTACGAACTGGGCACACGTGTGGGCAAGCAGCTGCGCATCATCCCCGAACTGAAGTTCTTCGTGGACGACTCGCTCGACTATGTGGCGCATATCGACGAATTGCTGAAAAAGTGAACTGGACCCTCTTCTTTGCCCGCCGTTACCTGTTCAGCCGCAAAAGCCATCATGCCATCAACATCATCTCGGCCATATCGGTGGTAGGGGTGGCCGTGGCCACGGCTGCCATGGTGTGTACGCTCAGCGTGTTCAATGGCTTCCAGGACCTGGTGGCCGACCTGTTCACGGCTTTCGACCCCCAGCTGCGTGTGTCGATGGCCAGGGGCAAGGTGGCCGACATCTCCGACCCCCGGCTGCTGCAGGTGAAGCAGATGCCCCAGGTGGCCGTGTTCACGCCCGTGGTGGAGGACCAGGCACTGGTGGTGCGCGGCGGACGCCAGACGGTGGTCACCATCAAGGGGGTGGACGACAACTACATGCAGCAGGCGGGCCTGGACAAGCTGCTCTATGGCGACGGCTCCTTTGTGCTGCATGCCGATGTGCTGGAGTATGGCGTGCTGGGCATCCAGCTGGCCAACCAGCTGGGCCTGGGCACCTCGTTTGCCGACCCGCTGCAGGTGTATGCGCCCCGCAAGGGCGAGCGCGTGAACATGGCCAATCCGCTGTCCTCCTTCAACCACGACGAGCTGCAGAGCCCGGGTGTGGCGTTTATGGTGAGGCAGTCGAAATACGATGCCAACTACATCATCACCAGCATCGGCTTCGCCCAGCGGCTTTTCGACCGCCCGGGAAAGCTGACGGCCGTGGAACTGCGCCTCAAGGGCGGCACCGACATCCAGGAGGCCAAACGGCAGGTCCAGCAGGTGCTGGGGCCCGACTTCCTGGTGCAGGACCGCTATGAGCAGCAGGAGGATGTGTTCCGCATCATGCTGGTGGAGAAGTTCATCTCCTATCTGTTCCTCACCTTCATCCTGCTGGTGGCCTGCTTCAACATCGTGGGCTCGCTGTCCATGCTGATGATCGACAAGAAGGCCGATGTGGTTACGCTTCGCAGCATGGGGGCCGACAAGGGCCGGATAAGCAGCATCTTCATGCACGAGGGGCGGCTCATCAGCCTGGTGGGAGCCGTGGCGGGCATTCTTGTGGGCGTGCTGCTATGCTGGCTCCAGCAGACCTTCGGCTTCGTGTCGATGGGCAGCAGTGCTGGATCCTTCATCGTGGAGGCCTATCCTGTGAGCGTGCATGCGATTGACATCCTGCTGGTGTTTGTCACCGTGGTGGTGGTGGGGTGGCTCACGGTCTTCTTCCCCGTCCGCTATCTGCAGAACCGCCTGCTCTAGGCGGAATGGCGTTCAAAACATACATACAGTCATGACACGAGAAGAAACAGTCCTGAACTATCTGAGGGAGCATCAGATCCCTTTCCAGTGCTACAACCATCCCGAGGGAAAAACCATCGAGGAGGCCAAGCGCTGGTGGCGCGATGACGGCAGCGTGCACTGCAAGAACCTGTTTTTCCGCAACCACAAGGGCAACAGGCACTATCTGGTGTGCTTCCATTGCGACCACGATCTGGACATCCACGACCTGGAGCACCGGCTCAAGCAGTCGCTCGTGGCGCAGGGGCTGCCTTCGTGCGGCAAGCTGTCGTTTGCCTCCCCCGAGCGCATGATGCGCTATCTGGGGCTGGAGCCGGGCAGTGTGTCGCCTTTCGGGCTCATCAACGACACCGCCCACCACGTCCACCTCTTCCTCGACAGCCGTCTGCAGCAGGCCGATTCCCTCTCCTTCCACCCCAACGACTGCAGGGGCACCGTGGTCATCAGCCGGCCCGATTTCCAGCGCTATCTGGAATGCGTGGGGAACACCTATGAGTATATTCCGCTCTATGACAACTAGATATGACCTCCCGCAGGGCTGTGTGTGTGGACGGAGGGTATAGAAAAAAAGGCAGGTAACAAGTTAACAAGTTAACATTTTTTCCGCCTCGCAGGGAAATGGTCTTTTTTTTGTCTGCACGGCAAGGGATTGGCAATGACATCCCTGTGCGGCTTTTACTGTCTGCCCCCGGAAATGTTAACTTGTTAACTTGTTGCCCGCTTGATTTTTGAAGTCCATGCCCGGAAATGTTAACTTGTTACCCGTTGCCTGGAATTGAGCAATCGCGCGCGCGTATATATTAAGTATATATCCTTCCTATAGAATAATAAATAAGAAAAAGACCTATAGGGGGAAACTGGTATGGGGCTGCCCACGGAGAGAGAGACTGTGTGTGGGGGAGGACGGAGGGTATAGAAAAAAAGGGAGGTAACAAGTTAACAAGTTAACATTTTTGCTGCTTCGCGAGGAAACAATTCTTTCCTCCCGACAAAGGCATGAAAGTTCCGCTTCAGGATGTTACTTTGTTAACTTGTTACCCGCTCTTTTCAACACCCTATGACCATCCCGGGGACTGCATTCCCATACCAGTTTCCTTCCCTATGGGTTTTGGGCGGAGCAGAGCTGAGGGTGGTTGCGGGGGCTGGGAAGCCGGGATTCGGAACAGCGTGTGTCAAGATGCTGAACAACGCTTGGCGGGATGGAAAAAAAAACGTAACTTTGCAGCCGTAACCAAATATCTGAAGCAATGACAAGGAAACTATTGGCCATGGTCTTCGCGCTGGCCCTGGCCCCGGCCCTGGCCCAGAACCCCTATCTCCCTTTGTGGGAGCATCTTCCCGACGGTGAACCCCGTGTGTTTGAGGATCCCGACTGCCCTGGCAAAATGCGTGCCTATATCGTTGGCTCGCACGACGTGAAATATACCGAGTATTGCGGCAACGACATCCGCATCTGGTCGGCACCGGTGGAGGACCTCACCGACTGGCGCGACGAGGGACCCGTGTTCAGCCATTACGTGAATGGCAAGTGGGACACCATGTATGCTCCCGACCTTGTGGAGGTGAAGGACAAGGCCACAGGCAAGAAGACCTATTGGCTCTATCCCCACTCGCGCGGATGGCGCCGTGTGGCGATGGTGTGCAAGGGCGACCGCCCCGACGGCCCCTTCACTCCCGTCAACCTCAATGCCGACGGCACGGCCTGTGTGGACGGTTCGCTCATCGACTTCGACCCTTCGGTGTTCGTGGAGAACATCACCGACAGGAAGGACCCCGACTATGCCCGCGGTTTCCGTGCATACGTGTTCTATGGCTTCCGCCATTCCACGGCCTACGAGCTCGACCCGGACAACATGTACGGCGTGCGCCCCGGCACAGAGATTCACGACTACTTCATCCCTGCCAGTGAGCGTTACGGAGTGGTCCGCGACCCCGAAGGGACACAATATCCGGCCCTCTGTGAGGGGCAGAACCCCGGCGACTTCAACTTCTTCGAGGCATCCAGCATCCGCCAGGTGGGCAACAAATACGTGATGGTGTTCTCGGGCTATAGCGGCCCGGAATACGGACAGGGCTCCACCAATTCGGCCTTGCGCTATGCCTATGGCGACTCGCCCCTTGGCCCTTGGCGTTCGGGAGGCGTGCTGGTGGATTCGCGCGGCATCGTCCCCAATGAGGACGGCACGCATCTGGTGGGCACGAATGCGGGCCACAACACCCACGGCTCCATCCAGGAAATCAACGGCCAGTGGTATGTGTTCTACCATCGTCCTCCCCGCGGCTTCGGTTTCGCCCGTCAGGCAATGGTGGCCCCCATCAAGATTGAGTGGGACAAGAAGGCGGTGGCAAAGGGCGGACAGGTGCGCATCGCTGCATACGACCCCTATGCCAGGAACAACGAATGGACGGCCGAGGCCTCGGACGGCATGAAATACACGGGTGCCGAGGTGACGAGCGAGGGATTCAACATCTTCGGGCTGCCTCCCTATGCCTATTATTCGGCCGGAATGGCCTGCTACATGAGCGACCAGCGGTGGCTGCAGGACAACTTCGACGTGTGGAACAACAGCATGGACCTTGCGGGAGTGACGAACGGCGGAGTGGTGGGCTTCAAGTACTTCGGTTTCGGCGGCCTCGACCGGCACACCAAGGGCATCAGGCCTTTCGAGGGCACACGGAAGGGCGACAACACCAGGCTGTGCATCTGCATGACACCCAGCGGCAAGGGGGCCTTCCGCCTGCGTGTGATGCTCGACGGCCCCTATGAAAATGCCGCATGGAGAGGCAGGGAGATAGCCGCCCTGGATGTTCCTGCCGATGCGGCCAGAGAGGCAACGACCTATGAGGTGGCTGTTCCTGCAGTGGAGGGGCTCACGGGCAAGCATGCCGTTTATCTCGTGGTGGAGGGAGCGGATGGCGGGCCGCTCGTCGACATCCACGGCCTCGGATTCTCCAAGCCGGGAAAGCCATGCCGGCGCCCCGTAGTGCCCGCAGTCAGCATTTCCGTCGACGGCAAGGCCGTGGCAATGCCCGCCCGCCCCGTGTTCTCCACCGGCGACAACGGGCTGATGGACCTCACCCGCTATCAGGTGTATGCTCCGCTCACCGACAGGTCGGTGATCAAGGCAACGGCCAGTGGCGGCGATGTCGGCATCAGCATAGGCCAGGTTACCGACGGACGGGCCACCGTGAGGTGCAGCTACAACGGCAAGGAAAAGGTGTATCTTATAAACTAATCAGGCCGGAAGGCTTATCTTGGAAAAACAGGTCAGCTATTTATGATAAAGAACATTTTGTTTGACATGGGCGGAGTCATCTTCCTGCAGGACACGGCAGAGGCATTCCGCAGGTTCCGGGGCGCGGGAGTGGACCCGGAGGTCTATATGGGCGACTATGGCCAGAAGGACTTCTTCCTCGACATTGAGACGGGCAGGATTGATGCCGATGAATTTTGCCGGAGGATGGCTGCGGTTGCTGGTCGCGACAGTGTGCCATACGAGGAGGCGCAGTATTGCTGGCTGGGGTTCATCAAGGGGGTGGAGCAGGCGCGCCTCCGCTATCTGGAGGCGTTGCGCGGGACCTACCACCTGTGTCTTCTCACGAACACGAACCCCTTCATCATGGCCCACACCAGGAGCCGCATGTTCTGCGAGGCAGGGAAACCCATATCCGACTATTTCGACTCCTTGTTCTGCAGCTATGAGATAGGGCGCTACAAGCCCAACCGTGATTTCTTCGCCTACGCATTGCAGGCCGACGGCATGCAGCCGCACGAATGTGTCTTCCTCGACGACAGCATCAAGAACATACAGGCCGCCGAATCGCTTGGCATCCGCGGGCTCCATGTGGCATCGAACGAGGACTGGCGCCCCCGCCTGTCCGGGCTGTTGCAGTAGCAGTGGCCGCCCCGCGGAGCCTTACCCTCCCATAATCCTTGCCGCCTCGTCCTTCTCGCTGGCGAACGAGAACTTTTCGTATATCAGATAGGCATGACGGGGGTCGATGATGTGTGGTGCCATGTGCCGCAGGGCGGCAAGTCTGTTGTCGCCAAAGGTGATGGCGCCTATAATCCTGGCACATTGTTCGCAGGTGAAATACACCTCCCCAAGGCAGGCCACCTCAATGAGGTCCACCCTGTTTCCGTCGAAGCTGGCCTTCTTCACCTTGTCGTATAGGATGGCAAGCTTGTCCTTGCTGAGGCACTCCACCCGCTGCTCTTTTGGCTCATGCCTGCGTCTTTGCCTCTGGGCCGTGGCCTCGTTTGCTCCCGCCAGCAGGCAGGCGAGCAACGCAATGATAATCAATCTGCTTTTCATATTCCTGTGGGGTTAATCCTTCATTGGAGCCTTCTCTATCTTGCAGGTGTGCTGCTTGGTTGCCTTGTCGTAGCTGATGCCCACGAGCAGGATGTCGCCCGTGTAGTCGGCTATCTTCGAAGGATAGTTCTTCTGTTTGATCTGGCTGATGGCGGTGTCGGCCGAGTGGTTGAACTTCAGCTCTATGACGAGGGCAGGCTTCCCCACATTGCGACGGGGAATCATCACCAGGTCGGCATAGCCCTTGCCCGTGGCATACTCACGGTGGATGACATACTCGTTCTTCGCCCATATATAGGCGATGGAGAGCACGCAGGCGAGTGAGTTCTCGTCGTTGTAGGCAAGGATGCTGGTGTGCTCGTCGTGGGCCTGGCCAATGCCTTCTGCCACGGCCTGTTCGTCCGCCGATAGGGTGGCGGAGAGGAGGTTTTTGGAATCTTGTATTGTTTTGGCCAGTGCGTTCCATGCGGTTGCCTTAATGGCGTTGTTCATTTCATCGGCCACCTCCTTGTTCGGGATGTAGCATTCCCATGCTTCATTGTCGTATGCCAGATATCCAAGATGAATCAACACGGTGAGCACATCATTCTTGCTGTTCACTATGCGCATGTCGTTCTTGAACTCTGTGGTGTCCACATACACATGTTCTCCTGCGAGCATCCTGATGATGTCGTCCTTGAGCCCGTCGAAGTTCATCTGGATATAGGTCTTCACGGAGTCGTAGGCCCCCGTGGTGGACCAATAGCTGCCATACTCCTCATCGTTGATTGCCCTCATCACGGAATAGGGATTGAAGATGCGCGACTCCTTGCCTATGCGGTAGCCGTCATACCATCGTTCCATCTCGGCCATGTCCATTGCATGCCGTCGGCAAAGCATCTCCACTTCATCGTGGGTGAAGCCCAGCGTCTTCGCCATCTTTCCGGGGCGGATCATCGTGTATTCGCGGAAATTGTTCAGTGCCGACTCGGTGTTGTACTTCTTGATGGGCAGTATGCCCGTGAGGTATGCCCCGGCAAAAACGGTGTTGGAGCCGGAGCCTTTGAAGAGCCGGCGGAGCAGGTCCACGTATGCCGTGGTGATATGCTCGTCCGATCCCATCTCGCGCAGGATGGCGTCCCATTCGTCGATGATCATCACAAAGCGGTCGCCCGTGCTCTCGCTGATGCGGTAGAGGATGTCCATCAGGTCATCCCGTTCCATTGTTTTTGTGTCGGGGAAAACATTCAGGACCTCTTCCATTATGTCATGCTGGGCAAGGCTCGCTATGTCCTTTTCATTCCTGTATTTCGTTGTGAAATCAGTCATGTCAATGCTTATGACATAGTACTTGTTGAGATAGGTTTCAAAGGTTGCATCCTTCTCGGCCTCCAGTCCTGCAAAGAGATCGCGCGAGTCGCACGACTTGTCGTAGTATGCACACAGCATCTTGGCTGCCATCGACTTGCCGAAGCGTCGGCAGCGGGTCATGCAGCTATAGCGGTGCTCGGAGTTGAGCGTAGCGTTGATTAGTGGTATCAGCGATGACTTGTCCACATATTCGTGAGCCACGATGTCGCGAAACTCACTGTTGCCTCTGTTGATGTATGTTCCCATAACCGTTCTTTTGTGAGCCAGCGGGAGGCATATCCCCCCATTCTGCTGCAAAGATAATGGTTTTATCTTGAACGGCCAAGCGTATGCCCCCATTTTTTTCTGCGGTGGGGTATACGGGTGTGCGGGCATGAATTTTGGGAGAGGGGAATAGGAGACCGTATAAGGCATACAAATGAAGAAGATTTGGGGATTTTCCGACATTTCGGCGAAAAAGATTTGGGGATTTTCCAACATTTTGAAGAAAAAGATTTGGGGATTTTCCAACATTTCCGTATTTTTGCAGCAGAATAGCAGCAAAAATGGTCATTAGTTATGGTGTTTAAAAGAAAGATATATGACAGAATGCTCAAGTGGAAGAATGAGCAAGACGGAAAGACGGCCCTTTTGATTAAGGGAGCAAGGCGGGTGGGGAAATCCACTATAGTAGAAGACTTTGCCAGAAACGAGTACAAATCATACATTTTGCTTGATTTTGCCAATGTGTCAAAAGAGGTGAACAGCTGGTTTGATGATTTGTCGGACCTTGATTATTTCTTCATGCGGCTTCAGCAGCTAAAGAATGTTGTGCTGTACCGCCGTGAATCTGTCATCATATTTGATGAGGTACAGTTGCAACCCCTTGCACGCCAGGCCATCAAGTATCTGGTGAAGGACGGCAGATACGACTACATAGAAACGGGCTCCCTCCTCACGCTGAAAAGAAACGTGAGGGATATTGTAATACCAAGCGAGGAAACCCGGCTGACACTATATCCTATGGATTATGAGGAATTCAAGTGGGCGTTGGGAGACAATGTGACAATGCAGCTCATCAAGGACAATATGACAAAACTGCGCCCGTTTGGTGATGCTGTGCACAGAAAACTTATGAGGGACTTCCGGCTGTATATGCTGGTGGGTGGTATGCCACAGGCGGTTGACGCGTATCTTGCCGACAAGAACTTGTCCAGAGTGGATGCCGTAAAGCGGAGCATCATTGAGCTATATGAGGATGACTTCAGGAAAATAGATCCTACTGGTCGTGCATCCAAACTGTATTCGGCAATACCTGCCCAACTAACCGGCAATGCGTCCAGATACAACGTCTCGGGTACAATCGGCGTTACCCGACAAGATACTGTAGAATCCGTAATAGCTGATATGGAGGATTCCATGACCATCAACATCGCCTATCATGCCAATGACCCGAGTGTGGGGATGAATCTGCATCGCAATGTGTCGCGCTACAAGATGTTCATGTCAGATACCGGCCTGTTTGTCACCCAGGCATTCAAGGACAAGGAATTCACCGAGAATATCATATACCAAAAGCTTCTCAGTGACAAATTGTCTGCCGATATGGGTTATGTGTATGAAAATGTGGTTGCACAAATGCTGAAATGTTCGGGCAATGAGTTGTTTTACTACACCTTTGCAAGTAAAACGAGCAACCATCTGTATGAAATAGATTTTTTGCTGTCTCACCACTCAAAAATATGTCCGCTTGAGGTCAAGTCATCGAGTTATAAGAGGCATGTGTCCCTCGATTTCTTTTCGGAAAAATACTCAGACAGGATAGACAGGAAATACTTGATTTACACCAAGGACATAGGCAAGGAGAAGGATGTGATTTTCCTGCCTGTTTATCTCGTGCCGTTCTTGTAGCACCCTGCCCCAATGCAGTAGACATCATCCTTCAGGTGAACCATGACCCGCGTGTACTGTGTACGTAATCCCGTCAGAACGGTCGTTCATGTCGCGTGCTCCGAAGGGAGAACGCGTGTACTCCGAACGGAAGACGCGTGTACTCCGAACGGAAGACGTGTGTCCTCCGAACGGAGCACGATGCAATGGTAGAGGGAGCATAAGTACGGATGACCAGCTTTCAGAACTGGGCAAGGTAGAGAGCCAGCATGGCATAGTCGGAGGCAAAGGACAGCTGGGCCATTGTGTCGGCATGAGGCTGTTCGTCGGGATGCCAGCCCCCGACAAGGTCGGCAGGCAGGAAACCGGGAGCAGCCAGATGGTGGGCATAGGCATGGTCGAGTGTCTGCTGGGCACGCATCAGATAGGTGTGGGTGGCCTCGATGTGGGGAGCTGCAGCGATGTACCCTCTGAGCAGTACGTCGTTGAACCATGGGCTGCCGCTGGGACTGGCATCTGTGGGGCCGGCCTTGTAGGGGAGTTGCCACAGGGAGCCGTGCTGTGTGGCAAAGAAGGTATAGGAGAGGGGGACAATCTGCTCCAGGTCGTGGAGGAATGCTTCCCGATGGGTGGCTGCATAGAGGTCGGCTGCTCCGGAGATGAGCGTGCCTGTGTTGTAGGTGTAGGGTTTTCCTCCAGGCTGTCCAAGGGGAGCATGCGACCTGAAGGTCTGGCCGTTGATGGTGTGGAAAGCCACTTGGCCCCCACCGCCTTCCATGTCGTGGCACACGCCCTTTTCGGGCATCAGATAGTGCTGCTTGTGATATTGGTAGATGCGGTCGGCCATGTCCAGATAGTAACTGCTTTTGCGCACACGCTTGGTGCGGATGGTGCCATCGGGGAGGAGAGAGGTTCGGGTCGTTCGCGATCGCTTGCCCTTGTATATCCTGGAGAGCCACACCAGTGGCGACACCATGGGGCCGTTGCTGCATGCATGCTTGGAGGTGTAGCCCGGTCCCCAGGTGATGCCTCCGTGTTCCTGGCCTTGGGCATCCAGTGTGCAGTCCCATCCGTCCAGCACATAGGCTGTGAGTTCCTCTGCCCGCTCCAGATAGGCCTGCTCTCCTGTAAGGCGATGGGCACGCAGCAGTTCGCGCACAATCCACATCTGGTCGTCGTATACGTTGAGGATGCCGTCCACCTGTGCCTGCCCTTTGGCGGCTGCCCGGTTCACACCATAGGGCGACCATTCGGCCTGGTGGCGTGTGTAGGAATCAAGGCGGAAGGTTCCCTTGTAGTAGTCCATCCCCTGAAACAGCTGGTGGAAGCGTTGGGCATAGCGCGGGAAATGTTCCTGATAGAGCTGGGGGTTGCTTTGCCGGAGGCCTTCCAGTGCCTCCATGATGCTGACTGTGGCCTCGAGTGCCGTGGTGTATTCCCATACACTGACCAGACGGGAACTGCTACGCTGCTCCTGAAGGTCGAAATAGAACGACAGACGCTGTTCGCCGTTGAGCGTGTCGAGGCTGTGGGTAAACACGGCATCGGCCAGGGCGATGGCCTTGCGGAGATTGTCGGACGGGCTTTGGGGGCGGGCCTGCAGGGCCAGCAGCCAGAAGAGGGTGCATAGAAGGATGCGTACGGTCATGGGTGGAATGTGTTGTGCTTGATGTGTATTTATATTTATCTTTTTTTGCCTTGCATGGTGACGAGGGGGATGAGCATCTCCTCCATGCTGATGCCTCCGTGCTGGAAGGTGTCCTTATAGTATTGCACGTAGTGGTTGAAGTTGTTGGGATAGGCGAAGAAATCCTTTCCTGTGGCAAAGATGTAGGTGGAGCTGAGGTTGGGGCTGGGAAGACCGGCCTGTGCGGGATTCTTTATCTCGAACACCTCCTTGGGGTTGTAGGAGAGGCTCTTGCCCACCTTGTAGCGCAGGTTGGTGTTGGTGTTGCGGTCGCCAATCACACGGATGGGGTTGATGGTGGCTATGCTGCCGTGGTCGGTGGTGAGCACCACACGGTAGTCGCTGGCCGAAAGGATGCGGAAAAGGTCGGCAATGGCCGAGTGGCGAAACCAGCTGAGGGTGATGCTGCGGTAGGCTGCCTCCCCTGGGGCCAGCTCGCGCACCATCCGGCTCTCTGTGCGTGCATGGGAGAGCATGTCGATGAAGTTGAGCACCACCACGTTGAGGTCGTATTTGCCGAAGGAAGGAAACTGCTGCAGCAGCTTTTCGGCGGCCTGCGAGTCGTTGATTTTGTGATAGGTGAAGGTGTACCGCTTGCGGTAGCGCTCAAACTGGGTCTTGATGAGCGGAGCCTCGTTGAGGTTCTTGCCTTCCTCGGAATCCTCGTCCACCCACAGGTCGGGAAACATCTTGCTGATTATCTGAGGCATGAGTCCGCTGAAGATGGCGTTGCGGGCATACTGGGTGGCGGTGGGGAGAATGCTGCAATAGAGCTCCTCCTCGATGTTGAAGAGGGAGGAGATTTCGTTGTAGATGATGCGCCACTGGTCGTAGCGCAGGTTGTCGATAACCAGCAGGAACACCTTCTCTCCCTTGTCGAGATGGGGGAAGATGCGGCGTTTGAAGATGTCGGGGCTCATGATGGGGCGCTCCTCGGGGTTGATCATCCATCGCATGTAGTTGCGGCGGATAAACTTGCCAAACTCCTTGTCGGCCTCGGCCCTTTGCATGGACAGCATCTCCTTGATGCCGCTGTCCGTCTCAGACAGCTGCAGCTCCCAGTACGTGAGCCGCTTGTACACTTCTATCCATTCCTCGATGGTGAGCGAGTCGTTGATTTGCATGCCTATCTTGCCAAAGTCCTGCT
Organism: Bacteroidaceae bacterium; assembly: GCA_016292545.1. Taxonomy (GTDB): domain Bacteria; phylum Bacteroidota; class Bacteroidia; order Bacteroidales; family Bacteroidaceae; genus Physcousia. Next base: position 23,818 of record JAEDIG010000005.1, read on the forward strand.
GATAGGCCGACTGTGTGACCTCGGTCACAATCTCGCGCTGGTGGATGTTCTTCTTGAGCGAGAGCAGAATCTGGGTGGGATTGACCGGCTTTATCAGGTAGTCGGCAATCTGCGAGCCGATGGCCTGGTCCATGATGTGCTCCTCTTCGCTCTTGGTCACCATCACGATGGGTGTGCCGGCATTCACCTCCTTGATGCGTGCCAGTGTCTCCAGCCCGTTCAGTCCGGGCATGTTCTCGTCGAGCAGAATCAGGTCGTAGTCGGTTGCGGCACACCGTTCGATGGCGTCATAGCCATTGGTCACGGTGTCCACTTCATAGCCCTTGTGCTGCAGGAACAGCACGTGTGCCTTGAGCAGGTCTATCTCGTCGTCTATCCACAATAGTCTGTAACTCATGTCTGTATGTTGCTTTCGCTGAATATAGGTTTTCTGGCTGTTGTCATTCTCTCTCAGAATCCGAAGGGGAAATCGTCTTCGTTGGTGGCCGGCACGTCTTCTTCCTCTTCCTCGGATGTCTTGCTGTTTTCGTCCACGTCATCGGGGTCGATGAATTCCACATCGGTGGGCTCGTCGATAATCAGGTCTTCGGGCACCTCGATGGGTGCAAGCTTCTGCTGGTAGAAGTCGCGGTAGTCGTCGAAGCTGAAGGTGGTGCCCACCAGTTTCAGGTTCTCTTCCGAGATGATGAGGCTTCGTATGCCTTCGAGCACGGTTGCCATGTGGGTGTCGGCATAGAGCTGCTGGGCATAGGAGTGTGCTTCGTCATACGACTGGAATCCCTTGATGCTCATGAGCGTGATGCCCTGCAGCTGCGAGGTCTCTATGTCGAAGTTGCGCACCATGAAGCTGGTGAAGTTGAAGCGTGCCATTTCAAACATCAGCTGGTCCTCGTCGAGGCTGTAGGTGGGGTAGGCCAGCACGAATGCAAAGTTGCCGTAGCGTTCGTCGGTGAGCTGTACGGCTTGCGTGGAGTCGCCTTCGGCCATGGTGTTCTTGCGGCTCCAGATGTCGCCCGTGTCGTAGCGGCTGTCCATCAGCGCACGTCCTTCCTCCAGTCCCTTCACGATGGCCTGGGCCATTTCGGTGACAGCATCCTTGGGGTACTTGGATATGACATCCTTGAGGGCCACCATGAAGGTGTCGCGCCTGCCGGCATACAGGTTGCTCATGGCCCTCACGAACATCATGCGGGCATGGTGGCGGCCGCTGCCGAAGTCTTGCATGTATTGCTGGTAGCTGGTCTCCACGGAGTCATACTCCGAGGCCATATAGTGCTGGTAGGCACTGGCATAGAGCGAGTCTTCGAGATGGGTGCCCTGGAGGGCCAGGACCTCATATTTGGGGTTGCCCACCAGATGGGCCAGCTTGCTCTGGGGGAAGGAGTCTACAAGCAGCTGCCTGTAGTAGTTGGCCCGCAGCGTGTCCTGCATGCGTCCGCACACAAGGAACAGGTGGTAATATACATTGTCCTTTTCGCCTGCATCGGGGAACTCCGTCAGGAGCCGCTCCAGGGTGCGGCGGGCCAGGGGGAAGTTCTCCAGCTTCTCCTGCTCCAGTATGCCGCTCTGAAAGAGCCCCTCGGCCAGTTCCGCATTGGAGGCCTCCATCTGCTCCTCGGTGAAGGGTATTTGCTTCAGATAGTATTCGCGGTGGTGCGGGTCGTTGGCCAGCGAGTCGGCCTTGGCCTGCTGCTCCTCCTCCGATGTGCCTGTTCCTGTTCCGTTGGCAGCGGAGGCGTCTGCCTGCGTGCTGTCTGCCAGAGCCTGTTCGTCGGCTGCGGAGGTGTCCATCAGGCCTTCCTTGCTGCTATATCGCCAGTTGTCTTCGTTCTTCCGCTTGCCCCATTTCTTCTGGAAGTCCTTCTTGCCCTGGGCCACGGTGGCTGGGTTGTAGAAGTACCATGCACCTTTCTGCTGCGTGTTGGCGCGTTCGTTCCTTCCGGCTCCCTGCGGGTTGCTGGCCTGCTGCGGGTTGTTGCGGTTTTGCTGGTTCATCTCCTGCTCCTGGGCCTTCAGCTGCTTCTTTTCCTCCTCCTTCTCCTTTTTCTTGAGGGCTTCTATCACACGGTCGATGGCTGCATTGCGGCCGGCTTCGTCCATCTTGGCCAGTGCCTGCAGGCTGTCTTGCAGCTTCACGGCTGTCAGATGGGGCTCCAGCTCGCCCAGCACCTTTCCGCGCAGCTGCACGGTGTCATACAGCTCATGCTCCTTGTCGAGCACGCTGGCACAGGCCGCATAGGTGCGGGCTGCCTCGATGTAGTTCTCCTGCTCCCAGTATATCTGGCTCAGCCTCAGCAGCAACACCGCTTTGGCGATGGGGTTCCCCTTGCTTTCCTCCACTCCCTTCTCGTAGGCACCAATGCAGTGTGCCGTGTCGCGCTGGCTCAGATAGATGTTGCCGATGGCATAATATATCTGGTCCAGATAGTTCTTGTTCTTGTCATCCTTTATCATTCGCCGCAGTCGGGAGATGGTCTGCCGGCTCTTGCCCGGCCCCACCACTTCGGTCTGCATGATGCGTGCATTGAAGGCCAGCTCGTAGGGGGGATTGCTCCTGATCACGCGTGAGAAGGACTTGTAGGCCATTTGGTTGTTGCCTGCCCGCTGATAAATCTGCCCAAGCAGGAACTTCAGGCGTGCTCGGGGCAGCTTGCCCTTCACATGGCTGATGGAGCGCGATAGGTAGGGGACGGCCTTCTCATACTGTCCCGTGGCAATCAGATAGGCGGCCTGGCTTTGCTCCTTCTCGCGGAGTGCATGGGGGGTGAGGCTGTCGCGCGACATCTTCTGCAGCACATCCTCAGCATCGTAGGGCCATTCCAGGGCCACATAGCATCGTGCCAGCAGGGCGCGTGCCACATTGGCCACCTCCGGCTGTGTGGCATACAGGCGCAGGATGTAGTGGCATGTGCTGGCGCATTCAATGAAGCCTCCTTGCTGGAACTGGCTCTGGGCCATGAGCAGCCATGCCTTGTACAGGAACGGGTTGAACTCCTTCCGGGCCAGATAGAGTTTCTCCTGGGGTGTGCGTTTCTTGTTCCCCTTGGTGATGGGCTTCTTCTTGATGCTGTGCACCTTGATGGCCTTCTCGCATTTGGTGATGGCCGTCTCAAAGTTCGACTTTCCGAGTGCCTGGGTTGTCTTGTTGGTGCTCACGTACATGGGCAGCAACCGTGTGTAGTCCTCCTTGTGTCCCTTGTATTGCGCCTCCACTCCTTCCTCAAAGGCCACTTGCCCATTGTAGAAGGTGTTGAAGCGGGCTGTGGTGGCATGGTAGAAGCGTGTGCCAGGTGTGTTTTTCTTGGTGGAGCACCCGCACAGCCATATCGCCGCCATCATGCACAGGCAGATGCGGAACGTGAACTGTAGGAGGTGTCTCTTTTCGTACATTAATATATTAATATGTATAATTCCTATCTATAGAAACGCACGGATGCGCTCTTTTATTGTGCAGTCCCCAATCTTCTTTCCCCCACAATCAGGAAAACCTCGTCCTTCACCTCGTCCGGGAGGGCAATCATGCGCAGTTGCAGGCTGCGCACCCATCCGGCCACTTCGTCGCTCCGCATCGTGTAGAGCACGTCGCGAAACTCATCGGCTTCCTCGCTGGTGTAGTCTCCACCATCTTTTCCGCGGAAACGGTCGAGCTCCTCGTCGTTGTAATACTCAATGTTCTTGCTCAGTGCAGCCAGCAGGCTGTCTTTCTCGCACACTTCATGCTGGCCGCAGCATTCCATGTCGGCCGGATTCACTTGGGTGGGGTCCTCCCCTGCAACCTCCTTTCCTTCCTCGTCCACGGAACGCCGGTAGCGATAGTCCTGAAAGCGGTACACCAGGGCGGCAAAGCCTCCGAGCACCATAAGTCCCAGGACTGCATACAACAGATATGCCATACTCATGACTGTTCGATTTTGAATCCCACTTGCCGCAGGTGATCCCAGAAGGAGGGGTACGATTTGCTCACCACCTCGGGATTGTTCATGCGCAGTTGCCCTTCCTTCAGGGCCAGGGGAGCCATGGCCATGGCCATGCGATGGTCCTCATAGGTGTCGGCCGGCAATGGATGGTCCACTTTGTGCCTGCTGCCGTCCCATGTGAGCACGCTTCCGTTGCTCTCCACAATGTCGAAGCCCAGTTTCCCCAGTTCTGTGCGGAGGGCTGCCATGCGGTCGGTTTCCTTTATCTTCAGGCTTTGCAGTCCCCAGAAGCGGAAGGGTATGCCCAGGGCGGCACAGGTGGCCACCAGCGTCTGGGCAAGGTCGGGCTGATGGGTGAAGTCATATTCCATGCGTTCTGCTGCCTTCCCTTCTTTCCGAAGGCATGCGCATTCCACTCCGTCCTCGTCGGTGAGGAAGGTGGTGGACACACCCAGCTGGGCAAAGATCTGCCGGATGGCGCAGTCGCCCTGCAGGCTTTCCGAGAACAGGGCTGGCAGTATGACCTCTGCCTCCTCGTCGTCCGATAGGGCCACCATTTCATACCAGTAGCTCGATGCGCTCCAGTCGCTCTCTATATAATATGGTATAGGGCTGTATCCCCCGGGCTCCACCTGTATGCAGTCTTCGCTTGCCCACGCTGCCTTTGCTCCGAACTGGCGCATGATGTGGAGGGTCATATCAATATAGGGGCGGCTCACAATCTCTCCCACGAGCCGGAGCTGCAGTCCGCAGGCCAGCGTGGGGCCTATCATCAGCAGTGCGCTCACATATTGGCTGCTCACGCCGGCCGGAAGTTCCAGCTGTCCGCCTTTCAGCTGTCCGCCTGTGATGCGGAGAGGCGGGAAACCTTCATTCTCCACATACTCGATTTGTGCACCCAGCCTGCGCAGGGCATCCACCAGCACACCGATGGGCCGCTGCTTCATGCGTGCTGTTCCGGTTATCTCGTGCACGCCTTCTCTGGTGCACAGATAGGCGGTGAGGAAGCGCATGGCCGTGCCTGCGGCCTTTATGTCGATTTGCTCGTGCCTGCGGGTGAGCGCATTCCACATCACTTGTGTGTCGTCGCAGTCCGAGATGTGCTGCAGGCCGTCAAACAGGCCGCCGTCGTGATGCGCCTTTTCCCGGCTCAGGGCATAGATGATGAGCACCCTGTTGCTGATGCTCTTGCTGGCGGGTAAAACCACCTTTCCTCTCATCAAAGAGGCTGGATTAATACGTATTTCCATACTTTTTTCTGTTTTCGGGTACAAAATTACAGAAAAAATTTGGTCAGAACAAAAAAAAGCCATACCTTTGCAACCGCAAAACGGGATGTAGCGCAGTTGGTAGCGCACACGTCTGGGGGGCGTGTGGTCGCAAGTTCGAATCTTGTCATCCCGACCTGCAAAAAGGCAATCAGTCATGCTGGTTGCCTTTTGTTTTGAATGTTTGCAAGTGAATGGAAGTGAAAATGTGGACAGTAATTTTGAAAAGGAGCGTGGATGCCATGAGGCTCTGTGTGTTTCTTTTGGCATGGGCTTGGACATTGGTCCATACACATGCCCAGGTGCTTGGCGACACCACAGCATTGGCTGCACGCCAATATGCCTCGTCTCTGAGGTTGGATGGTGGGGGCGTTTCGTTCAGTGAGTGGGTGGAGAAGATGGGCTTGTCGGATAGGGCCGTTGACCTCAGCGCGGTTCAGGATCTCTATCTGCCGGAGCCTCGGATGGCTTATGTGCGGGTGGCCGGCACTTCCACTATCCCCACGAACAAACGTACCGTGTACAAGGTGTGGATAGAGATGTATGATGGCGAGGGCCATTATTTTCGCAAGCCTGCGTTGTTGAAGGGGCAGGGGGGATATTCGTTGCGTTTCCCCAAGCGCAACTTTTCGCTGCAGTTCTGCAACGATGAATGGAACGAGGACGGTTCGTCCACTCTTACCTTTGGCGAATGGGTGGAACAGGACGGGTTCCATGTGAAGGCTTTCTATACGGATTTCTTGCGTGGAATAGGAGAGGTGGGCTATAAATTGTTCCATCGCATGGTGGCCGACCGTTCCCCCTATCCGCAGCGCCAAGGCGTGCAGGCCGACAGCAGGGCCCGTTGTGTGCCCGATGGTTTTCCTTGCATGGTGTGGCTGGGAGAGGATTTCTATGACCTCTGCTCCTGGCAACTCAAGAAAAGCCGCAAGAACATGGGCATGCAGAAGACTGTTGCCACCCATGTGCATCTTGATGGCAATGTGAGCGACGCAAATCTTTTCGATGGTAAGATCCAGTGGAGCCAGTTCGAGGTACGCAATCCGAAGGGACTTTATCTGGTGAATGGAAACAGGTACGACAATAATTCACCGGGTGTGCTGATGGGGCCAGACTCGCCTTATTACATGCTGGGCTCCGATGATGCGGACACGCGGGCGGCCAAGGAGCGGTCGGCATACGTGAAGGAAACTGTCATCTCGCTCAGCAGCTACAAGCAGGAACTGCAGCAGCTGGAGGACATGGACGTGTCTGAGGCGGAGTTCCGGGCTGCGTTTGAGGAACGGTTCGATGTGGTGAGCTTGCTGGACTATTATGTGTTTTTCAGGCTGTTGATGAATGGCGACGGCACGCTCAAGAACTGGCAGTGGTTTACGTATGATGGCAGATGCTGGATGGTGACGCCTTACGACCTCGACCAGACTTTCGGAAACACCCTTTATGGATTTCCTCGTCCTGCCACCCATACGCTTTCGCGGATAGACACAGGGCCTTTTCCTTTCATTAACCGTCATTATCAGACGGATGAGGCCCGGCGCTATGCCATGCTCCGTGAGCAGGGTGTGTTTGATAGTGAGCTGATTCACGACATAATCCTCGACTGGTATGGACGGGTGGGGGAACATGTCTATGCCATGGAGGTGGACCGCTGGCCGGAGAGTCCCTGCTATTGTCCTCCCATCTGTAACCAGGGATGGAAGGTGTGTGATGACTGGAGTGTGTACAATACCACACCGGCCTTTTCGCTCTCGGCTGTCTACAACAGGGGTGACCGTTGTGTGTTGCATGGGCGCATTTGGGAGGCCACGGCCACAGTAACGGGTGTGCAACCCTATATCCGGAACTCCGATGTGGACACACTGCAACGTCTGCTGGGATGGGTGGAGGATCGTCTCAATGTTTTGGACGACTATTATGGCTATGAGGGTTCAGGAATGGCCACGGTTCCGTCTGACACCCGGAAACCGCAGATAGAGGCTGTTTATTCGCTTTCTGGGCAGCGCATTCCAATGCCTCTTCCCGGTTTCAATGTCATTCGGTATGCCGATGGCTCTTCCAGAGTTGTAAGATATTGATTAACAGTCTAGAAGTTCACATGCACGCCTGCCATGACCGTAGCCTTCGGCATGGGGTACCCTTCGTTTATCTCATAGCGTTGGGCCAGCAGGTTCTCTCCCCTCAGCCATAGCCCCATCCATCGGCAGGCCTGATAGGACACCGTGGCACCCAGCAGACACACGTTTTCCTTCTTCTCGTTTTCGCCGGTGGCGGTATACAGGCCTCCCAGATATTGCAGGTTGGCCGTTGCGCTCCATTTGCCTTGACGGAATGTTCCGCCCAACATCCCTTTATATTCGGGAGCGGCCACCACGGGATGTTCCATGTGCAGAAACGAGTGGTTGGTGTTCACCTGCCAATGACCGTTGATGTGCCATCCGGCTTCCAACTCCAGTCCGCAGTTCTCCACCTTCCCCGTGTTCACGTTCTTGCGGTTGATGGTCTGTATCATGTTGTCACCGTTCAGGTAGAACACGTTTGCCCCATAGGTGAAGCGCCCCACCTGGTGGTGCCATGCCAGCTCATAGTTCCATATCCGTTCGGGCTCCAGTTCCGTGTTCGAGGGTGGATACAGGTAGAGCTCGCGCATGGTAGGGTTGCGGAAGCCCTTGCTTGCCATCAGTTTCAGCTCTCCGTGTGCCATGGGGCGTGTAACGATGCCCACCTGGGGAATCCATTCGGTACCCGATATGCTGTGGTGGTCCACCCTGATGCCGGCGTCAGCCGTAATCCATGAGGCAATGTCGTGCCGGTAGTCCACATATCCTGCAATCTCGTCGCGCTCCGAGCGTCCGCTTTGCTTGTTGGGTGTGTCCAGTCGGCTCCCGTCAGCCTTGCTTGTGTAGTAGGCGTTTCCGTAGATGTGCTGATAGTCCACGCCTGCAGTCAATCGGGCAGTTCTAAGAAGCTGGAATCCTTGGTAGAACGAGACCCCTGTGAGTGCATCCTTCGATCGGAAATAGCGGGTGGTGGGTTGGAGCGGATCCGATGAACCGTCGTCAATCTTGTGTCGTCCAAAGTCGGAGTATACGCTCAGCGCACCGCTGCTCCTTGCATAATGGTTCTCCAGTGCTGCGGCCACCATCCCTCGTGTAATCCATTGGTCGGCCCCATACACAGGCGAGGCCGTCTGTCCCGGATAGGCGGCATTGAAGTGGGTCAGGTTCACATCGGCTGTAGCCTTCCAGTGTGCTGCCATCAGGTAGCCCAGTTTCACGAATCCCCCGTATTGCTCAAATCCCATGTGGGGCCGGTGGTTGTCGGAACGCTGGTATTGTGCGGCCACGGTGGAGCTGAACCGTCCCTTCCGCACCTGATTGGATGCTTCGGCCTGCACAGAGCCATAACTTCCGGCACCCACATCCACATGAGTGGACACACCGTCCGCCTCCTGCCTCCGGGTGACGATGTTCACCACGCCCCCCATCGCGTTGGAACCATAGAGCACACTGGCCGGTCCGCGCAGCACTTCCACCCTTTCGGCCAGCATGGTCTGGTAGCTGTCGGCAATAGGGTGGCCATACACACCGTTGTATTGCGGATGCCCGTCCACAAGCACCAGCAGCTGTCCCGTCCCTCCTGTAATACCTCTCAGGCTGATACCGCCTGCTGCTCCCGTAGACACCCCGTAGCCCATCACCTGGCGCGAGGTGACAAACAGCGAGGGCACCTGCTGCATCAGTGTGGGCAGTACCGAGGTCTGGTGTTGTCCCACAAGTGTTTCGCGGTCCACCACCGTCACGGTCATCGGCAGATGCCGTACATCCGTAGCTTCGCGTGCCCCTGTCACCACAATTTCTTTCATCTCCTTATAGGTGGAATCAGCCTGTGCCTGTGCCGTCATGCACCCCCACATGGCCGCCATCCCCATCATTGTCAGTCCTTTCAGTACATTCATTTGTTGGTTGTAAAATTGATTTCTCTGCGCAAAATTACAACATTCTCCACGATTGGGCAAGTTTTCCCTTTCCTTTCTTCTTTATTGCCCAATTTCATCCAGCAGACATCCCTCGCCGATGGAGCTATCTTCGATGGCAGATAGATTAATAACCTTACGCCCGTAAGATTAATAACCCTAACGCCGCAAGGTTATTAATCTTTCTGCCAAGTATGATATATTCGTTTTTCCCGTCTTTTAATATTCATACGGCAAGCTACAGGTCAACCCGCTGCTTGCTACATAGCATCGAGAGGTAAGGCATTCAATATTGTTTGCTATGTGTGGGAATGCTTGATGCGGTTTCATTGGTAAAGCCCTGCGCCCTGGAGTGCGCTACGCAAGACCAAGAAAGGCCGACATAATTATTTTGAAAGAAATGGGAAACCACGCATCGCTTGTGGAGGCATTAAAAGATTATTGTGCAGTCATTGGCTATAATCAAGAATAAGCCAAGACAACGGATGTTACACTTTGTACAATGTATATTACAACGAAATGCTGACATCAAATGTCAGCGACCTAAAGCTGCAAGAAGGCATCTGCACTCTGCTTGACAGACATTTGGTCGGTAACGGGTATGATTGCAATGAACGGATGGAGGTTAAAGTCAAAGAAACAGGTGTATCTGACAGATTGTTGTCTCATGTCAAGGTGGCTAGGATTGGTTCTACACCATATTATAACTATGATGACAGCCCGTATATCACAGCAGATTCTGTTTTGATTCCATCCGGGGATTTTGCAACTGACTCCATTGACTATTTTGATGACAAATTGTATGTACTCCATTATTCCTATGATGTGAAGCGGGACAGCTCGGTATTATACAATGTTGACTTGAAGACCGCAAGACAAAGCACACCACAACATGAGGAGTTGGATGAGTTGGCAAGGGAAATAGAAAAACTAGTGGTGGAGTGAGCATGTGAAGCAAGGGAGTAGATGATGGAAAGACAGTGAATAGTGGTGTTTTTGACAGGAAAACGCCTGTCTGCTGTGGGTTTTACACAAAAATTTATCCCCGAAAAACACATTACCTTTGAAACGCGTGGAAAATTACAGATGGGCGCAAACGCACGCATTGGATATGGTTTATCTTTCCACAGTCGGCTGTTCTGGGGCGTAGTGCTAACGCCAACAATCAATGAAACGGGAAATCATCGGATATGAACGATAAAAACACGTCGTGTTTGTCGTTTATATCCGATAAAATGATTATCTTTGCACCCGATTAAATGTGATAGTCATGACTAAAGACTTGATAAAGGTTCTTATTGCGGAGTATCAGCAGTATGTGACTGGGGTGCAGCTCATTCCCCGTCAGGTGGAGTTCATGGACGGGCAGAATTATGTGCCTTAGTCTTTTAAACATGATATTGGCACAACATAGACGCCATCTTTCCGCCTGTAGGCATACGGGCCATTTGCTGTGAGCACCATAAGGAATGACGGATTCTTCATTCTGGTAGTGTCAATTTTTGCAGATAGGGCTGTCAAGGTTCTCACCCCATCCTCAATCAGCTTATCGCCACCGAGCTTAATCTCAATCAGCCCATAGCTGCCGTTACGCAAATGTATCACAGCATCACACTCCAAACCATTCTTGTCCCTATAGTGGTAAACGGTGCCTTGCAATGCTTCAGCATAAACCCGCAGGTCTCTCATACAGAGTGTTTCGAAGACGAGGCCGAATGTTTCAAGGTCGGAAATAAGGTCAGACGGTCCGAGTCCTAAGGCTGCTGTAGCTATTGACGGGTCTGTAAAATACCTTGTATCAGAAGTCCTAATTGCAGTTTTTGACCTCAGATTGGGATTCCATGCCGCCACATCTTCAACCACAAAGATGCGTTTCAGGGCATTGATGTATGAAGCAATTGTATCGTTGTCTATACTGTCTCCTTCATTTGCCTTTAAGTCTGCGCCGATGGTAGCATAGTTCGCTTGCGATCCCTGGTGTCTTGCATACGACCTCATAAGACGGTGCACACGTGACGGATTGCGCATAATGCCGTCGGCCATTTGTATGTCTCGTTGTTCTACCGCATCCAGATAGTCAAATGCTTGGTCAAGGGCAATATCATTGTTCATACCTACGGCTAAGGGCCAGCCTCCACGGCAAGCTGCAAAAGCCACTGCTTCAAAGTCAATCCTGGCTATGCCAGCAATGTCTGTTTTCTCAAAGAGTGATTTCAAAGATACGTCCCCAGATGACTCTTCGGATTCCCATAATGTCATTGGACGCATCTTCTGCCAACCAAAACGTCCTGTGCCGGTGTGAATCACATCGCTCATGTCTGCAGGAACGCTTGAACCTGTCAGGATGTACAATCCCAACCCGTCTGCATGGTCAGCCTCAAACCTGATACTGTCCCATAATGTCGGCGCCAACTGCCACTCATCTATCAGGCGTGGCTTTTCACCTTGAAGCAGTAGTCTTGGATTGATATTGGCAAGTTGTTTGTTTTGTTCAACTTTGCCTGTTTCCGACATATATAGCACGCTTCTGGCAATCTGTTCTGCGGTAGTTGTCTTCCCACACCATTTTGCACCTTCTAATAACACGGCTCCTTTTCCCGCGAGTTTGCGCACCAACAGTTTGTCTAGGACCCTTTGTTTATATGCCTTTTTCATACCCGATTCTTTCTGTTCGGTGCAAAGATATGAAATATCTGTTGATGACCAATGAATTACACATGGTATTTATGTAAATTTAACATACTATTCGGTAGTTTGGCCGGTTTTCGTTCGGTAGTTTGGCTGGTTTTCGTTCGGTAGTTTGGCGATGCCTCGGGCTGATGTAAGGTCGGCTTCGGGGCGTTAGGGCGAATCCTCATAGCGAGATGTGCTCGGCTGTGACGGGATGGGAGAGGAAGATGGAGGCACTCTGGGCGAAGGACGCGGGGTGTTCTGTGGTGAGGAAACGGATGGTTGCATTTTGGGTGATGCGGCTCATCATCTCGGGATGCCTGTGGAGATAGGTTTGCAGGCTGGAGGCCACGTATTGGCCTTGGGGAATCAGGTGAATGCCTGAGGGCGTGAACTGGCGTATCTTCTGGAGAAGGAGAGGGTAGTGGGTGCAACCAAGGATGATGGTGTCGATGAGTGGGTCGGTGTGGAGCAGGCGGTTGATGTGCTGCTTTACGAAATAGTCTGCTCCTGGAGAATCGAACTCGCGGTTCTCTACCAGCGGCACCCACATGGGACATGCTTCGCCCTCCACATGGATGTCGGGATAGAGCTTGGCAATCTCCAGCTTGTAGGTGTGGCTACGGATGGTGCCTGGCGTGGCCAGGATGCCTACGTGGCGTGTGTGGGTGAAGGAGCCTATACATTCGGCTGTGGGGCGGATGACACCCAGTACACGACGGTTGGGGTCGATGCGCGGGAGGTCGCGTTGCTGTATGGTGCGGAGTGCCTTGGCTGAGGCTGTGTTGCAGGCCAGGATGACCAGATGGCATCCCAAGGCGAACAACCGTTCTACGGCTTGTCTTGTGAATTCGTAGACAAGCTCGAAAGAACGGTTGCCGTATGGGGCGCGTGCATTGTCGCCCAGATAGATGTAGTCTAGTTGGGGCATGAGCGCGCGTATCTGGCTCAGCACGGTGAGCCCTCCGTAGCCGGAATCGAACACACCGATGGGCCCGGTAGCGGCGGTGAGGTTACTTGCCGGCATCATCCTTCTGTTCCTGTTCTTGTACTTGTACAGGTTGCAAGGGCTGCACAGGCACCACTACAGGCTGTGGCATGCTGACATTGCCACCGGCAGGACCAGCTGCAGGCGTGGTCTCAGGCACTGCAATGCCCAGCTTCTGGAGCACGAGTGTGGTGACATCCACACCCACCAGCGGATTGATGAAGGGACATGAGTTGCCGTCGATGTTGAGGACCAGACCGTAGCCCTGTTCCACTCCCACTTCCAGAATGGCCTGCTTCAGTTTCTTGTCTACCTCGGCCATCAGGTCTTTCTCGGCCTGTTCCAGCAGCTTGCCCACCTGGATGCGGAATGACACTCCGTTGTCCATTAGGTTTTGCAGTTCAAGCTGGCGCTTTTGCATGATGGTTTGCGGGAACTCCTTCTGCCCTTGCAAAAACTCCACGAACTTGCGCTGGAACTCTTCTTCGCCCCGCACGGCCTCCTGCTCATATTTCTGCTTGAGCACTTCCAGGTCTTGCTTGGCCTTGGCATATTCGGGCATCTGCTCCATCACCTGACGGAAGCTGAGATAGCCAAACTGCGTCTGTGCACATACGGCCATCGGCAGTATGGCAAGCATTATCAGGACAAGTCGTTTCATTCGCGTTATGGTTGGGGTTTGATTACTGGGCAATGCCCACTTCTTTCTTCAGCTGGTCGGTGATGTCGGTGCTGAGCGTGGTGCTTACAAAGGGAATGGCACCCGTGCTGATGTCCACGATATACACGTATTGTCCGGCTTCGCCAAGTTTCTTCACTGCTGCCATCACCTTTTCCTGAATGGCACCCAGCTTTTCCTGCTGTGCCTTCTGGAGGGCCTGCTGGTTGTCCTGATAGCTCTGCTGCATACGCTGGTAGAGGTCTTGCAGCTCTTGTTCGCGACGTTGGCGCACGTTGTCGAGCAGGTTGGCCTGCTCCTTCTGGTACTCGTCGCTCTTCTTCTGGAGTTCATCCTGCATGAGCTTGAGGTCGGCATCAAACTGGTCGGCCATTTTCTTGAGCTCATCCTGTGCGGTGGTGTACTCCTTCATGTTGGGAATGATGTCGCTACTGTTGAAGTGGGCGAACTTCTGGGCCATCAGGCTCATGGGAAGCATGAGCAGGGCCATCAATAATGTTTTTTTCATCTTTTTTTGAATAGTTATGTTAGTTGTTGTTTATCTGTTGTTCAATTGTAACCCAGCTTGGTGAGCACTTCGTTGCTGATGTCAATCTTGGGGCTGGCAAAGATGATGCCTGCATCGCTGGCACGGTCCAGGATGAGCGAGTAGCCCTTCTGGTCGCTGATGTCCTTGACGGCATTGTAGATTTCTTCCTGAATGGGTGCCATCAGGCTCTCGCGTTTCTTGTAGAGTTCGCCTTCGGGACCGAAGTATTTCTTCTTCAGCTCGGCTGCTTCCTTTTCCTTGGCCACCACGGCTTCCTCGCTCTTGGTCTTCTGCTCTTCGCTCAGGAACACGGCTTCGCTCTGATATTTCTTGTAGAGCGTTTGGGCTTCCTGCGTGAGAGCCTCCACCTCGGCCTGCCATTTGCGGCTCACTTGGTTGAGCTGTTCGTTGGCGCGTTCGTATGCCGGTATGTTCTTGAGGATATACTCCATGTCGACGAGTGCAAACTTCTGGGCCTTGGCCTGGAAACTGCAACACAAAGCCACCATGGCCAACATGGCCTTGAATGTGGTTGCGGATGTGAGAATCAACTTTTTCATATCTGTTCTGTATTTAGGTTTTGGTAATGAGATCGTGTCAGAATTCCTGTCCTAGGATGAAATGGAAGTGGCTCTTGCTGTAGGTGCGGCTGCCGAAGACTGGGTCGAAACCGTATGCCCAGTCGATACCCAGCATACCCACCATGGGCAGGAAGATGCGCACACCTGCACCCACGGAACGCTTCATGTCGAAGGGATTGAACTTCTTCACGCTGTTCCATGCGTTACCGCCCTCTGCAAACATCAGACCGTAGATGTTGGTGCTGGCTCCCAGCATGAAGGGATAGCGTAGTTCCAGAGTGAAGCGGTCATAGGCGTAGCCCATGTAGCCGTTGGGTGTGAGCGAGCCGTTGTCATAGCCGCGGAGTCCGATGGTTTCGGTAGCGTAGGTGCTGCTGTAGCCCGACATGCCGTCGCCGCCCACGTAGAAGGTCTCGAAGGGCGATCGCTTGTGGCTGTTGTAGGAGCCGAGCAGACCCATCTCCACACGGGTGGAGAGCACGAAACACTTGTTGTGGCTCGACAAGGCCGTGAAGGTGCGTGTCTTGAACTTCCACTTGTGGTATTCAATCCATCGGTATGCCTCCTGCAGTTCCTGCCGGTAGGTGCTGCTGAGCGGGTTCTTGCCCAGCCGGGAGTAATCCTTGCCGTCCCATAGGCTGTAGGGTGGGGTGAACGATGCAGAGAGCAGGAACTCCGATCCTCTTCGCGGATAGATTTGGTTGTCGGTGCTCGTGCGGCTGAGGTTCACATTGATGCTGATGTTGTTGCAGTTTCCGTTGGAAATGAGGAAATACTGCCAGTCCTTGAGCATGTAGCGCATATAGGAAAGGTCCATGCCCAACTGGAAATAGTCGTCGGGCCAGCGCAGACGCTTGCCCCATCCCACGGTCACGCCCAGAATCTTCACGAACTTGTCGGGGTCGTAGTAGTTCTCGTAGTAGTTGTATCCGTTGGTGCCGTAGCCGTAGAGGTAGCTGTTGTAGTAGTTGTTGTAGTAGGCACTGTTGTAGTAGTTGTCGCTCACGTCGGTCTGCTTGCTGAAGAAGGCGCTCACGCTGAGTGTGTTGGGACGCTTGCCTCCGAACCAGGGGTTCATATAGCTTACGCTGTAGGCCTGGTAGTAGCGACCGTTGGTTTGTCCGCTGATGCTGAATGTCTCTCCGTGTCCCTGCGGCAGAATGCCACGCCGGAGGCCGTCCTTGTTGAAGAGGTTGGCCATGCAGAAATTGCTGAACTTGAGGCCGATTTTTCCAATCACACCCGTCTGTCCGTAGCCTAGTGAGAATTCCACCTGGTCGTTGCTCTTGGAGGTGAGTCCCCACAGCAGGTCCACAGTGCCGTTCACCTGGTCGGGCTTGATGTCATACTTGATGCTTTCGGCATCGAAGTGGCCCAGCGAGGCAATTTCGCGATAGGAGCGTTCCAAGGCCTCCTTGCTGAACAGGTCGCCCGGCTTGTTGCGCAACTCCCTTCTCACCACGTTTTCATACACACGGTCGTTGCCTGATATGCGCACGTGGCTGATATGGGCCTGCGGGCCTTCCGTGATACGCATCTCCAGGTCTACGCTGTCTCCCACGATGTTGATTTCCACAGGTTCCAGCCGATAGAATACATAACCGTTGTTATAATAGAGGTTGCCGATGGCGTCTTCATCGGTGTTCAGGCGTTCATCGAGCAGCTTCTGGTTGTACACGTCGCCTTTCTTCATGCGCAGGATGCCGGCCAGCGCATCGGTGGGATAGAGTGTGTTGCCCACCCATTCGATGTTGCGCACATAGTACTTCTGCCCTTCCTCCACCTTCAGGTATACGTCTACGGTCTTGTCATCGTAGGCATACACGCTGTCCTTGAGTATGACGGCATCGCGATAGCCCAGTTCGGCATATTTGCTCACCAGGTTCTCCTTGGCCTCCTTGAACTTGCTGTCCACAAACTTCTTGCTCCTGAACCAGCTGGCCATGGAGCCCTTTTCGTGGATTTTCTTCAGCACACCGTTCTTTACCAGTCCGCCCTTGATTTGCTTCTCTGTGAGCACCTCATTTCCCTCGATGATAATCTTGTGGATTTTCACCTTGTCGTTCTTGTTGATGTTCACGTCCACCACAATCTTGTCGGGTGCTCCGGCATCGTCGTGCGATACGATGTTGATTTCGGCATTCTTGTAGCCCTTGTCGTCGAAATAGCGTTTGGCCAGAATCTTGGCTCGGTCTATCATGTTGGGCGTAAGTTGGTTGTCCTTCACAAGACCCAACTTTTCGGTGAGTTCCTCCTTTTCGTTCTTTTTCACGCCGTTGTAGTTGATTTGCGAGATGCGCGGGCGTGCGGTGAGCTGTATGTGGAGGAATACGGAGTCGCTGCGGATGCTGTCGGCACTGATGACCACGTTGCTGAACAGTCCGTTACGCCAGTAGCGCTTTACTGCCTGCGGCACTTCTTCGCCGGGCAGCGAAATCACTTGTCCCACGGAGAGTCCGCTCAGTCCGATGAGCAGATAGTCGTCGTAGCTGGGCACACCATCCACATGGATGCCGCCAATCACGTATTGGCGTGGTGTGCGGCTATAGTCGATTACGGGGTTTGTGTCGGTGGCTTGTGCCCATGCCTGTGTGGCCACTGCGGCCAGCATGATTGCAAGGTATAACCTTTTCAGGGTCTTCATATCAGGTTATTCGATGGTTTCCACTTGTTCTCCTGTCTTGCCGAATCTGCGCTGCCGGCTCTGGTATTCCACAATGGCCTTGTGGAGGTCTTCCTCATGGAAGTCGGGCCAGAATGTGTCGCAGAAGTAAAATTCGCTGTAGGCGCATTGCCACAGCAGGTAGTTGCTGATGCGCAGTTCGCCTCCCGTGCGGATGAGCAGTTCGGGATCGGGCATAAAACTGGTGGTGAGATGGTCCGTGATATATTGCTCTGTCACTTCTTCGGGCTTGAGCTTGCCTGCAGCTGCCTGTGCGGCAATATCCTGGGCTGTGCGTGTGATTTCCCACCGGCTGCTATAGCTCAGTGCAAGGATTGCTGTCATGCGTGTGTTCCCCGCAGTGTGGTCCATGCACTCCTGCACTCTCTTCCTAGCACTCTCCGGCAGACGGCCCATGTCGCCGATCATGCGGAAGCGCACGTTGTTCTTCATGAAGATTTCGTCTTCAAGCTTGGTCACCACCAGATTCATCAGGGCTTCCACTTCCGCCTTCGGGCGGTCCCAGTTTTCGGTGGAGAAGGAATACATGGTGAGGTATTTCACACCCAGGCGTGTACATTCTTCGGTGATGCGTTTCACTGTGGCCACTCCTTCCACATGCCCTGCGGTGCGGGGCAGTCCCTTGGCTTTGGCCCATCTGCCGTTGCCGTCCATGATGATGGCGATGTGGCTGGGCAGCCTGTCGAAATCTATCTGCTCTTTATAGTTCATATCTCTATATTAATTATTGTATGCGCGTGGTGTACGCATGTATGTTCTTTTTTTTTCTTTGTTCTTTTGTCCTTTCTGTCTGTGTTTTGGTCAGTCGTTGTTACACCTGCGGTATTTGGGGCAGATGTCGTAGCTCACGTAGACCATGGTGAAGGAGTAGCAGTCCTTGTTTTTCAGGCCCACGCTCTTTATTCCATAGGGATGGATGAGCCGTTTGCTCTCGCTGTCGCCTGCGTCCAGCGCGTCGCTGGTGGTGAACCGCATGCTCCATTCCAGACCGATGTTCAGCCGAGGCTTCATCTTGTATTTTACGCCGACACCCACGGGCAGGCATAGCCCGAAGGCTGTTGCGGCTCCGCCGGCTGCCAGTGTGAATCCCATTCCGGCCAGTGCGTAGGGTGTGATGCGCTTCAGGTCCTTGTAGCCGCCTCCATAGCCATAGCCCCAGAAGTTCATCTCAAACTGGGCTCCCATGTCTACCACATTGCGTCCGAACGAAACCTTTACGGGCGTGCCGCCCTCAGCACTGGGATTGAGCGGGTCGTCGGGGATGAAGAAATCATCACTGCTGCCTCTCAGGTGAGCCACTCCCAGATTGGCCTTGACGGCCATCCGTGGGTTGAAGTTGCGCCTCAGCAGCAGCGTTCCCATGCCGCTCAGCTGTACAAAGGGTGTGCTGTTCACATCACCCAGATAGAAACTGGTGCCCAGGGCACCGCCCACTTCCATCTTGTATTCCACCTCCTGCTGGGCGTTTGCGCCGGCCCATGCCAGCATCATCAGCAGGAATGCTATTGCCTGTCGAAGGCCAGTCGGCCTAGTCGTCCGCGCCATACCTGGTTGTCGGCAATGATCCATATATGATAATCGTTGTCGGTGACCGCTGTCACCGGACCTTCCACGCCCTCCAGTTCGTAGGGCAGGTGGATGTACAGGTCACGTTTCCATGTGATGCCGTTGTCGCTGCTCACATACAGGCAGTCCATGGCATCGCCTGTGTCATCAATGCGCTGGCCGCCAAAGGTGAACAGCCTTCCGTCGTATTGGAGCAAGGACTGGTGTAGCAATACAGGGCAGGGATATTTGTTGTCTGCGCTGGGCATCAGGTGCATCCACATGGCAGACGTTTCCTCGGAGGCGGCCCTCCATGATTTCACCCACACGCTGCGGCCCCACGTCTGGGCTCCTTGTCCGGCTATGAGCAGACGTTTGCGTCCGTTCTTTTCTGTATAGGGGATGCTAAGCACATCGCGGTTGGGCAGCAGCGAGGCATCTTCGTCCAGTTCCTCTGCTGTCCACTGCATAGCATCTTCGGAGCGTAGCAGCTGGCTGCCGGCCAGCGAATAGTAGGCATCATCCGTTACGGCGGCCAATGTCATTCCCTCCCGTGCCACGCCCAGCGTTTCCCAGTCGGTGGCATTGGAGGAGGTGAACAGCTGACCCTTTCTGTCGCTCATGTATACCTGTCCGCGTGCCTGTCGGAGCGTTTCCAGCTGGGCATCTGCGGGGATACGGCTTTCTTGCACATTCCATCCCTCAGTGCCCTTTGTGGCCAGACTCCATCCGTCGGATGTCTGTCCCAGCACATGCAGCTGTCCGTTCAGCCACAGGGCACGCATATCGGTCATGCCCTGAAAGGTTTCGGGCACGGAGTCGGTGCGCGTCCAATAGAGCGAGTCGCCCTCCTGCTGGTGGATGTTCACCTTGAGGGTGTAGATGCGGTAGCTGGACAGGTCGTTGGCGGTGACCGACAGATGGACGGGCTTTGACAGGTTGATGCTGTCCGAGGTGCTGTATGCTGTCCATGATGCGCTGTCTGTATCGGCGGGGCGATAGGAAACGATGGAGCCATCAAAACTGATGGTGAGCAGAATGGCCGACACATCGGCACCGTATGGCAGCGAGTCGCGGTTTTCTATGACCAGGTTGTGCTGGTCGATGGTCATGGGAAAATAGGAGCCGGAGATGGAGGTGTAGTAGATGCTGTCGCTCCCGTCGCTGGCTGTGGTGGTCAGTGCCCGTTTGAATGAGCCCAGCGTCACGTTGGATATATAGCAATAGTTGGACACCGTCGTTTCGTCGTCGTCCTTCATGCATGCACCGAGCAGAACGGCTGTCAGTGTCAGCAGGCCCGGTAAAAGTCTTTTCATACGTTTCACGCTCGTGTATATATTATGTTTCAGTCTACAAAATTACGCTTAATATTTGATTTTTCCCCCAAATAGGGGTTGAAAAGCGATGGAATTAAGTAAAATTAGGGATAAACGGCCCTTTCAACCTGTCTTTTGTACAATTTTTCCTAAATATTAGCACTTTGTTCCCCTCATATTCTTCTGTCCTGCACATTCCCTGTGGGGGCCATGCCGGCGAC
The DNA here is from genome assembly GCA_016292545.1 of Bacteroidaceae bacterium. Classification (GTDB taxonomy): domain Bacteria; phylum Bacteroidota; class Bacteroidia; order Bacteroidales; family Bacteroidaceae; genus Physcousia. The sequence goes on from JAEDIG010000005.1 coordinate 44,188, forward strand.
TGGATGCCCGTGCCCAGGACGATGGGGGCAACCTCCACCCTCAGCTCGTCCCATAGCCCGGCCTCCAGAAAGGCGTTGTGGAGCCTGGATCCCCCTTCCACCAGCAGCGACTGGATGCCTTTTTCATATAGGTCGGTGAGGATTTCGGCTATGCTTTTCCCCTGATAGACCAAGGCGGATGGATAGGATGGCTGGCACAGGTTGAGGTGGGAAGGGAGCGGCTGGGGGCGGGAGGCCATAACCACCCGTAGGGGATTTTCTCCGTGCCAGTGGCGCACGTTGAGTGAGGGATTGTCCAGGATGGCCGTGCGTGCGCCCACCATGATTGCCTTGTGGCCGGCCCTGAGCTTGTGCACCAGCATCTGGGTGAAGGGTGTGGAGAACCTCACACTGCTGCCGTCGGCGCGGGCGATGAAACCGTCGGCCGATTGGGCCCATTTGAGCGTGACCCATGGCCGGTGGAGGGAGTGGAAGGTGATGAAACGTTCGTTGAGGGTGCGGCATTCATCCTCCAGCACTCCCACTCTCACCTCTATTCCTGCATCCTTCAGCTTCTTGATGCCGAGCCCGTTCACTTTGGCAAAAGGGTCCTGGCAGCCAATCACCACCCGCGGTATGCGCTGTGCCACAATGAGGTCGGCACAGGGGGGCGTTTTCCCATAATGTGCGCAAGGCTCCAGGCTCACATAGATGGTGCTTCTTGTGAGCAGCCGTTTGTCCTTGACGGCAGCGATGGCGTTCACCTCGGCATGCGGGCCTCCGCATTTGCGGTGGTAGCCCTCTCCGATGATATGTCCGTCGCACACCACCACGGCTCCCACCATGGGGTTGGGTGCCGCTCCTTCTTCTCCGCATCGTGCCAGTTGGATGCAGCGTTTCATGAAACAAATGTCTTGTGCCGACATCTTTTGACTCTCTTCTGTCATCATTCCACTTTTTTTGTTTACCTTTGCAGTATGAATGCGATTCGTAGACTCCAGGAAGTGTATTCGCCCGGCGAGGCACGGGCGGTATACCGTTTGGTGATGGAAACCCGCTTCCATCTGTCCATGACCGACATTTTGCTGGGCAAAGATAGGGAATTATCTCCAAACGACCTAGCAGAATGGGAAAATATTCTCTCTCACCTGCTCCATGGCATGCCGGTACAGTATGTGCTGGGCGAGGCCGAGTTCCGTGGAATGCGGCTGCATGTGGAGCCTGGCGTGCTGATTCCCAGGCCCGAAACAGCCCAGTTGGTGGATGCCCTCCTGCAAGAGGCGGCTGAGGGATGCCGTGTGCTGGAGATAGGGACAGGCAGTGGCTGCATCGCTGTGGCACTGGCCAAGGCCGGCTGCAGGGTGACGGCTACGGATGTGTCGCCTGTGGCACTCCGTGTGGCGCGCGGCAATGCCGCGGACCAAGGGGTAGAGGTGGACTTTGTGGAGGACGATGTGCTCCACACCCGTCTGCCGATGGCAATGTGGGACGTGGTGGTGAGCAATCCTCCCTATATCTGCCAGCGCGAGGCCGCTGAGATGGAGCCGCTTGTGCTGGCACATGAGCCGCATGAGGCCTTGTTCGTGCCCGACCATGACCCCTTACTCTTCTATCGCGCCATTCTGGAGCTGGCGGCTTCCCGTCTGGCTCCCTCGGGCCGTGTGTATTTTGAAATCAACCGCCTTTATGGAGACGACCTTTGTGCGCTGGCCCGTGGCATGGGGTTCGTGCATACTGCACTTTGGCAGGACTCCTTTGGCAACAACCGTTTTGTGAAATGTTCAAGATGAAGAAGACACCAAACCGTGTGCTCACATATGAGGAGGCCCTCTCGCGTGCCACCCGCCTCTGTAGCGGGGGTGAGCATTGCCGGCATGAGATGGAAGAAAAGGCTTGTGCATGGGGGCTGTCGCCGCTGGATGCCGGGCGGCTGGCCGACTATCTGGAGGCCGAACGCTATGTGGATGATGCCCGCTTCTGCAGGGCCTACGTGCATGACAAGTTGCGATACAACCATTGGGGCGCGGCCAAGCTGCGCCAGATGCTCCACATGCAGGGGCTGGACGATGCACTGATCCGGCAGGCGCTCGACGAGGTGGACGAGGATGAATACCGATTGGTCCTTCGGGGTGTGTTGCAGCAGAAGAAGCGTTCCATGCCTATGGAGGACGACTACACCATGCGCACGAAGCTCATCCGGCATGCCCTTTCGCGGGGCTTTGGACTTGATGAGATTGAACGTGCTTTGCAGGAATGCTGAAAAAAAACGCTGAATACGTGGCAAGTAACGACAAAATGTTGTAAATTTGCAACCAAATACGATAATATAAACTCTAATCCTTATTCAAGATGAATACATTGAAGAATATTTTTGCGGCCAAACTGCTCGATGTGAAGGCCATCAAGTTGCAACCCACCAACCCGTTTACATGGGCCAGCGGATGGAAGAGCCCCTTCTATTGCGACAACCGGAAGACACTTTCTTATCCCGGGCTCCGCTGTTTCGTGAAGATTGAACTGGTGCGCCTTGTGATGGAGAACTTCCCTCAGGCAGATGCCATTGCCGGTGTGGCCACAGGGGCTATCGCCCAGGGCGCGCTGGTGGCCGATGCGTTGGGACTTCCCTTTGTGTATGTGCGCAGCAAACCCAAAGACCACGGTCTGGAAAACCTCATCGAGGGTGAACTGAAGCCTGGCATGAAGGTGGTGGTGGTAGAAGACCTCATCAGCACTGGCGGCAGCAGTCTGAAGGCCGTGGAGGCCATCCGTTCCAACGGATGCACGGTCGTGGGCATGGTGGCCAGCTATACATACGGTTTCGATGTGGCCAAGCAGGCGTTTGAACAGGCTGGGGTGGAGCTGATTACGCTCACCGACTATGAGGCCGTGGTGGCCGAGGCCCTGAAGACCGGCTACATACAGCCGTCCGACGTGCAGTTGCTCCACGACTGGCGCAAGGATCCAGCACACTGGAACGGATAACCCCCTCAACCAATATTCTCTGTTATGACAAAATACGAAAGCGAAGTAAAACGCATCTATGTGCCCCGGCAGGCAGTCTATGACAAACTGAGCGACCTTTCCCGCCTGTCCTCCATTCGCGAGCGGGCGGCCGACCCCATGTTCCGCGATCAGGTGCTGGCCATGGCCGGCGACAAGATAAAGCCGGAACAGGCCGACAAGGTTATTGAGGTGCTGCAGAAACTTGAGATGACCACCGACACCCTCACCTTCGATGCAGGCCCTATGGGGAACATCACGCTGCGCATCATCGAGCGCGAGGAACCCAAGTGTGTCAAGTTCAATCTGGAGGGTGCGCCCATTCAGGCCAACCTGTGGATACAGTTGCTGGAGCGCGATGCGGAAACCCTGTTGAAGTGTACGCTGGGGGCCGAGCTCAATTTCCTGATCCGCCAGATGGTGGGCAGCAAGTTGCAGGGCGGTGTGGACCAGCTGGCCACCATGCTGGCCTCCATCCCCTATTAATATATTATGGTATGAAACTTTGGGAAAAGAATGTTCAGATAAACGCAGAGATTGAGCGTTTCACCATCGGACGCGACCGCGAGATGGACCTTTATCTTGCCCAGGATGATGTGCTGGGCTCGATGGCGCACATCACCATGCTGGAAAGCATCGGCCTGCTCGAAGCCCACGAACTGAAGGCGTTGCTGGCCCAGCTCCGCCAGATATATGCAGCCATTCAGGCCGGAGACTTTGTCATTGAGGAAGGCATTGAGGATGTGCACTCCCAGG
>JAEDIG010000073.1 GCA_016292545.1 Bacteroidaceae bacterium
TTCATCACCAGCCGCCCGCTGAATACAATGTAGTTCACGGTGTCATCGTCCACTGGCGAGAAAACTGCTTGCACGCCGCTTCCGTCATACGTAGCCGCTGGGCATCCCAGAAGGATGCTGTCCGGGTCCACCACATACTGGCTGCTCATCTTGTCGCCCAGCACACCAAGAACCATCCATCGCTCCATGTCCGGGCGTTGTGGACTGTTGTCGGTCACGTATGCCATGGTCTTTATGCTTCCCGCCTGCATGAAAAGGGCGGTCCAGCTGTATGCAGCAAGCGTGTCGCGTATGGCCGCTGTCTGGTGCACATCCTCCTTTGCCATGTTCTCCACCAGTGCCCAGTGGCCGCGCATTGGTGTCTGCCATTTTTTGGCCCTGCACACGCGCACCCACCATTCCTCCATGCTCGCGCCCTTGTGGTCGGTATGTTCACCGCGAGCCATGGCTTTCAGTGCGTTCAGTGCACTGCTTCCCGTAGCATCCACCACATACTCTGTCATCAGTCTGTTCCTTCCGCTCCACATCGGCTCCATACTATCCTCCGTAATGGGATCCTCCACCAGGTTCTCCAGCTGCTGCACATCAGCACGCACGCTGACCCTGTTCCATACGTCGGCAATCGACAGCGTACTTCCATGGTCGGATGCGTTCTGTGTGGTTATGTCAACCACACTCCTTGTTTCTTCCGTGATTCCTGTACCATCCAGTCGCGACCATTGGATATTTCCACTCTCGCGTACGGTCTTCCAATTCATCAGATAGATGCTTTTTCCCCGCTGAACGGCATGCAGGCCAAGCAGACGGAGTATCTCTTCCACAACCTCACGCTGGGTCCACACATCCTGCTCGTCATCACCAAGAAAAAGGCGGTCATTCACTTCAAGGTCCTGGAACACTGTCCATCTGCGCTCCTCCTTTCCGTCTACTGCCACACTTCCGTCGTGCCACACGTCTTCGCCCAGGCATTCCGTCAGCAGCGATGCCATCGTCCTGTAGCCGCTTTCCGCCATGGCGGTGGCATAGCTCACGTTTCCACCGCCTATTCGTCTGTATTTCCTGTATTCCAGCGCGCCCAGCAGGTCACAGCATGTAAGCTCCACCTCATCGAGCACATCCTCGTAGGGCTGGCTGTACATCTTCGGGATTACGCGCCCGAAGAATACGCACTCTCCGTCTCTTGTCACCGTCACCCGCACGTCGTCTATGTCCTGTCCGTACAGTGAAGGCATATACTCACGGCACAGCAGTCTCACGGTGGCCTGCACAGGGAGAACCACATCACGGGTGTCCGATGCCTGGCTCTCCGTCTCTATGCTGTCCACGGCAAACCACACACCGCATTCCTCCGTGCCTATTTCCAGCATCTGGCTGCTTCCCTGCTCGCTGTCTATTCGCAGGCCGATCTGGCTGCCTTTAGCGTTGTTGAATATTCCTTTCAGTGTCATTTCATTATCCTTTTCTTATGTTGGTTTTTCGGGTGGTAAGACGCGTCTCATTGGCCAGTACGCCCACCAGGTCCCGTCCTTTCAGACGCAGCTTTATGGCTGCTGCTCCTCCTTGTGTGCCATTGTCACCCATCAGGTCGCGCAGCTTGTCCAGCGGAGCTATCACCTCTGGGTTGCGGCTTGCACCTGCATATTCGCCAATGAGTCCAAGAGTGGGCCCATACACAAGTCCGCCGTCTGCGAACTTCGGTACAGCCGCCGCCAGTATGACTGCCTGTTGCTGTGCTATCATTCCGCTAGCTATGCCCATTCCTGCAAAGGGTATGCTTGCATGTGCGGCAAAGGTCTTGGCTGCCGCCACTGCGCTCCAAGCTGCCGCCTCCGGCCCTAGCGACGCAGCAGTGGCCGCACTTGTCGCAATGGCCACGGCGGAAGAAGCCTCCATCGTGGTGGCTTCTTGTGTCTCTGCGGCCGCTTCTGCTATCTTGGTGGCCGCATGGGCTTTGCTGGATAGGGTGAGTAGGTTGATTATCTCCACCACACCTTTCACACCGTCATACACTCCCAGCGCACCGTCCACAATCCCGGTAATCCTCTTCCAGGCGTTCCCGCTACCTGTCACTGCCTCGGTAATGCCTTCTATGCTTCCTCCCAGTCCGCGCATGGTCGTCCATGCTCCGCGCATGGTCACCTGCCCCCTGCGCAGCTGCTTCTCATAGACAATCCATTGTTCGGCCATCCTTCTCACACTTCCCCGCTGTGCATCCGTCATCGGACTTGTGGCATCCTCCATCATGTCCCTGAGAGTCCTGAGCTTCTCGCGAACGCCATCCAGTCCTACCAGTTCCAGTTCCATCTTCAGCTGTCCTCCGCTCATACCCTGCAGTCGCTTTGTCTCCTGTTCCATCTGCGGGAGCCTGGCAATCTGCTCCATCGCCGTGCGTTTCTGCTGTAGGCGGTCCAGTGTCTGCTGGATGCCTGCAAGCTCCGTAGCGGTGGCGTGCCGCATCCGTTCGTCGTATAGGGTAATGGCATCATCCAGCGCAGCCAGCGTGTCCAGCTTCCGAAGCTCTGGCTCCGAGGTCATCGGCTTGTCGTTCTGCCCAAGCTGTGAGGCAATGAGGTCATCCTGCATGTCCATCTGTTCCTTTATGCCCTCTTTTGCCATCCGCTGGCTCTCTGCCATGAGGCGCTGCTCTGTGCTTAACTGTTCGTTGATCCGCCGAACAGAGTCCTCCTTCTCCGCGATGCCCGTTCCTTCCATTGCGCGAGCTGCGCCCATAGCCGGCATCTCTATGCCCGACAACTCGTCCGAAAGCTGTTCCATCTGCTTTCGCATGGAGGCTATCTCGTTTCCAGCCTCACGGATGCGCGTCTTTGCCTTGTCAAGTTCACTGGTTCCTTCAACCTCCACGCGCACTGTGGTGGTGGCGACTCCAGCTTGGCTCCCTCCACCTACATCCACACGCTCATCCTTCATCTGGTTCTGTGTGCTGTACATGCGTCGGCGGCCTTTCTCGTCATAGATGATGTCATGCACCTCCTGCTGCCGCATGGCAATACTGTTGGCCAGTGTGCGCATCCGTGCCTCTATCTCCAGCTGGCGGCAATAGGCAGCACTGTTGGCCGTCAATGCTTCATACCATTGCTTCACGCTTCCGTATATGCCCATCGTCTGGCCATAGGTGGCGTTCATCTGCTCCACCAGCGTTTTTTCTTTCTCCTTGGATCCCTGGAAGTCGCGCAGCGTGTTGATGTGGATTTCCAGCTGTGCCCTTGCCTGCTCCAGTGTCCTTCGCTCGTCGTTCAGGGCGGCGCGCGCCTGTTGCTGCCGTTCGGTCAGTCCGTCCGCACTGTCTGTGGCCTTGCCCTGTGCGCTTGTGAGACTTGTCCACAGGGCGATAAGCCCTTCAATGGCCAGATATAAACCTCCCGTCATAACTGCATACAGTCCCACGACGGCCACCCTGAGCGCAGTGGTGCTCACGGTTGCTGCACCCGTTGCAGCGGTCAGCATTCGCTGGGCGGTGGCTACCATGCGGGTGTTTACGGCTAGCATGGCCTGCCGGACATGGAGAATGGATGCAGCATCATGGACGGCCTTTAGCGACATGGCAAGTTTGGTGGCATTGGCCGCCACTTGCATAATGGTCTGCCCCACGGTCACCAGAGGCATCAGCGCCTGAATGGCCTTTCCGGCTTCTTCCTTTGTATCGCCCAGGCTGTTTGCCAACTGTTGCTGTCGTCCTGCATCGGTTTGTGCAAGCGCCTGGTTCATCTGGCCCACATTGTCGGTAATTACCTGTGCAAGCATGGCGGCGCGCTGCTGCTCGTTGCCGTATTTCAGCACCTCTTTCTGTGCCTCCGTGAAGGTTATGCCCACACGCTGGAGCACATCCACCTGCCCCTGCATGGCTTTTCCCATCATGTTGCCTATGCTGGCGGCACTCTGTGTGGTTGCGTTCAGTCCGTCCTGCTGGGCTATCAGGTTGTTCATAGCGGGGATAAGCACCTCCAGACTCTGCTTTTCGTTCAGGAAGGTGGCCATCTGCTGGGCACCCATCAGCTGCACCTCATCTCCCACCACACCCAGCGCCTGCTGTGCGGAACATAGGTCCTTCACGGACTGTATCATTTCATCGGTAGCGCCCATGCGTTGCCGCATGACCGTCTGGAGCTTCGTGTCGGCCTCCATCTGCACGGCGTATGCCTTCGACAGGTCGGTGACCACGCCCTCCAGTTCGCCCATGGCCTGCTGGATGGTCCCTACAGCCTGCGCCACCTGTGCCCACGAGATGATGGACATCCTTGCCTCCTCGGCCGAACGGCGCACAGCGCCTATGGCTTTGCTCAGCTCGTCGGCGTTCATCGTCACGTGGTGAAATGTGCCGCTGTCCTCAATTTTTACCGTGAATCGTACCTGCTTATCCATTTTTTATGCTTAACTTTGCCGAAAATTCAACAATTAATATATAATGTATATGTTTATTATACCGATGATGCTTTCTGATAAGTCTCCTATTGTCGCCATTTGGGAAGATATGAAGGCATTTGCATGGGATTATCCTTTCACGGTAATCGCGTTGCACGTTATAGCCGGCATCCTTTACTGGTACCTCTTCCTGAAAGAGAGGGAATGTGACAAGCGCTAACTGAGCCCGAACTGCTCCCGCGCCCTGCGGTACCGCTCCATCAGCTCCGCGTGGTCGGGCTCCGGTGTATGTTCCTGCTTCTTTTCTTCGTCTTCATCCCAGGGGAACCGCATCACATCGGATGCTTTCAGCGGTCTTTTGCTCCATGGCTGTAGCTGACACAGACACATCATACGGGCCTGCTCCCACCTTTCGCGCCTTTCTTCATCCCTCATCTGTCTCCACCGGTCATAGATACTCCTGAATTCATAAGGGGTGCATAGCAGGAAGTCCTGCACTCCCATTCCTACGCACCCCACTCCTAGGCTCATTATTTCTTCAATTCCTTCTATACTTCCGTCACCACGGATGCAACCTATGTTTTTTTTTGCTCTTCTGCGGCTTCCGGCTGTAATGCACCTGCTATGTCCTCCTCCGTCAGGTTGTCGAAAAAGGTCTGCATGTCCATGTCGAATGGTATGCCTTCACGCACACAAGCGCTTTTCACACAACACCACAGCAGCACGAGACTTCCCTCCATGCCCATATCCTGTACGTTCGCCACGTCCTGGCCGGTTTCTTCCTTGAATCGGACCAGTGCACCCATGGTCACGTAGCACGGAAGGTCGCGCCCCGAAATATGGATGGTGCTTTTTCCTTTGATGATTCCTTTCATGCGTCCTGTATTATGGGGTTATACGGATGATTCACTCAGGCCGTTCCCACCTTCCTTCTTGGCCACGGGACCGCAGTTCTCCAGCTGGACGCTATACTTTGCATCCTCGCCCGAGTTGCCGGTGAGTTCCAGACTGGTAATGATATACTTGCCCGTATATCCGCCCGTGGTCTTTCCTTCGCGGCTGCCTGCCTGACGCACGTTGTAGCTTGCATCCACAGGTTGCGCAGATAACTGGAGATCCTTCAGCTGGTCGTATGTAGGTGTTTCATCATCCCCGTCGGTGAGCACGCAACCATCCGCTGTTATGCTCTCGGAGAAGTTCTTCACGTATTTCTCTTTCCACTTTCCTGCACCGGCTTCCTTTGTCAGTCGTTCGCCGGTTTCGGTGTTGGTGGTTATCTTGCAGTTTGCACTATAACCCAATGCCTTCCCTCCCACCGAGAGGATAAGGTCTTGTCCGTCCAGTACTGTCTTTGCCATAATGATGTTTTTTTTGTTTGAATGGTGTTCTAATCCTATTTTAATATCTTTCCCGCAAGCACGCCAATTGCCATGAATGCAGCTCCTACGAGCAGGCGCGTCCATTGTTCGCGACGGCTGTTGTCGGGAGGGTGGCTCTGCTGCTGTTTCCTGGATGCTTCATACATCCGCTGGTACCAGTGACTCAGGCTGGCATAGTATTCCACCTGCCGTTCCAGGCTGTCACATGTAGCGTAGGCCATAAGCCTGTCGCCTTTCCTGACCACACCCACCTGAGCCCTGCCGTTCCTGGCTGTATAGGATGCGCCTTCAGGCATGTTCGCCACGCTGTCAGCCGGCATGAACACGGTAGCCTTCGACTCATGAACCGGCTCCTTCATCACTGCCACTCCTGACAGGGTTCCTTGCATCCACGCGCTGTCCGCGCTTTCCTCCAGGTTCTGGCTGTGGGTCTGCTTCCTCGTCGCGCATCCCTGCCAGCACAGGGCAGCCGTCACGATGGCGGCAACTGCCAGCAGCATCGATGCTCTTCCTGAGGCGTGTGATTTCGCCTTTCGTCGCCCGTAGGCATTTTCTTGTTTCGTTGAGTTCATCCTGTAGGGGTTTTACGATGTTGTCCATCAGCACACGGGTGGCATGTTCCGCATTGTCCATGCGCACACGCTCGGTCTCAGCCTCGGAACGCGAAGCTTCTGCGCTGGCCTTCCTCAGTGTGCTGCGCATCGACAGAAGGGCTGTTATCGCGCCTATGAGTCCGCCTCCTATGAGCGTGGTTATGATGTCCGTTGCTGCCATTTCCTTTCGTGTGTATGTATGGGTTTGTTACTTCTTGTTATTGTTCATCCATCCGTATTCTTTCTGCACGTCGAAGCAGGGGCACACCTTCTTCCACTTCCGGGGGTCCTTCCCCCAGATGTCGCGGTGACCCAGCACGCGTGCCTTCGGATAGCGGACCGACAGCGACTCCAGCAGTTCCTCCAGGGCCTGCTTCTGCGCATCGGTGCGGTTGTCCACATATTCGCCGTTCTCCAGTCCGCCCGTCCATGCCACATGGATGCTTTTCTCGTTGAATCCTTTCACACCGTTGGCCACCTTGTCCTCCGAAAGGAGCTGCACCACCTTTCCGTCCGATTCCACGACATAGTGGTAGCCGGGATGTTCCCATCCCAAAAGGATGAACTGATAGGCTACATCCTTTGCCTTCTGGCTTCTGCCTCCGCCCGTGCAGTGGACAAATATGTATGTTATGTTCCTTGTACTCATGCTTTGTATGTATTTTGGGCCTCCGGGGAGGACTCCGCCCGACGCTTTTAATCCATTACGGAGTCCATCCCCTTCTGCCCGTCTGTTATGAAAAGAACTTGGATAAAGGATTTCATTTCTTGTGCAGTGCTCTCGTGCTTTCGTTTTTTTAATGAATGGCTATCCCTCCCGGACCGCCATTCTGAAACTTACATTAAGAATTACTGTCATTACAAATTCAGATCATGGCACTGCTATTCTCCCGAACCGCATTGCTTACTATTATTAACTAACTCATGAAAACACTGTAAATATCTCATCACGCCTCGTATCCGCTCATGATCACCACACCGGCATCCTGTTTCTTCGGCATGGCAATGAAGTAGTGCCGGAAGTTGACCTCGTTCTGCTGGTACTCGGGGTTTCCCTGCGCGTCCTTGTAATACATCTTGGTACTACCAGTGGCCTTGAACACACGGGGTGCGTAGAAGGCAAAGGAGCATGGGAACTCTCCCGTGCTGGCCGTTGCGTCCACGGCCTTCTTTTGCCCTGCTGTGGTGTAGAGTGGCGTGCATGCATATTCATACACCTGGAAACCGTAGAGCATACCCACACGACCGGTGTTCCTGTCTATGTTATACTGCTCGCGGAACGTCTGACTGGTCAGCAGCAGGTCGTTCACGTGGTCGGGGCACAGCACGAGCCTTCTGTCACCGGCGGGCACATGCAGCGCATCCATCTTTCGCTTCAGGTTCACCAGGTCGGCCACGGTCAGCGCCTTTCTTCCTGTAGCTTCGTCCTTGGCTCCGGTGGTCGATATGACGGGAGTGGACGCTGTGTCCTCCTGTGCACACAGGCTGTGGGCCGCTTTCTTGAACTTGGCATCGCTGATGGCATTGCCGTGGCTCTCCTTTACGCGGGCCATCTTGTCGTAGCTCAGGGCATACAGCTCATCATCGGTCACAGGGGTTACCTTGCTCTGGAACTTGTCCAGTTTGATGGCAATATCCTTGTCTTCCAGTGCCTGCTTTGGAATGGGGTAGGTGGTGTTGTTGATAAGCACATCGGGGTCCACACCCACTTCCACCAGATGAATCACGTCATTATTCACAATGCTGCTCTGGTCTGGTATGCCGTCCAGCCAGCTGCCTTCAAGGCCGCTTCGGAGCTTCTTCACCAGTTCGCCCGTCCACACCTCGGTGAGCACACCGGCCATCATCATGCCGTTTCCGTGCATCATCCCGCTGAGCAATACGCCCAGCACCATGCCTGCACCTGCTCCCACCATCGGTGTAGCGCCCACCACGCTTGCTATCACTGCGCCCACCAGGGCGTTCAACATGAGCGCCACAAAGGCACTCAGAATCGTGTCAATCGTCTTCATTGCTTTCTTCTGTATTTTTTTGTTAGTCGTTGATTTCGGGTTTCATGCCATACTCGGCCTGATACAGCCGCTCGTATTCAGGGCGGTTTTCAGCGCGCAGGGCCATCAGCTCTGAGGCGGGCACATCGCTCAGCTTCTTCCATTCCTGTGCGGCTCCTGCGGAATGGCCTGCCTGGATGATGCTACTCAAACGGACCACCTGCTGATTCTTCACCTTCATGGCGGAGAGCATCTGATGCGCGGCTTCATAGCCGGCTGCCTTGCATGCCTTCAGCAGATCGTCTTTCCTGCCGGTGTCCACAAGGCCGTTGGCAATCATCTGGTCCACCATGTCGCCGATCATGCGCATCTCGGCCTCCTGCTGTTGCTGACGCATCTGCACCAGCTGTGCCTCCGTTGCCTTCAGTTCATTCAGGCGGTTCATCGCCTGCTCCTCGGTGGCTCCTTCCTGGAGCCCCAGTGTCTTGTTCAGTTCTTTCAGTTCCATATTTTTGTTGTTTGGGGTATTGTCTGTCTGTGTCTGTAGCGAGGATAGCATGGGGAGGTTATCCGCACTCATGTCTCTACCGTCCATTCTGAGAACCAGGCTGTCGTCATTTGCGCCTATGTCCACCACGCTCACTTCATACAGGCGGCTTCTTGTAATGGTGGGTCGCGTCTGGCCCTGCAACAGGACGGAGGGGTCCTCGCTCATCTCTCGGACGATAAGGCCTGCACTCACCATCCTCAGGCTCCCTGCCTCGTACTGCTTCTTGCATCGCTGGCTCAGTTCTGTCACTTCATCAAAGACCATCTCGCCCACAATGTCATCGCCTTCCTTCGCAACGTTCTGCATGTAGCCTATCACCTGTCCGCGCTCGTGCATGTACAGCAGCACGGGATTCTTCTTGTATTGCTCCAGGTCTACGCCCTCTGTCAGGATGCGTGTGCCGTGTTGGTTCAGGATGCTGTTGCTTATCCTCACTTTCTTGCATTGTGCCATCTTTGCGTTCCTTTCGTTTTTTTTTATTTGTACAATGCAAAGTTACATGCTTTATCCTTTACATTCCAAAAAGTTATGCAACGGTTACACATTTCTGTGAAACGGCTGCATAGCTTTTTCATTGGTCTCCATTTCTTGCCTTACTTTTGCATTGTATTTCAAAATTTATACAGTATGACAAAGCAGGAAACAGAGAAAAAGAAGTCGCTGGCACGTTCACTCTATATGGCCGGCATGGAACAGACGGAAATTGCAGAGAAGGTCGACGTGAGCCGCGTCACCGTCTCAAAGTGGGCCAACCAGGAGGGCTGGAAGGAGGCGCGTGCCGCCAAGAGTGTCACACGGCCCGAACTCGTTAACAAGCTGCTCCTCACCATCGACACACTCATCACACAGGTCAACCAGAGCGAGGACCCCAACCTGATTGCCGGGCTGGGCGACAAGCTGGCCAAGCTTAGCAGTGTCATCGAAAAACTCGACAAGAAGGCAAACGTGGTGGATGCCATCGAGGTGTTCATGGCTTTCAGCAAATGGATAGAGTACCGATCCACAATCGACCCGGAGCTCACGCCGGAGCTCATCAAGACCATCAACCGCTACCAGGACATCTACATCACCGAACAAATGGGAAAGACCCTAGGATAGGACATGGCTACACTCAGCGAAAGGAAACAGGCACTGGAACTGTGGCACGAGCACTGCAAGCGCATACAGTCCATTACCGACACGGCACTAATGGCCAACGAAACACCGGAGGCCAGGCAGCGGCGTATATCACGGCTGCAAGCCAACTATGCAGCCTTCTGTGAGTACTATTTCCCGCATTTCCTCACGCTGCGCGACAAGACTACAGGCGAGGCCGTCCGCACCATCCACAACGCACCGTTCCACAACCGCGCCGCAGAAACCATACGAAAGACACCCAACCTGAAGGCGGTGTTCATGTGGCCGCGCGGTCATGCCAAGAGCACCCACATGGATGTATTCGTCCCTCTGTGGCTCATGTTCCAGAAGAAAAGGCTCATAAGCTTCATGGTGGTTGTGGGGAAGAGTGAGGATAGCGCAAACCGGCTGTTGGGCGACATCCAGGCGGAACTCACCAGCAACCAGCGCATCATTGCCGACTTCGGGGAGCAGCGGAGCAACCAGTCGTGGACCGAAGGGGAATTCAAGACATCATCCGGCGTGAAGTTCCTGGCCGTCGGACGCGGACAGTCACCACGTGGACTGAGGGACCGGGAGGCCCGACCCGACTACATCGTCATCGACGACCTCGACGACGACGAGCTGTGCCGCAACGAAAAGCGTGTCCACGACATCACCGACTGGGTGAAGGAGGCGCTATTCGGAGCACTCGACGTTGGGCGCGGCCGGTTCCTGATGGTAGGAAACCTCATCAGCAAGAACTCCGTGCTCTACAACATCGCACACACCAGCGGTGTCATCCTGTCCAAGGTAACGGCGATTGACAAGCAAGGTAATCCCACATGGTCCGAGAAATGGACACGGGAGGAGGCGGAGCAATACCGCGAATTCGTGGGATACCGTGCATGGGAGAAGGAGATGATGCACAACCCCATCACCGACGGAACCATCTTCCGGGCGCAATGGATCAGATGGAAGCGGATGCCTTCTCTCAAACGCTACGACATGCTGGTGTGTTACACCGACCCAAGCTTCAAAAGCACCACGGCAAACGATTACAAGGCGTGCCGCCTGTGGGGGAAGATAGGTACTGAGCTGCATCTCATCGACACTTTTGTCCGTCAGGCCACTGTGGGAGAAATGGTCCGCTGGCTCTATGACCTCTATGAGCGCACACGCGACAAGGTGGCCATCCAGTTCTGGATGGAAGCGAACTTCATGCAGGACATCATCATGGACGAATTTGCCAGCGAGGGACGTTCGCGGGGCTATCAGTTGCCCATCATGCCCGACAAGCGGAAGAAGCCCGACAAACTACAGCGCATCGAGGCGGTTAGCCCGCTATGGGAACGCGGGTTTGTCTACTACAACGAAGCCAAACGTGAAGACCCTGATATGCAGGCGGGAATCGAGCAGACACTGGCACTGGAACATGGATCGCGCGCCCACGATGATGCGCCGGATGCAGACGAAGGTGCCATCTGGATGCTCCAGCGGGCATCGCGTCGCATGGAGCATCCCCCCATATTCTCACCAAGACCTACGCCGAGGGGCGACTGGTAGAACGCCGTTCAAACTATATTCAAACCGTATTTATATTTATATGTAAAGGACATGAAATTAACGGAACAGGATTACAGGGTAGTCATCGGAGAGGCCGCCCTCAAGATTATAAGCCAGGCAAGCGAAGACATACGCACGCGGGCCGAACAGGAGGCTATGAGCGAGATAGCAGGCTATCTGCGCCCGAAGTACGACGTGGATGCCATCTTCTCCGAAGAGGGAACCGATGGGGCAGACCCCTATCTGGTCATGGTCATTGCCGATGTGGCGCTCTACCACATGGTGTCTTCCATGCCGCAGAAGATGGGCTCCGAGGTGAGAAAGGAACGTTATGAAAATGCCACCCGCTGGCTCCAGGGTGTGGCCGCCGGAAAGATTGTGCCCAACCTTCCGCTTGCAGTGGACAGCGAGGGGAACCCGTCCGGCACAGACACCTCCTGGAACG
>JAEDIG010000198.1 GCA_016292545.1 Bacteroidaceae bacterium
GGATTTTCAAAGGCAGCTCTCAGCAGCCGACTCGCTCATGCAGACGGATGCCGACGTCAGACGTCACATCAATGGCCAGAATAAGAGCTTCTATATATATTTTAATGGAACTATCACAATACAACCTTAGTTGAGATGAAGAAACTAGTATCTATACTTCTTTTTGGTGCGGCTGTCCCCATTCTGGTGTTAGTGGGGACAATCGTACTATGGATATTGGGATTAGCGGTGTTGGTTGCGCTGGGAATCCTATTAATCTTTATCGGCAGTCACAGTGACATCACCTTCTATATTCATGAAGCAGAGGATGGCGGCGGCAACGGACGAGTCCTTGAATTGTGCCATCGTGACTCATCCAAGATTATCTACCCCAACAATGAAATTTACCACGCAAACACCCCTAATCTGTACTGCCCGCACAACATGGTGGCACGTGTGGACTCATTTCACATGCGAATAGGCGCATGCCCTCTGGCCGTCCACAGGCCGACAGGAAGGATTGACACCATGTACACCGGCTTTCTGGACAGTCCGCAGGTTGGCTATGTCAGTCGCCATTGCACATTGAAGAAATGGGTTGTGATGGAATGCAAGGTTCCCGGTGAGATATTGGGACATGACCATCTGAGCGAACTGGCATTGGAGCAAGGATATGACACACTACCCGCATACAGATTATCCATGAGCCAATACACGTACACGGGGCAGGAGATTGTTTTTGCAAGCAATCGGGTGCACTACTGGATAGCAAGCCGGAAGACCGCGGACCTGTATGGCCCTTTTACCGAGAAGGAACTTGTATGTCAGATGAAAGGCTTGGACATATCCTTGCCCATAGAATTGGATGGAAACTATGACAGATATACCTGGAACAATACAGATGAGCAGAAACCCATAGAATATCTCCATCCACACCACAGAGCACGGCCCGACAAGGTGATTATAGAACGCCCGAGTGGTTGGAACTAATTATAAATAAATAAACTAATAATTTTATGACACAAATTAAAGCTTATGACGCAGTTCCGAAAAGAGACGGTAGCAGCGCAGCAAAGGGGACATTGTTGACATTCTTTATTACCCTGTCTTT
The DNA here is from genome assembly GCA_016292545.1 of Bacteroidaceae bacterium. Taxonomy (GTDB): domain Bacteria; phylum Bacteroidota; class Bacteroidia; order Bacteroidales; family Bacteroidaceae; genus Physcousia. Next base: position 1,091 of record JAEDIG010000198.1, read on the forward strand.
CTTGCTCTCAGCAGGAGAGACAGAGGCACAGCAGGCCACAGAGGCTGAGCAGATAAAAAGCTTTTACATCCATTATATGGAAGCCATAGAGTCTGGCCAACGCCAACAGGAGAGCGAGTTGCTGCAGAGCGTGCTCACCCCCGAGATGCGGGAGAAGAAAGGAAGACTCATTTATGTCACGGGCGCAGACCCGCTGCTGCGCGCTCAGGATGTGTCGGACTATGGCAAACAAAGCCTGCGATGCAAACATCTGGAAGGCGGATGGTATGAAGTGTCTTACCGATGGGCGGAAACCGACACCGCCGGCACGTACATCCCCGTGAGGGTGAAGACGGATGCCAAGGGAAAGACGCGTATCACCTATGTGACCCCTTACTGGGGAGGCAAGACGTATGGCGACAGCATGCTCAGCATCCCGGCCACAAAGGTGGTGGACGGAAAAGATGGTGCCACCTTTGTGGAGACGTTCTTCAAGGCCTATGCACGCCTATATGCAACGATGCCGTCCACACTGGAACAGGACCTGAAGCAGATGCGCCAGACCTATTGCACCCCGGCCATGCAGAAAAAGCACGCCGATATGGCCGAGCAGGCCATGCAGGACGAGGGCGCCATGGATCCGCTGATAAACTGTGCGGACTTTGACGCGCTGTGGTACAGTTCGCTTAAGGTGGCTCCGCTGAAAGAAAACGTTTTCAAGGTGAGCTACAACATGGCCGTCAAGGGCTGGGACAAGCACGTGACTGTGACCGTGACTCAACAGGGCGGTAAATACCGCATTTGTGATTTGAAGACAGAATGAGTGACGGAAGTGAAATAAGTGGAACAAGGTAATGGAAACAATAATTTATGAGACACGCCATTTTAATTCTAGCCCATAAGAATGTTGATCAGCTGTGCAGGCTGGTGAGATATTTTGACCAATAAATATGTTTGAAGACCAGCCTAAATTATTTAAAAAAACTTTAAACATGATGTGGCAAATTCATAGAATAGAAAGCGGATTGGGCTCAAAACTTGTTCATCATATAGAGTCCCCTGCACATTGGCTAGCCATGGTTGGTAAACGAATTCAACCTTTGCTTTCGCGCATCGCGGGTTCGATGAATGAGGTCGCCCTGGAGGAGTATCATATAATACTGCCTAATGGCAGTTAACATCATTGCCGAT
>JAEDIG010000074.1 GCA_016292545.1 Bacteroidaceae bacterium
AATAGCACGTCCCTGTCTGTAGCGGATTTCCGGCATAGGGGACGGCCGTGTTTTGCGAGGATTCCACCCGTCCGCTGTCCCACAGGTCGGGGTTGCCCGCCAGCAGTTTGTCGCGGCTGGAGGCAAGCTGTATCTCATAGGCCTGCTGGATGGTGTTGGGATGGGTGGTGGAGAGTTGCCAGCTCAGGTGGGGGGTGGGGGAGTGTATCTCGGCCACCCTTAACCGTGAATCCTTGACGGCCATGTCCAGGGAAACGGTGCTGAGCACCCCTTCCCTGAACACGCAGTCGGTGTGCTCAAGAAGATCTGTCATCAACCGTCTGGGTGCATTCATCTGGGCACAGACGGTTGATGGCAGGAGGATGGCCAGGAGGAAAAGGATGTTCCTGCTACTTGCGCACCACCATGATGGAGAGTTCGTAGAGCACATAGAGGGGGATGAATACGAGCATGAGTGTGAAGGGGTCGCCACTGGGGGTGATGAAGGCGGCGCCCACCAGCAACACAACCACCGCATGGCGTCGGTATTCCTGCAGCATGTCCTTGTGGAGCAGGCCCAGACTGGAAAGCAGCCAAGCCAGCAGCGGCATCTCGAATACAATGCCCATGACGAGGATGAGCATGGTGAAATTGCCGATATAGGAGGACAGGTTGATCTGGTTGTGGATGGAGGCACTGAGTTCATACTCCATGAGAAAACGGAATGTGAAGGGGAAAACAAGCAAATAGCCAATGGCGCACCCGATGAAGAACATCACCGTGCCGCCCATGAAGGCCGGACGCAGATGCTTGATTTCGTTGTCGAAAAGGGCCGGCCGGATGAATTTCCACACCTCATAGATGATGTAGGGGAAGGTGATGATGGCAGCCAGTGAGATGGCTGTCTGGATATGGGTCATGAACTGGCTGGCCACATTGATGTTGATGATTTCAACCGAGAAATCCGGGTTCATCTGTATGAATCCATGTCCGTATTTCTGGAGCCATTGGTAGACAAAGAAGTCGTTGGATGTGGGTGCCAGAATGTAATTGTCGAAAATATAGGGCATGGCTATGAATGTGCCCACCATGCACACACACAGGAAACATGCAATGCGGAAAATGGCCCAGCGGAGCACCTCCAGATGGTCCCAGAAGGACATGCTTTCGCCGGTTTCCTCTTCGGTGGCACTGGCCTCCTTGTTCGTAAGTTGTTTGTTCTCTTCCATTATGCTGATTGAAAAAAGGGGTTGCCCGTCCTTCTTGAAAGAACTGCAACCCCTCGTGTAGATAAATGTTTATTCGTATGATTCCTTTACAAACGCTGCATTGAGCAGATAGTCGGCACTCAACTTCATGCCGGCCATGATGTCGGGAGTGCTGGCGTGCTCCAGCTCCACAATCCAGCCTTTCAGGCCTGCCGTCTCGGCATTGTTGAAGATGGCATCGAAGCCCACCATACCGCTCTGGCCAATCTCGCTGTCGTCCTTGATGTGGAGCAGTGTGAATCGGCCGGGGTATTTCTTGAACATCTCTACGGGAGCCACCTGTCCACGGACTGTCCAGTATACGTCCATCTCGAAGAAGAGGTTGGTGGAGTCGGTATTCTCAAGCATGTATTCGAGCATCACCTTGTCCTCAACCTTCTGGTACTCGTGGCTGTGGTTGTGGTAACCCAGCTTCATGCCGGCTTCGTTCACGCGTCGACCCACCTCGCTGTAGAAGTCGCAGATAACCTGCAGGGCTTCCAGTGTGGGAGGAACAGAGCACCAGGGGATGACGATGTAGCGGCATCCGGCGCGCTTGTGTGCATCGATGCACTGATCCCACCATTTGAGCGCTTCCGTAAAGTCGCGGTTCTGTATTTCTTCGTCGGAGAGGTTGCGGGTGGTGTGGGTGCTGAGCACCTTCAAGCCTGCGGCCTCGATGGTTGCCTTGAATTCCTCGGGTTCAAGGCCATAGAGCTTGCCGTTGTCATAGCATGCTGCCTCCACGGCGGTATAGCCCATTTCGGCAAGGCTCTTGAGCACCTCTGCCTGGTTCTGGGCAAACTTGCCGGGGTCACCGATTAGGTCGCGCACGCTGTACATCTGGAATGCCATTTCCTTCTTTGGCTGCTGTTGTTCAGTGGGTGTGCAGCAGGAACTTGCGAAAGCGCACGAGAGGATGCTGATCAGAATCAATAGCTTCTTCATATTCTCTTAATGTTTTTTGCTTGTTTGTTGTTTTTTTTTGTTCGGTTGTCTGGCTGAAGATTATTCGTAGGATGGCTTCACGAACTTGGCAGCCTTCAGATAGTCGGCACTCATCTTCATACCTGCCAGTATGTCGGCGGTGCTTCCATGCTCCAGCTCCACGACCCAGCCTTTGAGGCCTGCCTTCTCGGCATTGTTGAAGATAGCATCGAAGCCCACCATGCCGCTCTGGCCAATCTCGGTGTGATCCTTGATGTGGAGGAGTGTGAATCGGCCGGGATATTTGTTGAAATATTCCACCGGGCTCACCTGTCCGCGCACTGCCCAGTAGACATCCATTTCAAAGAACACCTTCGTGGGGTCGGTGTGCTCAATCATATAGTCGTACCACACCTTTCCCTCCACCTTGTTGAATTCGTAGGAGTGGTTGTGGTAGCCGAATTTCAATCCGGCCGCATTGGCCATCTCACCGATCTTGTTGAGGTAGTTGCAGATGACTTGGGCCTCCTTGAGGTTGCGGGGGTAGTTGACACCCGGGTTCACCAGATACTTCATTCCGGCTGCCTTGTGAGTGGCAATACACTGTTTCCACCATTCGAGTGCGCCCTGGAAGTTGCCCGAGGAAAGTTCTTCGTCATTAAGGTTGTGACCCACATGACTCGAAAGGACCTTGAGCCCGGCAGCTTCTATGTCGGCCTTGAACTGTTCGGGCGACACACCATAGAGTTTTCCGTCGCCATAGTGTGCCGCTTCCACAGCCGTATAGCCCATTGCTGCCAGCTGCTTCAGCGTGCTCTCGTGGTTCTTGGCATATTTGCCGGCATCGCCGATGAGGTCGCGCACGCTGTACATCTGGAAGGCAATCTCTTTCTTCTTGGCATTGGCCATGGTGCCCATGGAAAGGGCCACCATCAGAAGGAGCACGTAGGAAAATATCCTTTTCATGTTGCTAAAGCGGGTTTGCGGTTGTTACTTGATGACTTTCACGCGTATGTTGCGATACCACACTTCATCCCCATGGTCCTGGAAGCCGAAATAGCCCTTCTTGTCGTCGCCGCCGCAGTTCTTGAGCAGCTGGAATGCCAAGGGCCAGTTCTTCTCGCTGAACTTGCTGCTTTGCAGAAGATCAATCCATTCCTTGCCCCACAGCTGGTAGCTGAGCACCTTCACATCGTTCTGGTAGTGGGTCACCTTGCCGTTCTTCACGGTGATCTTCACCTTGTTCCATTCGCCTGCTGGCTTGGCGTTCTGGGGCTTGGCCACAATCATGTCATAGAGTGATGTAGATTGGCGAATGCCCAGTGTGGCACCCAGTTTGGCATCGGGATGACGCTCGTTGTCGAGCACCTGGCATTCGGGACAGGAGATATAGATGGGCTGATAGTTGAGCTTGGCATCCTTGTTCACAGTGACAACGGCCGAAACGGCTCCGTCCTTGAATTCCTTTGTCTCGGTCTTGGCGGGTTCCAGTGTGGCCGTTTCCTTGGCCAGATAGAAGATGCCTGAGTTGCCGCCTTCGCTGATCTTCCATTCCAGTTCGAAGATGAAGTTCTGGAACTGGTGGGTGAAGATGATGTCGCCGCCTTCGCCCTCGCCCTGTCCGTTGAAGTGCAGGGCACCGTCCTTGATGTTCCACTTGCTGGGCACATGGTCCTTGCCGTAGCCTCTCCAGCCCTTCAGGCTTTTGCCGTTGAACAACTCATAGTAGCCGTCCTTGTCAACGGTGAGTTCGCTCAGGTCGATTTCGGGATTCTGTGCGATGAAATACTGGATTCCCTGTGCTTGGGAATTAATAGCTGCCACCATGGCGGTGGCAGCTAGAATTGATTTTAATCTCATGTTGGATTATGATAAATTAAAATGTTTCCTTTTTCTCTTGTTCTTAGTCGGTGGGCAGTTCGGGAAGAACATAGCCGTTCTGATAAACAGGCTTAACCAACTCTGCAGCAAACTTGCGTGCATCCACGGGGTCTGTGAAGGTCTTGTTGAATGTGGGGTGACCATCGTGGATGGAGAAGCCGTCCTTGATCATGGCATTCACCTTTGCACCCTCGGGGATGTTGGTGAACTTCATGTTCTCGCCGTCCCACTCCAGAATCTGGTTGAGACCCTGCAGACGGATGGCACACACGCCCATGGCAACCATTTCGTTGAACGGACCTGCCTCGCTGAAGTCGGAGCTGGTCTTCACACGTGTTGCGGGATCTTCGAGGCATGCACGCACCCAGTCGCGCTGGTGGTTGACAGTGACACGGCGGCACACCTTGGGAGCATTGGGCTTGCGGCCGCTGAGCAGATAGGGGGATTCGCCGTAGCAACCTACGATCATCACATCCTTTGTACCATAGAAGATGGCACCGCCACCGCTGATGTTCAGGCTCTTGCCAGCGGGCAGCTGTTCGGGACGGGGAGGAATAAGACCGCCGTCATACCATGTAACTTCCACTTCGGGCATGGCCACGCGAGGACGGTTGGGACGTGCGGGGAAGGTGTACTTCACCATCTGTGCATTGGGGCAGCTTTCGGCCATCAAAGGTGTGGAGCTACCCTGAATCTTGATGGGATAACCCAGATCGAGGGCTTTGAATACGGGATGCAGGATGTGGCAAGCCATGTCACCCAGTGCACCTGTACCGAAATCCCACCATCCGCGGAAGTTCCAGGGATGATAAACGGCATTGTAGTCGCGCTTGGGAGCCGGGCCGATGAAGGCATCCCAGTTGAGGGTGTCGGGAATCTTGTGCACCTCTGCAGGATGCTCCAAGCCCTGAGGCCAGATGGGACGGTCGGTGAAGGCATCCACACGGGTCACTTCGCCGATTTCACCGTTCCAGAGCCATTCGCATGCCAGGTTCACGCCTTCGCCGCTGGCACCTTGGTTACCCATCTGTGTGGCCACACCAGCCTTGGCGGCCAGCTTGGTGAGCAGACGTGATTCGTATACGGTGCGGGTGAGGGGCTTCTCGCAATATACATGCTTGCCGGCAATCAGAGCCTCTGCAGCAATGATGGCATGTGTGTGGTCGGCTGTGCCGATAACCACGCCGTCTGCCTGGTCGAGAAGCTCGGCATACATGGTCTTGTAGTCGTGATAGAGCTTGATGTTGGGATAGTACTTCTTGTATTCGTCGAGCACGCCCTTGGCATACTTCCAGTCAACGTCGGCCAAGCCGATGAATTCCACGTCGTCATAAAGCTCAGTGTCGCTCTTCTTGCAACATCCGTTGATGTCGGCATGGCCACGGCCACCTATACCCACGCCCAGCAGTTTCAGCTTGGTGGGAGTCTTTGCCTTCTTCTTGCTTGCCTGTGCAGCCAGCACTTCGCTGGGTGTCATAGCCAATGCAGCGGTTGCTGCTGTTCCTGCCTTGAGGAACGATCTTCTTGACATTTTGTCCATGAGTTAATGAATTTATTGAGTTAGTGTATTGAATAATGTTGGTTTATAAACAGTTGGCTATTTTGTTTCTGTGGGATTCGTTTCGGTCGATTTGGGAGCGGGAGCTTCATTGATTTCCTTTTCAATTTCGTTCATTCCGTCCTTGAAACTCTTCACGCCCTTGCCCAAACCGCGCATGAGTTCGGGAATCTTTTTGCCTCCGAAGAGCAGCAGAATCACCAGCGCGATGATGATGATCTCTCCGCCTCCTAAATTGCCAAAGAATAAAAATTGACTTGTCATGTTCTTTTTGTTTTGTTATTGTTTTAAAATATTATCAAACAGTAAGTTTTGATGCTGTTGTGCCGTCATATTAGCATCTATTTCACCTTTTTTTTGCTTATTTTGCTCTAAAGGTACAAATTATTATTGGTACGCAAACGAAAATGTTTAATATTTTATACCTTTTTAACAATGAAGATATTATCAAAAGTTCACCCGGCCATCCTCAGTCCCAGAAGGGGTGGCATAAAATGGGTGACGACTTAAACCTGTATGTACATTACTAATATAGGGATGCCACACATGAGCATCCCTATATATATATAAATTATGGTATGGATTTATAAAAATCTGTTTTCGCTGCTGGCCGGGCCTTACTTGGCAGCTTCGGGGAGTGCAATTTGCAGGCAGAGTTCGTCGAGCTGCTTCTGGTCGAGTGTGCCGGGGGCATCCAGCATCACATCGCGTCCGCTGTTGTTCTTGGGGAAGGCAATGCAGTCGCGGATGCTGTCGAGGCCGGCAAACAGACTCACCCATCGGTCGAGGCCATAGGCAAGGCCGCCATGAGGAGGTGCACCATACTTGAAGGCGTTCATCAGGAAACCAAACTGCTGCTGTGCCTTTTCGGGCGTGAAGCCCAGGATTTCAAACATCTTTGCCTGAAGCTGCTGGTCGTGGATACGGATGCTGCCGCCGCCCACCTCTACACCGTTGCACACCATGTCGTAGGCATCGGCACGCACGGCTGCTGGATCGGTGTCGAGCAGGGGGATGTCTTCGCTCTTGGGATGGGTGAAGGGATGGTGCATGGCCATGAGGCGGCCTTCCTCCTCGCTCCATTCAAACATGGGGAAGTCCACCACCCACAGGAGCGAGAACTTGTTCTTGTCGCGCAGTCCCATGCGGCTGCCCATTTCCAGACGGAGCTCGCACAGTTGCTTTCTCACCTTCATGGCATCGTCGCCGCTGAGGATAAGGATGAGGTCGCCGGGTTTGGCGTTCATCTTTTCCTTCAGTTGTCCGAGCACCTCGGGTGTATAGAACTTGTCTACGCTGCTCTTCACGCTTCCGTCGGGTTGCACACGTGCATATACGAGACCCTTGGCTCCCACCTGCGGACGCTTCACGAAGTCGGTCAGCTGGTCGATTTGCTTGCGTGTGTATACTGCCTGCCCTTCGGCGCAGATGCCTCCGATGTAGGCGGCATCGTTGAACACAGAGAATTCTCCCGTGCCGCGGAGCGTGTCCATCAGTTCCACAAAGGTCATGCCAAAGCGTGTGTCCGGCTTGTCGGAACCATACAGGCGCATGGCATCGGCCCATGTCATGCGGGGGAAATCTTCGGTTATCTCCACGCCCCTGAGGGTGCGGAACAGATGCTTGGCCATGCCTTCGAAAAGCTGGATGATGTCCTCCTGCTGAACGAACGACATCTCGCAGTCGATCTGAGTGAATTCGGGTTGGCGGTCGGCACGCAGGTCTTCGTCGCGGAAACACTTTACAATCTGGAAGTATCGGTCCATGCCGGCCACCATCAGCAACTGCTTCAGTGTCTGCGGGCTTTGGGGCAGGGCATAGAACTGTCCGGGATTCATTCGGCTGGGTACCACGAAGTCGCGTGCGCCCTCGGGAGTGGAACCGATGAGCATGGGGGTTTCAATCTCCAGGAACCCTTTGCTGTCGAGATAGCGGCGCACCTCCATAGTCATGCGGTGGCGGAGTTCGATATTGCTCCGCACGGCTTGGCGTCGCAGGTCCAGATAGCGGTATTTCATGCGAATGTCGTCGCCGCCGTCGGTGTTGTCCTCGATGGTGAACGGGGGTGTCACACTTTCGTTCAGCACATTGAGCGACTGGGCGATGATTTCAATCTCGCCCGTGGGCAGGTGGTTGTTCTTGCTCTCTCGTTCACACACTGTGCCCGTGAGCTGAATCACGTATTCACGCCCCAGCTTGTTGGCGCGCTCGCACAATGTGGCATCTTTTTCTTCGTTGAAGACAATCTGGGTGATGCCATAGCGGTCGCGCAGGTCGACGAATGTCATGCCGCCCATCTTGCGCACACGCTGTACCCATCCTGCCAATGTAACTTCGCTTCCGGCATCGGCCAGGCGCAGCTCTCCACATGTTTTGGTTCTGTACATAGTTGTATCTCTAACGGTTATGTTTGTACTTTACTTTCTCAGCCTTCCTCGTTCTGCAGATGCGTTGTGTGGCGCAGTGGGAACGAAAAAAGAGAAGGGATGCCGTTGCGGGTCATCCCTTCTCTTCTGTACGCCCTCAGGGGCTCGAACCCTGGACCCATTGATTAAGAGTCAATTGCTCTACCAACTGAGCTAAGGACGCATCCGTGTAAAAGCTTTTCCTTGTACGCCCTCAGGGGCTCGAACCCTGGACCCATTGATTAAGAGTCAATTGCTCTACCAACTGAGCTAAGGACGCTTGCTTTTCGTTTTGCGAGTGCAAAGGTATAGACTTTTTGCGAAATGACCAAATGTTTTTCTGTTTTTTTTTATTTTTCGTTCAATTCATACGCATCGGATGGTGTTTTACGCTTCAATATCTCAATCTTGAAATCGGTTCCGGGTATGATGCCGTAGCTCTGCAGGATGCTCTCAACCGTCTTGCGCGCCAGCTCGGGATGGTTGTTCTCCTCGCTGAGGTGGCATAGCCACACGTGGTGCAGCTTGGTGGTGGCATGGTTGGCCAGAAGCATGGCCGCGGCCTTGTTGCTGAGGTGACCTCTGTCGCTCTTTATCCTCCCTTTCAGATAGGCGGGATAGGGACCCATGTTGAGCATGTCTTCATCGTGGTTGGCTTCCAGCACCAGATAGTTTGCACGCGCCACTTCCTGTTCGATGGCCGGTGTGGCGTGCCCCACATCCGTGATGAGGCAGAAAGTGGTGCCGCCATGCTCCACCCGGTAGCCCACACAGTCGCTGCTGTCGTGGGGCACCTCGAAGGGCGTGACCGTGAGGTCGCCCACCGTCACGGCTACGGCCTTCTGCAGGAACCTCATCTTTTCGGGTGCTATGCGCCCGGCCACGGCATAGTTGCGGTTGATGCCCTGATACACCTTCTCTGTAGTATATATAGGTATGTTGAAGTCGTTGGCAAAGGCGGCCACAGCCTTGATGTGGTCGGCATGGTCGTGCGTGATGAAGACAGCATCCAGTTCGGAGGCCTGCACGCCCATGTCGCGCAGATAGCGGCGCATGGAACGGGCACTCACACCAGCGTCTATGAGAATCCTGGTGTCTGCCGTGCAGAGAAAATAGCAGTTTCCGCTACTGCCTGAACCTAATGATACGAATTTCATCTTCTTTTGGCTTATTTTTCATGCAAAGTTACGATTTTGCAGCCAATCCAACAAGTTTTGTCTGCTATTTTTGCGTGTATTTTTGTCAGAACGGAAGCCCCACGGCAAAATGAAGGCTGAAATCGCGGTTGAACTGCGGATGGATGATGGGGAAGTGCCTGCGGGAGTCGGTGTAGGCGGGGTGTACGGCTTTCATGCCCCCGTCCAGTCGCAGGATGAAATAGTCGAAGTTGAGCCTGAGGCCAAGCCCGTAGCTGACGGATATCTGGCGCCAGAACGTGTCGAAGCGGAACTGCCCGCCCGGCTGGTCATCGTAGGCGCGTAGGGTCCATATATTGCCCGCGTCCACAAACACGGCTCCGTGTATCTTCCAGAACATGTGGGTGCGGTATTCGGCGTTCAGGTCGAGCTTGATGTCGCCCGTCTGGTTGATGAAGTCAATGCGTCCGTCGCTTCCGTTGTAGGTGCCGGGGCCCAGTTCCCTCACGCTCCATCCTCTCACGCTGTTGGCTCCTCCGCTGAAATAGCGTTTCTCGTAGGGCAGGATGGTGCTGTTGCCGTAGGGGAAGGCCATGCCTGCCCCTAGATGGAGGGCAAAGGAGTTGCGGTTGTCAATCCTGAAACTCTTGGCAAAGTCGAAGTCCAGCTTCACATATTCGGCGTATGCGATGTTGAAGAGTGTATACTGGTTCTGGCTGTTCCTGGTGGCCGAAAACAGGTTACTCATGCCGTAGAGCAGGTTGCCGGCTGTTTCTATTCCCATGCGCATGGTGTAGGCATTGAGGCCGTAGTTGTTGTTGGCCGCATGCATGGGGTTGGAGTGATAGGTGAAGGTGTACCCCCATTTCATGATGAAGAGGTTCTCGTAGTTGTAGCGGAGGATGGCGTTCTTGCTGTCGGGGTCCTCCAGATAGAGCTTACGGAACGTGTCGCTTATCCAGGGCATGAACACATAGTTGAGGTCGAGCAGGTCCACCTTGTGCTGGCGGCTGCGGTTGAGCCGGTTCCATCGGTAGCGCAGGGCTCCCGTCACCACTCGGCGGTGGAATTCCGGACGGTCCTGCGAGTCATACATGAGGCTCACCTCTGTGGTGGCTTGTGCCTTCCGGCGGAACTGGCGGCTGGCAAAGGGGAACTTGAAGTCGGGAAAGGTGATGCCCATTTCGGCGCTGTATTCGATGTAGTCCTGGTCGGTGTAGCCGTTGAGCCCTCTGATGGCTTCATAGGCGCCGCGCAGTTTCACGCTGAACAGCTCGGCACCGCGGAAGATGTTCCTGTTCTGGTAGGATGCCAGAATGGCCGCGCCCAGATCGCCCGCCGAATTGGTTCCCTCCACTTCCAGGCTTATGCTGTTGACCCTGCTGGGCAGCAGCGAGATGCTGGCGTGGAGCATCGTGCTGTCGTATGGCTCGGGCGTGAATTTCACGTTGGTGCTCATCACTGCCCCCAGGCGCATCGTGCGTGCATAGGTGTTCTGCACGTTTGTTTCGCGGTACAGGTCGCCCTTGTGGAGCTCGTTGGCGGCCATCAGCACCTTGCTTCGTATGCTGGGCGTGGTGCCGGGGTCGTCGCCTTGCATGAAGTCCACGTCCCCTATGTGGTACACCTGGTGCGGCTGTGGTGGTGAGAGCCTGTTCTTGCGGTAGGGGCGCAGTTCCATCTTCAGGTCCACCTGGCGGTTGCCCACCGTGGTGTCGGCTTGGAAATGGATGAAATCCTTGTGGAAGCGGTAGTATCCGTTGTCTAGCAGCAGTGTGTTCAGCCTGGCTCTTTCGGCCTCCAGCTGGTTCAGGTTGAAATTCATGCCGGGGTGGAGCAGCGACTTGTCGCCTATGCTGTCCAGCAGGGCGGCTATGCCCTTGTCCTGTATCTGGCAGTCGATGGCCCGCACCTTGTAGCAGGGACCCGGGTCGATTTCGTAGAACAGTTGGGTCTTGTGGCCCTTGGTCAGGGTAACGGTCCTCACCGAGGCGTTCAGGTAGCCTTGGTGCTGCACGGCCGCCTGCAGGTCGTACTGTGTCTTCAGGGCTGTTTGCTCGTCGTAGATGACGGGTGCTTCGCCCAGTTTGCGCACAAAACGGTTGATGCGCTTGGTGCTGTCGGTCCCCGACAGGCAGTAGATGCCCAGAGGGGCTTTCACACAGGAGAACCACCTGTTGTTGGGGTGCTGCCTTATGTAGCCTTGGAGCCCGGTGGTCTTGAAGGAGGCGCTGTCGCTGTACAGGCTCACCTTGTCCAGCAGCGTGGCTCCTTCGGGAAGGAACTTGGCCACTGAACACGATGTGGCCGTCCCTGCAATCAGGGCCAGGACACACATGCCTCTTGCACACTTTTTACTGTTCACGGCACAAAGGTAATACTATTTCGGCAAAAATCATCCATGTTTTTGCGGATTCTTCGATTATTCGTTGTATATTTGCACCCACTTTACCCCTCATCCTATATGATAAGCAAGGCAACAATCAAGAAAATTCATTCGCTGGAGCAGCGG
>JAEDIG010000075.1 GCA_016292545.1 Bacteroidaceae bacterium
CCCGACAGATGGATAATGTGAGCCTGACAGACAAGAAATCAGCCCAGAGAATCATAATGCATACTTGAATAAAAATAAATGGCAATATGTTTCGTGGATTGTAAACAAATGATTAACTTTGCACCCAAAATATACTTTGGCATGGAAACAAGGCTTGAAATAATAATGATGGAGGAGGCCAAGAAATTGCCAAGGCAGAGAGAATAAGAAAAGAATATTTCAACGGAAAAGAAGAATAGATATGAAACAGATAGGGAAATTCAAGACATTCTCATTGGAGGAAGTACTTGACGAAGCATTAGGTCCTGTCGGCACACCAGAACGTGACGAACATGAGAGATGTGTTGCCGATGCGGTTTATGCATACTGTATAGGTGAAGCCATTAAAAAGGCAAGGCTTAATCAGAATCTCACCCAAGAGCAACTGGGTGAGCGCATAGGTGTGAAACGTGCCCAGATATCAAGATTGGAAAAGGGGCATAGCATCAGCATCCCCACTATGAGACGAGTATTTCAAGCCCTTGGGGTTGCCACCGCATCCCTTGACCTTGGAGCAATAGGCAAAGTAAGCCTTTGGTAAACTGCCTTAGAGCCATAAAGAAAAGGATATATCAGTAGTACTGCTTTGCTGCCCAACTGGAAAAATTGTTACACAACTAGGCCGCATTTTTCCCAGTTGGACAGCAAAAAGGGTTTGGGAGCGGAAAGAAGTCAGTAGTTCATCCCCACGAGCCAGATAGGCAGCTTCTTGCCGACGGGAAATTCCATTCCATCTGCTAGAATATAGGAATCTGGGATGTCCGCTATCTGGTCGAATGATTTCTTGTTGCCCCCCACTTCCAATGTCACCCTACCATCAATTCTGAAATCGCCCTTTTCCTTGGAATATTCCACTGTATGATTGAAGCTTAACTGGTTCACGACGAAGCATTCCCTTACAGTTCCTGTCACGATTCTGCTCGACAGCGCATAAAGCATATTGGTATTGTGTATGAATATCTTGTCGGGCTTTTGCATCCTGGTCACCGACTTGTTGTCTGTATATATAAGATGTAGCAACTCGGCACGCTGCATGGCATTGAGATAATTCACTACCGTATTCTTATTTATTTCAAGATAAGAGGCGAGTTTGGAAATGTTCACCTCATAAGGAAGATTGTCGGCAAGGAAAAGCAGCATGGCCTTCAGCTTACGCGTGAAGGCAGGTTCTACTCCACAAAAGGTGGTGATTTCCTGCTCGATGATAAAGTTGACTACATTCTCTATCCTGCTGTAGTATTCCGTTTCCATGCCATCATAGAAAGGATAATAGCCCACCCTGAGGTACTCTTCAAACATCTTTACGGGGCGGCATTCGGCACTCACCTCAGTACAGATATTGTCGGCATTGCCCAGAATCTCTTCCAGAGAATACTTAGGGAGTTTTATTCCCTTATAGAAACGAAGGAACTCGCGGAAAGAAAGTCCCTCCATCGTATAGGAAAGCACCCTGCGCGACAGGTCGGCATCAGCATTCAGTATCTGGATAAGCGAAGAACCGGTGAAGGCAATCTTCAACTGGGGATAGAGGTCGATAATCTCCTTTATCTCAACGCTCCACTTGGGATATTTGTGCACTTCATCAAGAAAGAGATGCTCACCGCCCATCAAGACAAACTGCTCGGCCAGTTCCAAGAGTGTGTGGGTTGTGAAATACATGCTGTCAACCACACAATACAGAGCCTTGCCCGCCGCTATGCCGTATGTCTGACGAATATACTGGCGCATGAGCGTGGTCTTGCCCACACCTCGCGAACCTTTGATGGCCACCAGCTGGCGTGTCCAATTGATGTCGTGTATCATATCCCTTATGATGTCCATCTTCACTTGGGAAACATACATCTGATGCTTTCTAAACAATGTTTCCATATCAGTTTCTCTTTTGCCATTCTTTGGGCACAAAAGTATAAAAAATGGCTGAGATAACCAAGGATTATTACAAAAAAGCTTATCCCAATAAGCGATTTTTGAGCAAAACCGCTTACCAGAGTAAGCGATTATCACCAAAAAACGCTTATTAGGATAAGCAATTTCCTAATTCCGATGCTATTTCACCACCTTCTTGCCGTCTACGATGTAGATGCCACGACGACGGGGCACATCAATGGGACGGCCCTGCAGGTCGTACCACTGGCCGGAGAAGGAAGGCTGTGCGTCGGGGAATACCGGGAGCACAGGCGTTGGGTCGGGCAGCGACTCCTTCCAGAGGCTCCACAAGCCAGTGCGCACCTGTGTCATGGGGCACACCCTCAGCTTGTACCTGCACCCACTGTTGTAGCCAGGCACCTCATACCGGCAAGTCGAGACGCTGGTTTCCACACAAGGGGTCTTCTTCACCAGTTCACCCTGCGCCACATCGCCCGCAGCATCCAGTTCCTCGGCGGAGAACACACCGTCGTAGAGCGAAAGATGACTCATATTCGCACGCCCCTTGCACTTGATCATCACGAAGAAGGTCTGGTCGGTGAGCATGTTTTCAAAACATGAGGTAAGGGTCTCGCGCTCCGTAATGGTAAAGGTGTCTGCTGCCAGATAGTACTGCCTGCTTTCCATCAGATACACCTCCACCGTCACCTCCTTTCCCTCGGTTACGGGTTCCACCACACAACGGGCCGTCAACTGGCCCGTGGAAGGCTCGTCCATTGCAGGCGTGGCAATCGCACCATTGGATGTAGTGGTGCCCATGCGGAGCAGGCCGGGCGACTGGTAGAGTGCTGTTCCCGTGAAGCCCTTGTTGTCCAGATACTGGTCGAGCTTGCCCGAGATGTCCGAGAAGCCCACGCTGCTGCGATAGCACTTGCTGAAGTCCTCCAGCAGGATGCACGACTGCGCAGCCTCGCGGCGGCTCTGGAACTCGTTCAATAATATATTATAGTATTCCGCGCCCTCCACGGCATCCCAGCTATAGGTGAGCGAAGCCGCTTCGCGGTTGCACTGAATTTCGCCCATCCGCAAGATGGGATAGAGCGCCATGAAGGAGATGAGCCCGTCCTCGCTCTCCGCAATGGCCTCTATGGGTTTGTGGAGCAGATAGGACCCGTCGGTGTTCTTGTTGTAGAGCGTGGCCGAAGGGGTTGTATAGTCGGTCCAGGCCGTTGCGCCATTGGGGCCGGGAAACGCATCGCCGCGCTGTTGATAAGGATTGATGTCACCATCCGCAGGCACAATAACCATGCGCATGTGGGAGGAATTCACATTGAGGCCGTTGGCCTTCCAGGCATCCTCGTCATAGTCTACATGCGTGATGAGCAGACCATGCCCCGGAAGATAGGTGTCATACCCCGTCTGCTGACGGTTTTCCAGCATGAAATATTCGTTGCGGTTGCCGTCGTTGTAGAGCACATACGCCTCGGGGGCATCGGTCAGTGCCTTCATGCCTTCCACCGTCTGCGGGCTGGTCAGTTCCACTGGCTCCAGCCATCCGCTCACCCAGCGCTCATAGGCCGTGAAGCCGCAGGGCACGCGTTCGCTGCCATTATAGCTTCCCCCGGCCATAATATCCCAATCGGTGGAGTAGTTGTTGGTGTAGTTCACGTCATACACATCCATCAGCCCCAGGCAGTGGCTGAATTCATGGCAAGGCGTGCCAATGCCACC
Organism: Bacteroidaceae bacterium; assembly: GCA_016292545.1. Lineage (GTDB taxonomy): Bacteria > Bacteroidota > Bacteroidia > Bacteroidales > Bacteroidaceae > Physcousia. Next base: position 3,637 of record JAEDIG010000075.1, read on the forward strand.
GATAACGGTACCGTCGGTCCCCTTCAGCTCGCTGGAACATGCATAGCGGCCGAGCCGTTTCCCTTCGAGCGTGAGGTCCGACACATAGGAGGCATGAGGCCAGATGGTGTTCGCGTCTGCGCCCTGGCTCTCGGCATAGCCTGCAAACACGATGAACACCTGGTCCACCTCTCCGTCGCCGTTCCAGTCGTAGTGGGAATAGTTGACATCCGCATCCGCCATCAGCATGGCCTCCTTGGCCATTTCCTGGACATGTAGGTCATGGCCGTTCTCATAGTTCCCGCCATAATAGGAAAGCGGTTTGTTCAGCTTGTAGGGGCCCACCACATCAAAATCTATGTCCAGCTGGCCATAGCTCTGGGCCAGGAAATAGTCCTTCACCGAACCGGCCATGCCGTCCTTGGAATAGCCCTGCTGGTTGAACAAGGCCGTAAACTCCTCACGCGGATTCTCAATCTTCATGTCCAGGTTGGAAAAGCTGACCAGCAGCACCAGTCCCCTCTTTTTCCCTACATACACGCCGGCCGACCGCGTCTGGCGGTCCCGCTGTGGAGCACGTTGTAGTCCCAACGCCTGCTCTGTCTGCTGGCGCATGGCCAGGGCCTTCCCCTTCATCCGCTCCAGTTCATCTGAAGGGATTTCTTCCACCACATTGTCTGCTGTCAGCCGCATGGCTTTCCCCTCGGGAGTCCTGTAGAAATGGAGGTACTCGTCGCCCGTCAATGTCAGTTCCACACTTTGCCCGTCGCTGCGGACAAAGGACTTCTTCACAGGCTTGGCCGGAACGGCCAGCGCACTGGACGCACACATCATAGAGAGCGGCACACACACGCTAAAAAGTCGAAGTATTCTGTTCATAATCATCTGTACTTTTTTAAACAGCAACATTCAGGAGGGCACATGAATGCCGCTCCTGAATGTATGTCAGTCATTAAAACTTAATTCCATGCAAATCCTACATGGACAGCTCCGTCTTCAAGGTTCCGAAAGCAGCCGCCTTTTCAAGTTTCCTTGCTTTGTGGCCGACCATGCGAAGTGCAGGCTTCGTTCTCATCAGGGCAGGAGCCTTGACAACGATTCCATTATCAGCAGGAAGCACCACGCGGAAGAGGTCATTCCCGCCTGCATAGTAACCGTTTTCTCCCATAAAGAGCAGTCCCTGATAGTAAGAGGTTCCATTATCGGTATCCCGGCTCATGGTGGGCAGCGTGATGACACCATCCTTCAGTGTTCCCATCAGACCGGCAGCTTTTACTTCATCAAAGCCATAGCCGTTCCCCAGATAGTAGGCACCCCAGCTGCATACAGCCATTGGGCCATAGCCCCAGTCGAAGCCGAGAGCCTGCGGCTGGATGTACACGCCTTCGGAGTCGGTGGCATCGATTTCCAGATAGAGGCCATCTGCTGCACAGTCATCCTCTGCATAAGGATATACGCTGTTGCTGTAGGGATTCATCACGCGGTAGAGTCCAGGATTCTCGGTATTCTCCATAATCTCCACTTCGTAGGTGGGAGCTTCTACGCCAAACATGGGAGCTACGAACGCATCGGTGTAGAGGCCCACACCCAAGGAAACCCAAGGATTGGCATTTCCGCCACCATAGTATTCAAAGTTGAACACATTGATGGTCTTTACCTCACCCTCAGCCAGTGAGACTGCTACTACCTTCAGTTCGCCTGTAAGGTCGTTCAAGCTGAGTTTGTTGTTGCCCAGCACAAGGTCGTCACACTCCACATCGCCTGCAGCAATGGCATCGGCAACAGCGGCAGCATCGTCATCCTTGGTTACAACCAGCGCCTTTACTGCTTCCACATCAGGACCAATCTCCTGCAGGTTCAGCAGGGCGAACGTGGTCTGGGAGGCATCTGTCAGCGTACCCTCAAAGAGGACAGAGAAGCTATAGTCGGGCACATAGAAGCCATCCGCCTGAATGGTCTCCACATCGTTTCCAAACATACCAGCGTCTACAAACCAAACCACATTCAGCTCAAATTTACCGCTCTCCTTATTATAGGTGCAGGGGAACTGGTCATAGGTATTCTTGGCGGAATAGTGGGGAATGTCGGAGATGTACACAGGGCCGTATGTGGAGTTGTCCACTACATACTGCGGCAACACCTGACAAGCACCAGTAACCGTGTTGTATTCCACAATCAAATCGCCTCCGGCACCCCAGTTGGTAACGCGGAACTGGCCCTGTGTGGCATCGATGGTAGACTGACGATAGTAGATGGGCAAACCTGGGTCGTAGCCAGACCAATAAATACAATATGTATAGGTACATGTGTTGGCCGTCTTCGACAGTGGCCAAGCCTCGCTGCTCATGCCACAGGCTTCCCATTCAGACACTGTGCTGCACCAGGGAGTCCAAGGAGCAGGACAGGAAACGGTAAATACATATTCGTTGGTGCCGTAGGAGCTGGAAATGCTCTCGTCCAGCTTAATCTTGATGGTGTCGGTGACATCATACTGCAAATCCTTGTACTGGATGCTCAGCTTGGCCTCGGCCTGTCCGGCAGCAAACGACACACTCTGTGGTACCGTATAGTTCTGGGATGTGGCCTCGGCCACCAGATTCACGGTCATGGCCTGGGTAGTGTCCACACGTGTGATGGGCACTACAAAACTGCCAGCCAGACTTTCCAGGTCTACAGAAGACGGATTGGACACAGGGAAATACACCTGGGCACCAGTCTCCACTTCTGGAGCAGTATATTCATAGTCGCTCTCGTCGCACGAAACCAATCCGAAGACTGTCAGGAATGCGAACAAGACATATCTTACATTTTTCTTCATCTTTGCTTACGATTTAAAAGATTGATATTATTCTGTCCAGGGTGTATAGCAATCGGTCGGGTCGGGATTGTTCTTTCCGACCAAAGCCTCATTGTTGTTGGATTCGGTGACAACCATCACAAGGTTTGTCCATGCAGGGCGACCATTGGTGTTCAGGCGTGCCTGCACATCCTGCCAGTTCGTACCTGCATAGCCGCGGGTTACAGACATGTCCAGACGCTTGATGTCGAAGAACGTCTGGCCTTCGCCCCACAGTTCCACACGCTTCTGGAAGACAATCTCCTCCACCACGTCGTCCACCGAAGTGGCCTTGCAGGTATAGTACGGGTCGCGGTACCGGGTCATGAAGCTGGTCACGAGCTGTGCACCACGTGCTGCTTCCTGATGAGCGGCAGCCTCAGCCTCGATGAAATACATTTCCTCCACACGCATGTAAGGCACAGCTGTCACAGCACCTGTCTTGTAGTCATCGCCGTTGCCCTCTGCGGGACGGAACTTCACAGAGGCATAGGTGGGCAGATAGTTGCGCAGGTCATCACCGTCAATGCTGCAAACCGTTTCCTGGCCGCTCAGCGGGCTGTCCTCGGGAGCAATCCACTGCTTCTTGCGCCAGTCGCTGTCCGAGATGCGCTCATACATCTTCTTGTCGATGCAGATATACAAGTCGGCACCAGGACCTGCGTAGCCGAAGGTGGTCTGGTTGCTCACCCATGAGGTGAAGTTGATGATACCACTTGTCACGCTTCTGCTTTCAGGAGTCTGCTGTCCGCACCACATGAAATCGCTGGCTGTGTTATAGCCATTGGTTGTGCTCAGTGCACGCGCCTCGGTGAAAGGAGCCACGGGAGATGCATCGATAGCCAGACGGGCATACTTCTCTGCATTGGCATAATCCTCAATCCACATGTACAGACGTGCCTTCAGGCCATACACACATGCCTTGTCGGGCAGAGTGCCGCCCTGTGTGGAAGGGAGCTTGTCGATGTTGGCCTCAGCCTCATCCAAGTCGGCCAGAATCTTCTCTGCCATTTCTGCACGAGGCAGACGGGGATTGTTGGAGGCCTCCTCGGGAGTGGTCTTGTCTGTAACCCAAGGTACAGTGAGCCCTGTCACATCCACGCCCTCGGCATTGGTAGTGAACTTGTCGTTGGGCAGGAACTCATACATGCGTGCCAAATCCAGGTACACAAGGGCACGGTAGGCCAAGGCTGTGGCACGATAACCGAGCTGTGAGTCTGTGGCATTTGCGGGGTCAACAGCAGCCACCACATTGTTGATGGAAAGCAGGAATCCATAATGGTAGTTCCATGTAAACTGGGTCTTCAGCTTGTTTTCGTCCATCTGCTTGTTGCGCGACCAATAATAGAAATGCCATCCATAACCAAGGCCGCCACCGTTCTGGCAGTAATCACCCGTCATCATATCACGCACTATCATGTGGGCAGGATAGCCGAAGAAACTGTGCCAGTCCTCACTCCACAAGCCCAGCGACTTGGCAGGCATACCCATCACCAGTGCCTCAGTGGCTGCGGGTGATTCCTGTACCTGCTCCTCTGTTGCCGTGCTGGACATTGGGAACGTCTCCTCCAGACAACTGGTCAGGCTTGAGGTTCCGATGGCAAGTCCAGCAAATAGAAACAATTTATTGATTTTTTTCATTTCTGTATCTTCTTTATTAAATTTATTAGCCTATTCACTTCTATTAGAACGTTACCTGTACGCCACCGCTGATAGCGCGGATAGAGCTGTAGTAGAGTGTACTGCTTGAACCTGTCATGCTCTGACGGGGATCAAGTCCCTTGCGCTTCGACCATGTAAACAGATTGTCACCCACCACATAAAGGCGCAGTTTCTGGATGTATGCCTTCTTCAGGAGGCTCTTGGGAAGGCTGTAGCCCAATGTCACATTGCCCAATGTCAGATAGCTTGCACTGGTGATGAAGCGGTCGCTGCCGTATGCAGAATAGCTGTCACCCACGTTCAGGCGGGGAATCACGCTACCTGTATTGGTGCTGTTCCAGGCATTCTGCAAGTCTGTATGGAAAGCATAGCCTGCATCCAGACCCATGAGGCCCGCATAGCCGGAATCATACACCTTGCCACCCAGCTGATACTGGAAGTCAACGGCAAAGTCGAGTCCCTTGTAGGACAGTCTTGTACCGAAACCGCCATACACATCGGGAAGCATGTCGCCGATGATGTAGTCGGTGGCCTCACCGCCGTTCACAGTGGTATAGGTGCCGGCCACGATATACGTACCGTCTGCATTCTTGGCAATTTCATCCGTGTAGACCACATTGCCGTTGTCGTCTGTCTTGATGCTGCCATCTGCATTGGTTGCAGGCACATTTGCATACTTGTCCTTGTAGTAGAGTGCCATACCTGCCTTTGAGGGGTCGTAGGTCATCTGGTCCTCGGGAGTGCCAGGAGCATACGTGCTCTTGTAGGTATTCTCGTCATAGACACCTGCATACTTCTTGGTGAAATAGCTGTATCTGGACATGCCTTCAGAGAAGAAATAGCTGCCGCTGGAGTAACCCATGTGGCCATCCTTGTACTGTGTCTTGCGCTCCTCTGCCAGCTCTGTAATCTCATTGCTGTTGGAGGTGATGTTTGCATAGATGCTCCACTCAAGATCCTTTGTTCTGAGCACGACTCCGTGCAGGTCGATTTCCACGCCATGGTTGCGCATGTTGCCTACGTTGTCATAGAAATTGGTATAACCATAGGAGGGGGCATAGGGGATGCTGCTCACCAGACCGCTCGTGTGGTTGTTGTAGTATTCAACAGAACCGGTCAGACGGTTCTTGAAGAAGGCGAAGTCGGCACCCACATTGAACTTGGTATTGGTTTCCCATGAGAACTTTTCGTTCTTACCAGTGGTAGAGGGAACCAGCGACACACTGTTGTTGGAGTTCTGGATAGAATAGCGGTTGGTATAATAATACCCGTTCAAGCCAAAGTCGTTACCGTTCTGTCCATAAGATGCCTTCAGCTTCAACTCATCCACCCAATCGGCCTTGAACCACTTTTCCTTGCTCATCATCCAGCCTGCACTGGCACTGTAGAAGGAGCCCCAGCAGTGATCGGGATGGAAGGCAGACGAACCCTGGCGCATACCGGAGAGGTGTACATAGTAGCGTTCGTCGAAACTGTACATGGCACGTGCAAGCCATGATTCGGTGTTGTAGAGTGTTTCTGCAGAACTTGTGCCATCCACGACTACTGCACCACCCAGTTCGATGTTGCCCAGAGAGAACATATTGTGACGCTGACCCCACACATACACATCGTTTGTGCGGTAGTACTCATGACCAACCATCACCTCAATGTCGTTCTTTCCATACTGCTTGTGCCAGTTCAAACGCTGCTGGTAGTTCTGGTTGAATGTGCGGTCCTGCTCCACTATTGTCGTACCATTCTGGCTCTTGTACTGGCCGAAATAGGGATTGGTGACATCGTTGTAGCGGGTTTCATCGAAATATACACTGTTAATGCTGGTAACGGTGAATCCATAGGGAAGAATCAACTGCAGTGTACCCACACCGTTGAACTTGTTGCCCAGGCTCTTGCGGGTGTCCACCAGCATGTCGCTCAGCGGGTTGCTCTGTCCCATATACGGACGCGCTATGCCAAGTCCGGATGTGGCATCACCATAGTCATAGGCAGGAATGCCGGATTCGTTGTGGGTGAGAATCTTGCCCGTAGCATCGCGCATATACACAGGGTAGATGGGAGCCAGATACTGCAAGGCGAACACGTTGCCCGCAGAAGAAGAGCCTTCACCGTTTCCTTCGCTTCTGTCCACATATTTGCTGTCATCATGTGTGTAAGACACATTGGCACCCAGCTTCAGCCATGACTTCAGGTTATAATCGCCCTTCAGGCGGGTGGTGATACGCTCATAGTTGGAGTTGGTGGTGATACCCTCGTTGCCAAGGTAGTTCAGGCTGGCATAGTAATTGCCCTTGTCAGAAGAGCCGGATGCACTCACACTGTAGTCCTGGCGCAAGCCCGTATGATAGGTCTCGTCGTTCCAGTCATCGGGAATCAGATAATACTGGCTGCCGTCGCGGCCTGTAACCAGATTACCCAGCGTTGCATTGGGGTTCAGCTTGCCGTTCTTGCCGATCATGGCCTGTCCGGCAGGTACATTATATACATTGTAGCCCAAGCCGAAGCCACCGGTGTTGTCAATCAGGTTTGCGTTGGCCCACTGCCATGCACCAGTGGCATCCTTGCCAAGCTGATTGGCTGCATAGTTGTACAGGCCCTGATAATACATTTCATAGTAACCGGCAGGGTCGTTCACCACGTCATACCTGCGCGTGCCCTTCATGTTGGCACCCCACTTCATGTCCACTGTAATCTCAGCATCCTTGTGCATCTTGCCGGACTTGGTAGTAATCAGGATGACACCGTTACCGCCACGTGCACCATAGAGGGCTGTAGAAGCGGCATCCTTCAGCACTGTCATGCTTTCAATATCAGCGGGAGAGATGCTGTTGAGAGTTCCATCATAGGGAGAACCGTCCAATACGATCAAAGGATTCTGGCCCGCAACCAATGAGTTGAAACCACGAATGCGAATGGTGGATTCCTGATCGGGCTGGCCAGACATGCTGGTAATCTGCACACCTGCTGCCTTACCCTTCAAGGCATCTACGGCGTTGGTCACCTGCACCTTGCCAATCTCCTGCGCATCAACCACGGCTGCCGAACCAGTGAAAGATGATTTCTTCTGTGTACCATAGGCCACTACCATCACCTCGTCCAAGTCGCTGATGGAGCTGCTCATATACACCTTCATGTTGTTCTGGATCTTCACCGTGAGGGGCTGCATGCCCACGATGGTGAAGTCCAAGGTCTGAACCTTGTCGGGGATGTTGCGGAGGACGAACTTACCGTTGATGTCGGTCAGGACAC
>JAEDIG010000076.1 GCA_016292545.1 Bacteroidaceae bacterium
ATTTTCCACCGGCCGTGGAAACAGAAGAACAAATATACATGCGTGCACAGCGTGCACTGGAGTTGCTGAAAACGGATTACGATGGAAGGGACCTCATCGTTGTCACCCACGGTTTGTTTGCACGCTGCTTGATTGCAGCCCGCTTCGGCTGCTCGTTCAGAGAAGTAAACAGCATGATGAACGCCGAAATAAGGACATTAAGCCTATGATAGCATATTTCTCTGGCACAGGCAACAGCAGATACGTAGCACAGGCTCTGGCCCGCCATTTGCACGAGGACATACTGAACATGGAAATCCGCCAGCCGTTTCGCGGACTGGAAACCGAGGACGCTCTGGGCCTTGTGTTCCCCGTATATGCCTGGGGCGTGCCTGGGATAGTGGAGGATTTCCTGCAGGACATGGAAATAGGCAGACGCTATGTATGGACCGTTATGACCTGCGGCGACGACATGGGGTATGCCGACCGGGTGCTGGAACGTATCCTGGGGAGAAAGCTGGATGCCGCCTTTTCCGTGGGAATGCCGAACACCTATGTCTGTCTGCCCGGTTGTGATGTCGACAGCCCGGTGCTTGCCCAGAAAAAAGTGGAGAACAGGTTCGGCAGCGAAGGACCGCCCGATCGCTCACGCGTGGTAGCATGGCCAGGACAAAGACCTATCTGCTGCGCCCCCTATTCCAAAAGTTCCTGCTCACCGACAGATATTTCAAGGTATCAAACCAGTGCAATGCCTGCGGGCTGTGCATGGCTCAATGCCCCATGCACGACATTGTGCCCTGCGGCGAACATCCCACATGGGGGCATACCGCCTGCATCGGATGCCTAAGATGCTACCACAATTGTCCCCGACGTGCCATCGACTGGGGCCGGTTCACGGCAGGAAAGCAGCAGAAGCGCATGACGTTAGGCCAGCTATAGCTCCACTCTGCTGCTAATAAAAGGAATCGCGGCCAATCAACCAATGCCTCAAATTTGTCAACGCCTCTGCCTTTGCCAAAATGTGGTTCCATGAATAGCCCAATAAAGGCCTACGATTATCGTTTATTTCCCACTCGATGTGTTTTGGGAAAACGGTCAGTCGATGGTCAGACTGTCTTCTGCGTTCGATATGGTGGCATGTCCCCCCTTGGCCAGACGGCCAAAAAGGATGGCATCCATGAGCAGCGGGGTGAGGTGCTGTTGTATGGCCCGGTCCATCTCGCGGGCCCCATACTGCTGGTTGTAGCCTTTAGAAAGGAGCAGGGCATGAGCACCGTCGGTGAGGGTGAAAGACACATTCTTGGGTTCCAGCCGCTGGTTTAATTGCCGCAGTTTCTTGTCGAGAATGAGGCTTGCCATGTGATGGTTCATTTCATTGAACACCATGGTTCCCGACAGGCGGTTGATGAACTCCGGCTTGAAGACTTTCTTCACGGCAGTGAGCATGGCTTGTCCCCTGTTCTGCCCACCAGCGAATCCGATGGCAGCCTGGCCGGCATATTGTGCACCGGCATTGGAGGTCATCACCAGAATGACATTCTTGAAACTTGCCTTTTCACCCTTGTTGTCGGTGAGGCTGGCATAGTCCATCACCTGAAGCAGGATGTTGTAGATGCTGGCATGGGCTTTCTCAATCTCGTCGAGAAGGAGCACACAATTGGGTGTCCTGCGTATGACATCAGTGAGTTGCCCCCCTTCTTCATATCCCACATATCCGGCCGGCGAACCAATCAGTTTGGAAATGGTGTGCTGTTCGGTATACTCGCTCATGTCGAAGCGTACAAGTTCGATGCCCAGTGCTTCGGCCAACACCTTGCACACTTCTGTCTTTCCCACACCTGTAGGACCCACGAAAAGGAACGAGGCGATGGGTTTCTCCGGGTCGGTGAGTCCGGCTTTTGCCATCATCACGGAGCGCACTATCTGGTTCACAGCCTCTTCCTGCCCGTAAATCTGCTGGCTGATGTGTGCCCCCAGATGTTTCAGTTCATCGTTCTTGTTGCTGGTCAGTGCCTTGGCATCGATGTGGCAGATGTCGCAAAGAATCTTTTTCATCAGTTCCTTGTCCACGTTCTGGTAACGTGCAGCCATGGGCATACCCTTCTTGTTGAGCCGTGGGTGGAGTCGCTGATAGGCACCGGCCTCGTCGATCATTTCTATTGCCTTGTCGGGCAGGTGGCGGTCGTGGATGAGTGAATGGGTTTTTTCCACGGCATAGTGGATGGCATCCTCCTGATACCTCACGCCATGATAGGCTTCATATACTCCTTTGATGCCTTCGATAATCCTTATGGTTTCCTCCACGCTGGGTTCCTTAACGTCTACCAGTCCAAAACGCCGGGCGATGGCTTTTCTTCCTGCAATGGTCTTGTTGTAGTCCTGATAGGTGGTTGACCCCATGAAGCGCACCTCCCCATTTTCCAGATAAGGCTTCATCAGTTCGGCCATGTTCATGGCGGAATTGTTTCCGCCAGTAGTGATGAGGTTGTGTATCTCGTCGATATAGAGGATGCAGTTGCTGTCTTTGCGTGCATGCTCCAGCACCAGCTTCATGCGTCGTTCCAGTTCGCCGTGGAAACTGCTGCCTGCCACAAGGCTTCCGGTGTCCAGGCTGTAGATGCGTAGCGACTGCATCCACTGGGGCACCTTTCCCAACATAATCATTTGTGTGATACCATACACGAGTGCCGTCTTGCCCACACCGGGTTCTCCGATGAACAGCGGGTTGTTCTTGTCCTTGCGGCAGAGGATGCGGATGGCACGTTCCAGCTCTTTTTCCCTTCCGATGATTGGCCTGTGTATGGCCATGCTCTCATTCAGACACGTCACCCATTTCGTCCATTCCTGTTCATTGTTGTCGGGAAACTGAATGCTTTTCGCTTGCTGCATATCAATCTCCTCCGGTTCATCGCTCTTCGAGGGAGGCACACCATTGGACTTGCGCAGAATCTGCCGTGCATTCTCCAGAATCTTGTCGAGCAGATTGTCCTTGCTATCTCCTTCAACCACCACTCTTTTTCCATTGATATAGGCTTCGGCTTTGATGATGGGACGCATGACCTTTTCCTCGAAAAAGGCACTTTTGTCCTTGATATAAGGAATAAAAAGGCTCAGCATCCATTGCGACGGATCGGGATCGAGCTGCTGCTCCAGTATTTTCCCGATGTAAGTGCTTCCTTCATCAATCATGAAGAACACAATGTCTGATACGGAGATACATGCACTCCCCTCTATCTCGATGCCCGAATCTTTCATGCTCTTGAGAAGCCTTGATGTGGTTCTTGCAACCAGCGACTTCAGATCGTATGTGAGTTTGCCGTATGCCAGCTTTTCGCTGCTAGGACTCCCCACCTGATAGATTTTGTCATCCTCGCAGTTGTATTGCTCAATCCGGCGCCTCAGTTCCTGACTGTCAATGTTGTTCTTTTCCAGAAAGTTCACGAGTTCCTTTTGTGAAAGGAAATTATAGAACAGCATTTCGGGAGTGATGAACGGGCGTTGCAGGTCGTAGGCCTGCATGGCTGTGGCTCCCCAGGCCTCTTTTAGCTTGGGCGAGAAGAACTTGATGTCCAACTGATCGATTATCTCCTTGATTCTGAATTCTCTTTCCGTCATGTCTAATTCCTGTTTTTTTTATGTATAGCCAAGGGGTGTCCGCAGCGTGCGGCATATCTCAGATTCCTAGTTCCACATGTTTGCCAAAGGGAGCCAGTGAAAGACCGGCCATCTTGAAATGCTGTTTTCCCCAAGGAATGCCAATCACTGTGATGCAAAGCAACACCCCGAAAAGCATGTGCATAATCCAGGCCCATAATCCACCGCATATAATCCAGATGATGTTGAGTGGAAGGCTGATACACCCTGGCGGGCAGTCGGAACGTGTGATTCTAGAACCGAAGGGCCACAGGCAAAGCAGGCCAATCTTGAAAGTCTGCAGTGCAATGGGCAAACCGATTATCGTAATGGCCAGTGCCAGACTTCCTGTGAAATAACCTAATGCAGCCCCCAAACCGCCAAAAACCCACCATATTATATTACCAATTATCTTCATGTTGTTTCATATTTTCCCTTATATTGCTGCAAATTTACATAAAATTCCCGAATTATAAGCCAGAAGAGACAAAAAAACTAACACCATGCTCCCGTCATTTAACTTTGGAAGTACAGAAATAAGGACAGATTTGCGGGAAGATAATCGCTACTCATCAATAACAAAGGCGAATACCGAGTACATTTATGGTATATTGCAACATGCTGCTCTGTATGTATATTAAAGACGGGCCGTACAGATAAATTCTTCATACTATCATTTACTGGTATGATTAGAAATGCAGATATGCAGTATGAGATACTGAAGTTGGTATCGCGCCAGGTATCAGAATGGTATCACAAATTCGTCACCTATTGGCTATTTATGTCACAAGGTGTCGTATTTTAGCCGCCTTTTGACACTCCATAAAATATCAATTTATATGATACTTTATCAATTAACTTCCTGAGAACCAATGAAAAAGGAGGTCTTTCGACCTCCTCTATCAAGAGCCTCTTGTCGGATTCGAACCAACGACCCCGAGATTACAAATCACGTGCTCTGGCCAACTGAGCTAAAGAGGCGGGTGGGAAAGCGGTCTGTATCGCGTTGCTACAACCAAGTACCCTTGCTGCGGTCAAGCCCTGGGGGATTCCGAGGGAGCTAACCGTACAGGACTTTCCCGTATTTTGCGGGTGCAAAGGTAGCGCTTTTTGTGGATATGACCAAATTTTTGGACGTTTTTTTGCATAAAAGTAATTTTCCTTTCAGTCCATACCATAATATAGAAGAAAAATTCGTAATTTTGCGGCAATTTGGTAATGCAATACAACACGTAAGAATGAATCAATCACCAACTGTATATTCCACCTTGCGCACCGAGGCTTCACGGGGAGGGCTCACGATAGGCCTCCTGTGGCTGGTCAGTTTCGTGCTGGTGACAAGTGCGTTCGACGACCCCTCGCTGGGACTGTTGGGCAACATGTGCGCATTGTTTTCTGTCATTCACTGTGTTCGTCTGGTCAGACGCAGACGTTCCGAACGCGAATCGCTCACTTTTGTCCAATGTCTGTGGTATATATGGCTCACCTGCTTCTATGCTGCCCTGCTCACCACCTTTGGGCAGTATCTCTACTTCCAGTGGATAGACAACGGACGTTTTGTGCAAGGCTTCACACGCATCCTGCAGGACCCTGCCTACCGAGAAAGTCTGCAGAAGATGTACCCCGAAGGTTTCAATTTCGATGACGTGACCAGGGCTGCATCGGCTCTCACCGTGCGCGACATCGTGATGCAACTGCTGCTGACCAATTTGTTCTGCACGGCAGTTGTGGCGTTCGTGGCAGCTGTGCTGGGAATGCTGGGGAAGGCCAAAAGCCCCAGAAAAGAATGAGCATCAATGATAATAGAAAACTCCACACATACACACATCAATAACAACATTCAACATCATGGATATTTCGGTCGTAATACCCCTTTATAACGAAGATGAGTCGATAGGAGAACTGTTCAGCTGGATCAAACGAGTGATGGAGGCCAACGGCTTTTCATACGAAGTGATTTTTGTGAACGACGGCAGCACCGACCGCTCATGGCAGGTGATAGAACAGCTCCACGCCACAGCACCCGGGATAGTGCATGGTATCAAGTTCAGACGCAATTACGGGAAAAGTCCGGCTCTCTATTGTGGTTTTGAACAGGCCAAAGGCAATGTGGTGATAACCATGGATGCTGACCTTCAGGACTCGCCCGATGAGATACCGGAACTCTACCGGATGATAACAGAGCAGGGCTACGACCTGGTGAGCGGCTTCAAGCAGAAGCGCAAGGATCCGCTGTCCAAGACCATCCCCACCAAACTGTTCAATGCCACGGCACGTATGGTGAGCGGCATCCATAACCTACACGACTTCAACTGCGGCCTCAAGGCATATCGCAGCGATGTGGTGAAACATATCGAGGTGTATGGCGAGATGCACCGCTATATCCCCTATCTGGCCAAGAATGCCGGCTTCGACAAGATTGGCGAAAAACCTGTCCACCACCAAGCCCGCAAGTTCGGAAAGAGCAAGTTCATGGGTCTCAACCGCTTTGTGAACGGCTATCTCGACCTGCTGTCGCTGTGGTTTCTGGACAGCTTCGGCCTCAAGCCCATGCATGTGTTCGGCTTCGTGGGCACCATCATGTTCATGGTGGGCTTTCTCAGCGCACTGCTGGTGGGTGCAGCCAAACTCTATGCACTCCACACGGGCCAAAGCTATACACTGGTGACCGACAGCCCCTATTTCTACCTCTCGCTCACCACAATGATTCTGGGCACACAGCTGTTTGTGGCTGGATTTCTGGGAGAGCTCATCAGCCGTAACTCCTCGCTGAGAAACAACTATCAGATAGAGAAACAGATTTAAATAAAGGATTGATATAGACATGCGCAAAACATTCATACTATTGGCATTACTTGCATTTTCATCCTGTGACCAGGTGGATTGCACACTCTACAGCACGGTGTCCTACACCTGCGGTCTGTATGCCGACGGAAGCAGCGTTGCGCTCAACGATGTACTCACGATTACAGCCATGGGCACCGACTCCGTATTGCTCAACCAGGCCAGCAATGTGAATGCCTTCACCCTGCCGATGAGCATGACGATGGAGGCCGACACGCTGGTGCTTTACATTGAAGGCGACGGATACAGCATCTACGACACGCTCCGTGTGGAAAAGACCAACCAGCCCCATTTTGAATCGCCCGACTGCCCCACCCGCATGTTCCATACCATCACCCGTGTGAGCTCCACTCACAATTTCATCGATTCCACCGTAGTCACCAACCCTCAAGTGAATTATGCCAATGTCGAAAACATACAGATCCATTTTTATCCTGTGGATTAGCCTCCTGTCGGTTTCCGTTCTGGCACAGCAGCCTCAGGCCATGCCCGAGATTTCCGTTGCCTCCAAGAACGACACGGTCAAAGTGAGCATCCAGCCCGGCACACCGGAAAAGGTGCCCCTGCTGGCAGGTGTGGCCGTTTCGGTGGACATCTGCGGCCTGGCCATGAAGGGCGTGGGAGCCAAGTTTGCCAACATGGAGGCAGGGGCACGCATCAATTTCAAAGAAAAGTATTTTCCCATCTTCGAGATGGGACTAGGCGACTGCACGCGTGAGGGGCAGGAGAACAACAACCAGTTCAGCACCACGGCACCCTATTTCCGCATCGGCATGGACTACAATTTCAACAAGAAGATGAACGGCAACCGCTTTTTCGGCGGTCTGCGCTATGGATTCAGCGCCTTCAAGTATGATTTCACGAATCCCGATTTCACAGACGAAGTGTGGCAGCAGCCTGTTCCCTTCGAAATCAAGGACCATAAGGGGCGTGCCGGATGGATGGAATTGGTGTTTGGCGTAGAAACCAAGTTGTGGAGCATCGTACGCCTGGGCTATAACCTGCGCTACCGCCTGCGGCTTTCGCAGAGCGGCAACGAATGGGGAGACCCCTGGTATGTGCCCGGTTTCGGACGCAACGGAGGCACCACCTGGGGCGGCACGGTGAACCTCACCTTCGATGTGGGCAAGAGTGCCCGTAACCAGAAAAAGGAAATAGAGAAACAGAAATGAGCCATCTGGAAATATGGATGCTGGGTGTGGCGCTGGCTATGGACTGTCTGGCCATCAGCCTGGCCACGGGAGTGGGTGCACGCCGCATGGTGTGGCGTCCGATGATGACAATGGCCATTACCTTCGGCCTCTTTCAGGGAGGCATGACGATGCTGGGATTTGCCGGAGCCTCGCTCCTGAGCGACTTTTTCATCCACACGGGTCCCTGGATTGCAGCAGCCATGCTGCTGTTTCTGGGCGTGAAGATGGTGCGCGAAGGCATCCATCCCGACCACGAATCCCAGCAGATTCATATTCCTGGCTTGCGTGACACGCTGGTGATGGCCGTGGCCACAAGCATTGATGCCTTTGCCGTGGGTGTGTCGTTCTCCTGCATCCGCTACACGGTTCCCCGCATGCTCTATCCTGTGGCCGTGATTGGGTTCTGCTCATGGATAATCTCCATAGCGGGGCTGCTGGCAGGCACACGTGCCGCCCGACGCATAAGCTGGCCCACAGAGCCTGCAGGAGGCATTGTGCTGATAGCGCTGGCCATCAAGATTGCACTCACGGAATATCTGGGCGGATAGCGAGATAAACAATGGTCAATGATACAATAATATATATATATTAGGTAATGATAAGAAACACTATGGACAACGACAAGCAAACCACCACGCCATCGTCCTCCACAGGCGAGGCCACGAAGGCAGAGCCAAGGTTGCGGAAATGGCATCTGCCGTTTCTGGTGATGCTTGCAGTAGGCAGCTACCTTGCCATCACCCACAAGCTCAGCCGCGAGGTGCCGTTCCAGCGCAACGAAGGCACCATTTTCGGCACTGTCTTCCACACCACCTACCAGAGCGACACATTGCTCACGGCCGACATCATGGCCGCCCTGCATGATGTGGACCGGTCACTGTCGATGTTCAATCCACAGAGCACCATCAGCCGAATCAACGCATCCCTGTCGGACAGCACCGACTCCCTGCTGGAACAGGTGATGGAGATAGCCATGGCTGTGAGCAAGGACACGGAGGGGGCCTTTGATGTAACCGTGGCACCACTGGTGAACGCGTGGGGATTCGGCTTCAAACATGGAAGCATGCCCGACAGTGTCCAGGTGGACAGCCTCAGGGCTCTGGTGGGATGGCAGCGTGTCCGCATCACAGACCATCGGTTCGAGAAGGACGACCCATCCATGGTGGTCGACCTCAGTGCCGTGGCCAAAGGATTCGCCACCGACAGAGTGGCCGCCTTGTTTGCCAGCAAGGGCATTCGCAACTACATGATAGAGATTGGCGGTGAAATCGTGACCCACGGCCAGAATCCCAAGCACCAACCCTGGCGCATAGGAGTGAGCCAGCCCGATGATGACAGCACCTCCACCAACAACGAGCTCCAGACCATCATCCGCATGAAAGACTGTGCCCTGGCCACCAGCGGCAACTATCGAAACTTCTACATTGCCGGCGGACGCAAGATTGCCCACACCATCGATCCCCGCACGGGCTATCCCGTGCAGCACTCCATTCTCAGCAGCACGGTGGTGGCCCCCGACTGCGCCACGGCCGACGCATACGCCACGGCCTTCATGGTGCTGGGACTGGAAAAGGCGCAGCAGGTGCTCGCCCGCAACCCCAAGCTGCAGGCCTATTTTATCTACGACACCCCTGAGGGCTACCGTGTGTGGATGAGCGAGAACCTGAAGGAGAACATTGAAAAATAGCCAGAGCCCTACCCTAATCACTAACACCAACCAAACACGAAGAAAAGATGATTGAGATAAAACAAATGTATGCCATACTCTCACGACTCCCCATCCTGCAAGGCATGAACGGACGCGACCTGGCACTCATCCAGGAGATGGCCAACGAGGTGCACTATACAGCACAACTCCATCCCAAGCCCTTCATCCATGCCCATACGATATGCAACATGCTGTATTTTCTGGCTGTTGGCTCCCTTATCCGGCGCATCACAAGCCCCGACGGCCGCTTCGTCATGGAGGAAGTGCTGTCCGCCCCAGCCATCATTGAGCCAGAATCACTCTATGGCCTGCAATGCACATTCTGCTGCGACTACATGGCCCACACAGATGCCACACTGCTCGTGCTGAGCAAACAGGATGCCGCACTCATGGTGGCGCGGAACGACATTTTCCGCATGAACCTGCTCAATCATCTGTCGGCCCACATCCAGCGTCTGCGCGAGCAACAGATGCGCCCCTCTCCCAACGAGGTGTGGATGCGCATCGGGTACATGATAAGCGACATGTCCATCTCGCCAGTGGGAACCAAGACACTCCGCACCAAGATGGATGAACTGGCCGACCATCTCCACGAAACACGCCTCACCATCAGCCGCACACTGGGCATGATGGAGAAACACGGACTGGTGGAACTACGCCGGCGCGAAATCACCGTGCCCGACATGAAGAAACTTGCAACATGTCTCACCCATGGCACCATGACCCCGGAACAGGAATCCGCAAAGAACAACAAATAAAAACATCATACACACCCACACATGCATACCGACAACCCATTTTCACACATACCATACGGCACTCCCCACGACACTGTGCCCTTCAACCGCTTGCAGACAGTCCACTTCGAGGAAGCCATGCTCGAAGGCATGGAACAGGAAACGGCATCCATCCAGCGCATTGTGGACAACCCCGAAGAACCCACCTTTGAAAACGTGGTATTGCCCCGGACCGATGAACTGCTGGAACGCGTGACCACGGTATTCTACAACCTGCTCAGCGCAAACACCAACGACGACATGGACGCACTCGCCCAGAAGATGCAGCCCCTGCTCACAGCCCACAGCAACGCCATACTCCACAACGAGGCCCTCTTTGCCAAGGTGAAGAAAGTGTGGGAGGACAGGGAATACCTGCAGCCCGATGAGCGCAGGGTCGTGGAAAAGACCTATGATGCTTTCGTGCGGAGCGGAGCCCTCCTGAACGAAGCCGACAAGAAGGAATACGACCGCATTTCCACACGCTTAGGTCAGCTGTCGCTCCTATTCAACCAGCATCTGCTCAAGGCCACCGATGCTTATGAGATGCTGCTTACCGACGAAGCCCAGACAAGCGGCCTGCCCGAACGTGCCAAGAAGGCGGCTGCAGAGGCCGCACGCGAAGCCGGCAAAAGCGGCTGGCTCATCACGCTCCATGCCCCCAGCTACGAACCCTTCATGACATATGCCGACAGCCGGGAACTGCGCCGGGAGCTCTACATGGCACGCAACACGCTTTGCAACCAGGGCGACGAGATGGACAACAACGACATCGTGCGCGAGATTGTCAGCCTCCGCCTGCAGAAGGCACAGCTGCTGGGCTATCCCGACTATGCCTCCTTTGCCCTGAAGCAGCGGATGGCAGGCAACGAGAAGAAGGTGTATGAGCTGCTGGAACAGCTGCGCGAGGCATCGCTCCCCCAAGCCAAGGAGCAGCTGGAGGACGTGGAGCAACTGGCACGCGAAAACGAGCCCGACGGTTTTGTCATGGAGCCCTGGGACTTCTCCTACTACAGCCAGAAGCTGCGACAGAAACGATACACCATCGACAGCGAGATGCTGCGGCCCTATTTCCCGCTCGACAGCGTGCGGGAAGGCATCTTCGGCCTGGCCGGCCGCCTGTATGGCATGAGGCGCTGCATTTTACCATGGACGGCTCGCAA
>JAEDIG010000077.1 GCA_016292545.1 Bacteroidaceae bacterium
AACGTGAAAGTAGGAGATAAACGCCTACGATTAGCGTTTACCTCCTACTCGATTCCGCTGTTTTGCGGCCCATAGGGGCTTCCTTGGACTTCTATCCCCCCAAAAAAACAGGGTGGGCTCAGAATAATTTCAACGAAATATTTTGAGATTTGGAATAAATGCTTTAAATTTGCAACCGAAATAGTGTAAGTTATGAGAATTGTATCACACAGAATGTTGAACAAGTTTTTGAGTGACGATAACAAAACAATCTGATGAAAAATGAGAAGACCAAATATCGTAAAAGAAATAAAAAACACCATAAGGCTGATTGAACCCACTGCAACATCTATCCTTTATGGTTCTGAGGCTCGGGGCGACGCACGTCCCGACAGCGATATTGACGTTTTGATTTTGTTGGAAGGTGAGACACGCGATTTGGCGAAAGAAAACGCCATTTCAGGTGCGCTCTACAATATAGAACTCAAAACAGGTGTGATAATAAGTCCCATGATAACACTCAAGAAACGTTGGAATGAGAGGCCCTTCAACACTCCCTTTACCCTTAATGTCATGAAGGAAGGAGTAAGACTATGAATGCCACTTTGGACAAAGAAAGCCGCAACGCGCTAGTACAATATAGACTGCAACGCGCTGATGAAACCATGGAAGAGGCAATGTTAATGTGTAATGCCGCCCACTATAATGCCGCCATGAATAGGCTCTATTATGCCTGCTACTACGCAATAGTTGCCGCGCTTCTATACAAGAATGTCATAGCCACAACCCACGCAGGGGTTAAGACCATGTTCAGCCTTCATTTCATTTCTACAGG
Organism: Bacteroidaceae bacterium; assembly: GCA_016292545.1. GTDB lineage: Bacteria > Bacteroidota > Bacteroidia > Bacteroidales > Bacteroidaceae > Physcousia. The sequence goes on from JAEDIG010000077.1 coordinate 815, forward strand.
AGTTTTATCAAAGGAACATGGCAAATCATTTAGTCGTCTCTTTGAGATTCGCCACACGAGTGATTATGATGATTTTGTCTATTGCGACAAAGAACTCTTTGATGAATTTTACGGCAAAGCACGATTGTTGATAGAGTCCCTGAAGGGGTGCATAAGCGAGTAAATATCATCAATTCCCTTACTGATAGTTCCTCTTCCCTGAACCGGGGAAATCTGGCTTCTAGAGCAGCTTGAACCTTACGGTGAGGATGGCGTTGCGGGGCCGGAGCCGGGAGGTCTGGGTGTAGATGTCGAGACCTCTGTAGGAGACGCGGGTGTACTGCCGCTGGTCAAAGAGGTTGTTCATCTGCAGCTCCAGGTCGATGCGTCTCAGCTTCAGTCTGGCAGTGGCGTCGCCGAACCAGGCGTGGCGGTTCTCGGCGGAGAGGTTGTTGTAGTTGTCCTCGGCGGCGAGGGAGAGCGTGAGGGTCTTGGTGGGATAGACGCTCATGGAAAGACGTTGCGTGTTGCTGCGCACACGGGTGGAGGCACCCTGATGCCCGTCGGTATAGCTGCGGCTCTGGCTGAATCCGCATCCATATACCACCCCCAGCCAGTCGATGGGACTGAAGGAGAGCGAACCGCCATAGTTGACCGACTGGGCACGGTACTGATAGAGACCGCCCGAAACCAGACGCTCGCTTTCGGTGAGCCTGTACCCTGCGAATGCGCGGATGGAGGACCGCCAGAAGTCGAATCCCTTGCTGGCCTCGCCGCTGAGGGTGTAGTGGTCGGCCGTGGTGGGCTGGTCGACAGCCTGCACCACGCTGGTGGCTCCCTCGTAGGAGTAGCCGTAGATCTGGTTGTCGTGGGTGCGGCGGAAGTCGAAACCGACGTTGGCGAAGAGGGCATGGATGGCACTGCGGTAGCGCAGCCCGGCATTGGCACCGTAGTTCTTCGTTTCGGACAACTGTTCCACATACGAGCGTTGGAACGTGCGGTAGTTCGACATGATGTAGCCGCTGTAGATGCAGCCCGGGTCGCCCACGGTCTTGGAGTAGCTGCACCCCGTGTTGAGCCACAGGTCGCGGGTGATGGTCCAGTTCACGGAGAGCGAGGGGAAGAAGAGCAGGTGGGTGTAGCCGTGCCTGTCCTCCCGTATGCGGTCGTCGAGGGTCTGGCTGTAGAGGTTGAGTGGCAGGCCCAGGGTGATGCCCAGGTCGTGCGTCTCGTATTTGTAGGTCTGGTCGAGTGCCACGGAATAGGTGTTGTACCACAGGTCGTTGTTCATCTGGCCCCTTCCTGCCGGCGGTGTGAATCCGTCCAGGTCGGTCTTGATGCCGTGCAGGTTGGCCGTTCCGCTGATGCCGTAGCTCAGCTTGAAGTAGTCTCCCAGGCGTATGTTGTAGGCGGTGTTGAAGCGGCCTGCGATGTGGCGTGAGGTGATGTCCTGCGTATGGCTCGTGTGTGTGCCTGTCAGCAGCGAGTCGATGGTGGCAGTGAGCGTGTTGGGCCGTTGGGCATAGCCGGCCGAGAAATGCAGGTTGAAATGGTTCCTGCCGATGTTGCGGATGGTGTTGAAAGTGTTGGAAACAGACAGCTCCGGGCGGTCGAAGTGCTGGCGTATGCGTTCGCTCCCTCCGGCTTTCGGCATGGCTCCCGTGCGCTCCGATGACAGCTGGCCGTCCACGCGGTCGCTGTTCCAGCGGGTGTCCAGTTTCAGCACGTTGGCGGCGAAACCGTCGCGGGCGTTCCTGTTGTATCGGGCCTGTATGTTCAGGTTGTTCACCTTCGTCTCGCTGGTCATGGTTTCGGAGGCGAGCAGCCGGCTGTCGTCGCTCACGAAGCGGTCTTCTGCACTGCTGCCTTCACGGCGGATGCGGTCGTTGTGGTAGGCGATGTTCAGTCCTGCCTCCCGGTCGTTCTTGAATTTCTCCAGATGGTTCATCGTGAGGATGTGGCTGTGGTTGTCGAAGGTGCGCTTCTGCGGCAGGCCAGAGCCGCCGGGCAGCAGCGCGCCTGTGGGGCAGAAGGGGTAGAGCCCCACGCTGTTGATGCCGGAATAATGCTCGGTCAGTTCCTTCGACACGTCGTCGCCCGTGTTGTTTCCTTTATACAGCGTCATGTTCTGCCTGCGCCGGCCAAAGTACATGCCCACCGCTTCTGCCGTCCAGAGCGGATTACGGCCTATGGTGTTCCCGCCCTCGTCCAGCGGTCGGGAGCCGATGCCCCATCCCCCGGCCATCTGCCCTCCTGCACCCATCATCGTGTTCACGGCCATGGTGCCCTTGGCCGAGTTCTTCAGTTTGAGGTTGATGGCCACGTCGTCGGTCAGTTCCTTGCCCTGCAGCATCTTCACGGGCTGGTGGTTCTCCAGCACCTGCACGGTGGCCACATCGCTGGCGTTGATGTTGTTGGTGGCCAGGCCGTAGCGGCCCTGCAGCAGGTCCATCTCCTCCACATAGAACTTCTTGATGGCCTTGCCGTTGTACTTTATCTTCCCGTTGTCGGCCACCTCGATACCCGGCATACGTTTCAGCACATCGCCGATGACGCGGTCGCCCTGCTGCTGATAGGCTCCCACGAGGTAGTTCACCGTGTCGCCCTCCTGGCGGATCTTCTGTGCCTTCACGTTGACCTCCTTCAGCTGCACATCCTGCATCTTTACGCGGAAATCCACCCGCCCGGAACGGTTCTTCACTATTTTCACCTGCTGGCCGATGGCAAGCCCCGAGGCGGTGACGGTCAGCGAGTCGGCCGTGCTTTTGATTTCCAGACGGTAGTGTCCCTTGCTGTCGGTGTCGGCAAAGCCGAGGATATTGCCCGAGCCTTTGAGTGCTGCGGTGACGTAGGCATCCACCGCCTTTCCCTGCGCATCGAGCACAGTGCCTTCGATAATGGTCTGGGCGTGGGCCGTGTGGAATAGTGCGGCGACGGCTATAAAAACGACGATGATTCTTGCTCTCATGATTTGTTCCTTTTTTTAATGGGTTGTATGGATGTGGATTTGACTCCCGTTTTATTGTTATAGAACCCACCTTTATTCCAATTCCAGCGGGTCGTAGGGATGGGGATTGGATTTCAGTTGTCCTGTGCGGCGGTCAACGGCACCACCTGCTTTCAAATGGTCGCGGTTGGCGGCTACCTGTAGTTTATAGACGTGGGCGCGAGTGTCCTTGTGGAATCCGTCGTACTTTCGCTTGGTGATGGGGAACGTGCCAGAGCGTAGGCTGACGGCCTCCCATGTGTAGAGCTTCTGTGTGTCGTAAAGCTTCAATATCAGGCCGGGAAGACCGCCGAACGACCATGGACCGAGGCGCATGGGAATGTCGGCGGCGAACCACGCCACGAAATCGCGGCCCCGCCAATGGGTGGTAGCTTTCTGGCACTGGTGACCGAGGATGGTCTGTTGCTCATTGGTCAACGTCCACTTTTGCTGTGCGGCAGGCTCGGTGTAGTAGGCATTGTAGCGCTCCATCGCCCACGGCATCCAGGCGTAGAAGGTCTGCTGATTGCCCTCGGTGAAGATTTCCGTTGACTGGTACTCGCTCCAGTATTGCCCTTCGCGGCCTATGGTATAAAAGGTGCTGGGCACGCCCTCGGCATTGGGGTTGGCCTTCATGTAGGCATTGTAGAGCGAGTCGCCCCGCTCCAAGAAGCGGCTGTAGTGCTTGCTCAGTTCCTTGCCCGCCCTGAGGACGTGCAGGTCGAGGTACGTGTCGGGATTGCTGATGTCCGTGGCGTTCAGCGCATACTCCACTTCGAGTTGTGCTTGTCCTATCACAGTGGTCTTACCCACGCCTCTCGGCTTCGGCCGCATGACGTGTCCCTGCTTCTGTTGCGAAAATGCAGAAGGATTGACACAAAACACCAAATATAAAAAAGCTGCAAATACCTTTTTTATTTTATTTGCATTCCTTTCTTTCTGTCGAAGTCCTTCAGCAGAAAGGGCATTCAATTTGAAACGTTTGATTTTCATAAATACTTTAGTTTAAATGTTAGTAATCAAGTGAATTATTCCTGATGTGCCTCTGTCTATAAGACGCAGAAATCGGCAAACCCAATACCCTCTGGGTGCTACTTTTTTTGTTTATTTGAAAATTGAGATGAGGGACTCCATGCAAAGGGAATGTTTTTTTATTTTATTCCAGCTCCAGTGGCTCGTAGGGATAAGTTTTGGAGATGATGTTGCCGTCCATGTCCCTCCATCCCAGTGTCCTGCCAGGGCACTCGTTAATCTTACGCTCAAACTTCAGCACTGTCTCGCGCTTGATGGGGCGACGGCGGGCGTATTTGCTCCTGACCATAGGCTGGCTGACGTGCTCCACGTTGGTACACTCGAAGGTGTAGAGGTGGCCGGTGTCATAGACCTTTATAATAAGGCCGGGCAGGCCTCCGAACTTCCATGGGCCATACTTGATGGGCACCTCAGGTGTGAACCACGCCTCAAAATCCCGGCCGTGATAGTGGCAGGTGGCTTTCTGGCAATGGTAGCCGCCTATGGTGGATGTGTCCTGCGTGAGTGTCCACTGCTGGTTGGGGTAGGGCTCATCGTAGTACCCCTCGTATTCGGGCAGACGCTCGCGGTTGTATGTCCGCATCACGCCGTTTTCCGCTATCAGCACATGATATTGCAGTTCGTTCCAGTTGCCTTTGCCATTGCGCCCGCGAGGGAGCAGCTCTCTGGAGAATTCGCTTGACCGGTTTGTCCTGTAATCCACAGTGCGAAGCGAGTCTGACTCCCACACGAAATAGCTGTAATACTTGTTGCAGCACCGGCCCACCTCCAGTATCTGCCAGTCTATGTAGGAGTTCTCGTCTTTGATGTCGAGGGCGTTCAGCGCATACCACACGCGGACGATGGCTGTGTCGATGGTTACATAGTTGTCGGTGTTCGACATTGCTACATAGCCAATTTTGCTTTGCTTGTTTTGCGCATATACCAGAGTATTTATATTTGCAAATAATAGGACTGTTGTTATAAATGTTTTTATCATATAACTAATTGATTGTTAGTGTGAGGAATTCTTCCCCATAAAATATAAGATTAGTAACAACAAGGCAAACGTCTTGGCCAAGCCTGTCACCGGGATGACAGGCGGCTGCCATGGTTATGACAGTCGGCGATACATAAGCTTTCTTTGTCTTGGATGCTACAGTCATTCCACCCCATAGACCTGCTTGATGATGTGCCATCGTTCGCGAAGGTCATCGTCAATGTTCTCCTTGGCCAGTTCTTCGAAAAGGAATTTCCAGTCGTACTGCGGATGTTCCTTCTGCATCTTCTGAGCCCAGGTGCGGTATTGCCCGTCGGTCCAGTGGACGGCGGGCAGATTGCGCAGGAATTCGTAGTGGGGGATGCCCATTTCCCGAATCAGGCTTTCGGCACGTTCAAGGGAGGCCTGCGGAGTTTCCTTGCTGGCATAGACATAAAGCTTGTAGTCGGCATATTTGAGCGAAGGCTTTATCTCCTCGCGCACCGACCAGTTGAACGGGTCTTTCTCCCAGGAGGTCGGGCTGTGCTGGATCCAGTCGCCCCGGGTGCCCTTTCCCTCGCAGATGCCCAGACGACCGTCGGCGTGGAGAAAGAGGGTGTGCTCGCGGATGGCGTTGCTCCTGGCCGTGGAGGGAATCATATCGTCTTTTGTCACCAGGTTGACTGTGACAGCCCAATGGCCGTCAGGGGTAATCTCCATCTTCTTCAGCGTCTTGTTGGTGAGCGTGGGCATGTGGTCTTTGTCGAAGACCGTGCCGTCGAGCCTCATGGTCACCCTCTGGCGTCCGTTGAGGAAGATGTACCTGAAATGGGTGTCCTCGATGTAGCTGTCCAGCGTGGGACTGCCTGTAGCGAATGTTTCGCCCTCTATCATGATGAACTCGCCGAGGTGGTTCCTGCCCTTGGCATGGGACACATATACGCCCGGACACAGGTTGACGATGAAGCCGTCGCCCCATCGGGATTTCTCCTTGGGGAAATACTCCACCAGAGGCTTGTCCTCAACGCTTGTGTCGATGCACACCTGCTTCGTTTGGGCGTGTCTGATGGTGGCCACAGATGCCATGACGGCCAGCGCTACGCCAAACACGATGCCCACCACGGCTGCCGTTTTTTTCCATATCTCCCGGCTTCGCCACGGTGTGTGGCCGACAACCTCCCGCCTGAACTTCTCCCATTCACGGTCCACGTCGGGCATTCCAATCTTGCGGTCAATGTCTTCAATATTCATAGCTCTTGAAAATTACGGGGTTAAAGATTGTCAATTGATTGAAAATCGGTTATCTGGTGAATCTGAACACTGTCCTTATCTTGGACAATGACTTGCTGATGTGCTTGTTCACGGCCGACGGGCTTATTCCGAGTGCATCGGCTGTCTGGCGGTAGGTCATGTCCTCGTCGTAGTGCATCCTCAGGATGCGGCGGTCCTGTTCTGTCAGCTGTTCGCTGATGGCTTGTTTGAGTTCGTCCATCAGTTCTTCGTGCTCCATTTCGTGCTGGCGGCTTTGCTCCACGAGCTGGTCTTCCTGGAGTTCTGCGGTGAGCATCCTTTCCCTCACGATGGATATGCTCTGGTTGCGGGTGGCGGCCAGCAGGTAGCCCCTGATGCTGGCAGGGTTGATGTCCGGCTGTTGTTTCCACAGCTGTGCGAACACGTGCCCCACCGCGTCACGCGAGTCCTCCCGGTTCTCCGTGATGGAATAGGCCATCCGGTACATGTCCGGGTAGTGGGTCTTGTATATCAGCTCAAAATGTTTCAGACTGTAGTCCATAGCGATGATTCTGTGTTGTCTCTGCCTATAAGACGCGGAAATCGGCAAACCAAATACCCCTGTGCATCATTTTTTTCCCCTTTTTTTTATGGTAGCGGCAAAAACAGGTCGTTGTTCAGCCAAAGAAGAGGCGTGTTCTGCCCCTCCAGGGCGCAGAACACGCTCACCTTTCTTTGGCTGAACGGCAGTTATGGACGCTGGGAAGAGAGAGCCTCCTCAATTTTTTCTTTCAGCGGGTCGATTCCGCCAAAGCCCGTCTGCTCGTAGAAGAGCTTGCTCTGGCTGTCGTAGATGTAGTACTGCGGAATCCCGTCGAGGTTGGGGATGGCCTTCCAGATGGCATCGGGCAGACGGTAGTGGATGCCCGGCATGGAGGCTATCTGTTTGGTCCACTGGTTGGCGGGACTGCTTTCGTTGGTGACATAAACGAAGCGTATGGGGCGGCCTGCCCATTGAGACTTCAGCGGCTCCATGGCCTTGATGCCGCTCATGCAGGGGCCGCACCATGTGGCCCACAGGTCGAAGAACAGCACCACTCCGGGATTCTCCCGCACCACCGTGGCGATGAATTCCTCGCCCGTGCAGTCGGGGGCGTCCATCACCTTCACCTCGGCAGCTGCCTCGCGGAGCCGCTCTATGGCATGGCGCGTGGAGTCGTTCGTCGCCCGCAGCTCCTTCCTGTAGATGGGGGGAATCGTGTCGAAGGCTGCTTCCGGCACGGCTTCCATGCCTCGTATGCGCTTGGCCAGGTTCATGGCGCGGGCATAGTCTTCCATCCATTCTGTCACCACGCCCCCGATATGGTTGGCATGGGCATAGTCCAGATAAGTGGCATCGCCCACCAGATAGAACGAGCGTCCGTCCTTCAGCAAGGCCAGGTCGGCGGCATGGCTGTCCTGCAGGGTGGCAGCACCTTCCTTCACATCATCCATATAGCGCATCAAATATCGCGATTCTGCCCACAGCCGCCCGTAGTCCTTCTGTCTGCGCGAATAGGCCTTGTTTTTCTCTATCTGCTGCACCTTGCCCTGCAATGCTTCCCAAAGGGAGTCGGCCGGCGTGTTGTAGAAGGTGTTGTGGTAAATCCATCTTTCGTCAAAGGTCACCTGCTGAAGGTCGGCCAGCGGTCCCTCAAACTGGATGATCCTTTCGGTGGGGAGGGGCTTCTTGTAGATTTTTGCGCAGGAGCCTATGCTTGCCGTTTCGTCCACATGGATGGCGGTCTCATAGCCAGGAACCATAAGCACACTGAACTGCTGGAACGGATAGGGGGCTGCCACTACGGCCAGATAGGTGCTGCTGGCTTCAATCTCGTAGCTGTTTTCCGTAAAACCGAGAAACCTGTCGTCCGAAAAACGGTTGTTCAGTCCGAACATCACTGTGTTTTCCCGAGTCTTTGTGCCGTCGTGCCTATACATGTCAAGGGTGTACCGTGCTTTCCCGTATTGGGGCGTGATGGGTTGCAGGGGCTCGTCCTTGGCATAGGGGTAAGGCTTGGGTTTGCCCAGAGCAAACGGATAATGCTTGCCGTCCAGACGGATGCCCTGCGTATTGAAACCTGACTTCTCAAACTCCACGAAATCGAATGCCTTCACCTTAGCGTCGAGGGGGTCGAACTCTGCGCTCACGGAGTCGTACTCCCATGTGTAGTGTTTCGAGGGGTCGAGCGCTTCCCTACTCAACACCTGCCCTTTGGCGCGCTTGAATACGGTGGCTTTGGTCATGCGATAGGTCTTACCTTCGCTGTCAAGGTGGGAATCTGCCGACAGACTCCATGTGCCGCCAGAGAACACTTTGAATCCTATCGTGGTGGCCTGCTTGCCCAGCACCACGGTACAGGGACGGAACGAGGCTCCACCGCTGTTGAATGCAGGTCGGTCCACTACCTTGTCCTTGGCCAAGGCAGCAGAGGATGCCATTATTGCGATGGCGAACAAAAAGATTTGTTTCATTTTATCTGTTTTTTTTATTGATCTCCAGAGGCAAAGATAGCTCGTTTTGTCGGAACGCACAAGCATTCGGCATACAAATTCTCCATGCATGCCGTGTTTTAACGTTTTTTCTTCGAATTTATAAGCTCCCCCCGCTAAGCAAGATTCCCGGTGCAGCAATCATGCCATCCATCCGCTGAGGGCGTACAGAGGTACGTTTTCCATCCAGTCTTGGTCAACGTATGGGCATAAGGATAGGCGCAAGCCTTTTATGCCGTCGTTATCCTTGACGAATTGTGCCAGCGACTTCGAACGTACATTTGTTGACGCTTTAACTTCAATCGGGACAATCCTTCCTTTATGTTGGATGATAAAGTCTATTTCGGCTGGGGTGCGGTCGTTGCTCCAATAATAGGGTGTGGAGCCCATCGATATCAATTCCTGCGCTACAAACTGTTCGCTGAATGCTCCTTTGAATTCCGTAAATACCGTGTTGTTAACGAGCATATCTGCTGCCTGTGTGTCAGCCATACATCCCAACAGGCCACAATCTAGCATGAATATCTTGAAGGCATCGGGTGAAGCATAGAACTTCAGTGGCATTCGGGCCTCACTTATTCTGGGCACCCTGTGTACAATACCGGCATCTACAAGCCATTGTATGGCAAGTTCAAAGTCGGCGGCTCGTGCCCCTTTCCTGACAGCTCCATAAATGAATTTCTTGTTTTCCTTGGCCAGTTGTGAGGGTAACGCAGCAAGCACCTGGCCAATCCGTATTGACTCTCTTTCAGTGGTATGTTTGGAGATGTCACGGCGATATGCCTCTAAAATAGCCTGCTGTTCCCTTCTCACTTCTTGTAAGTGGCCGTGTTCTATATATTTTGACACTATGTTAGGCATGCCTCCCACATAGTGATACTGTCGCAGCAGATGCTCCAGCTTGTCCTTCATCAATTCGATGACCTTCCACTCGCGTGAGCAGATGATATCGTTCAGATCGCTCATTCCCATTGCATTGAGGAACTCTGAGAAACTCATGGGATACATGTTCAGGATGTCTACTTTTCCCACGGGGAATGATTCGCCTCGTCTTAGCGTGACACCAAGAAGAGAACCAGCCGCCATTACATGGCATCCTGGAATTTTCTCGTTGAAATATTTTAATGAATGGAGTCCGCGCTGCGCTTCCTGTATCTCATCAAGGATGACAAGGGTCTTGCCAGGCACTACCTTCACTCCTGTGATGACCTGAATGGACAGTAGAATGCGGTCCATATCGTAATCTGGCATGAACATTTCTTTTGCTCTTGGCTCGTCATCGCAGTTTATGTATGCCACATGCTCATATTCTTGATTCCCAAAATGACGCATTATCCAGGTCTTTCCCACCTGTCGGGCTCCTAAAATTATAAGTGGTTTTCGGTCCTGTCTGTTTTTCCAATTGGCTAATTCTCTGTAAATCTGTCTGTACATAGTGCTTTTTGTCTTGATTTCAGATGCAAAATTACATTTTTTCGATGATATGTACAATAAAACATCACACTTTTTCGACGTTACGATATGTTAAAACCCACACTTTTTCGATGATAAGGTGACTTGCTGTCATTCTGTGGGGTGATGGAGGAAACACAGGATGTAATTGGCTGGAATGTGCAGGGGAGCATAAACAAAAAAAGAGAAACCCGTTTGGGCTTCTCTCTTGCGGTGCGGTGCGTACGGGACTCGAACCCGTGACCCCATGCGTGACAGGCATGTATTCT
>JAEDIG010000199.1 GCA_016292545.1 Bacteroidaceae bacterium
CAATTATGCAACACATTCGGCAAAAAAAGCATACCTTTGCCCCATGAAAAGACCAAAAACAACAAAAAACGCTTATATATTAAAATATATATGTATATAATAGGAATAGCCGGCGGCACCGGTTCCGGCAAGACAACCGTGGTGAAAAAGATCATGGAGGCGCTCCCCGCCCACAAGGTGGCGCTCATCCCCCAGGACTCCTACTACAACGACACCTCTCACCTGACCATGGAAGAACGCAGGAAAATCAATTTCGACCATCCCGACGCATTCGACTGGAAGCTGCTCATCAGGCAGGTGGAACAGCTACGCCAGGGCATCGCCATCGAGCAGCCCACCTACAGCTTCCTCGTGAGCAACCGCCAGGTGGAAACGGTCCACATTGAGCCCTGCGAGTTTATCATCATCGAGGGTATCATGGCGCTGTGGAACAAGGAGCTACGCGACATCATGGACCTGAAGATCTATGTGGACGCGCCCTCGGACGAGCGGCTCATCCGCGTGATACAGCGCGACACGGTGGAGCGCGGGCGCACCACACAGATGGTTGTGGACCGCTATCTGGACGTGCTCAAGCCCATGCACGACGAGTTCATAGAGCCCACCAAGCGATTTGCCGACCTCATCATGCCCGGGGGCGGCACCAACGTGAAGGCCATCACGCTCATCCGCAACTACATCCTGCACCAGGTGCAGCTCACCTCCCAGCACAGCCCACAGTGAGACAAAGCGCTTTGATATGGCTGGCAGCAGCACTGATGGCATGCGAGGACAGCCCGCGCCACAGGCCCAGCACCATCTTCGGACAAGCCGGCACGGAGGCCGACACCGTGCAGGTGTACGACCTGGAACAGATACAGCAGGCCGGCACACTGATTGGCATCACTCTGAGCGGCCCCGACACCTACTATGAATACCGTGGACAGGGCTTCGGCCCGCAATATCTGCTGGCAGAGGAGTTTGCCCGACAGATGGGTGTGAAGCTGCAGATGGAAATCGCCCCCGACACGGCCACTCTGCTCCAGAAGCTCCACGATGGGGAGGCCGACTTCATCGCCCTGGAAACGGGCTACGGCAGAAGGTGGCTCACGCGCGAGGACACGCCCCAGCTCACCCGGGCCATCGGCGAATGGTGGGACGAGGGCCGCAAGCAACGCCTCATGGCGGCAGCCGCCATGCAGCCGCAGACCGTGCGCAGGAGGATGCGCCCGATGATGACCGACAGGGCCCACGGCATCATCAGCCCCTATGACGACCTCTTCATCAAGGCGGCCACGGCGGCCAAGTGCGACTGGCGGCTGCTGGCCGCCCTGGCCTATCAGGAGTCGGGATTCGACCCCCAGGCACAGTCGTGGGCAGGAGCCGTGGGGCTGATGCAGATAATGCCGGCCACAGCCTCCTCGATGGGCATCGCCAAGAGCCGGCTCACCGACCCCGCCACGAGCATCCAGGCCGGAGCAGCCTATCTGTGCCGCCTCCACGAAGTCTTCTCCGACATCAGGGACCGCAGCGAGCGCACCTGCTTTGCCCTGGCCGCCTACAACGGCGGAGTGCTTCACATACGCGACGCCATGGCGCTCACACGCAAACATGGAGGCAACGACCAGTCGTGGGCCCAGGTGGCCGCCTATGTGCTCCGGCTACAGGAGCCGGCCTTCTACCGCGACCCCGTGGTGAAGAACGGCTACATGCGGGGCAGCGAGACCGAAGCCTACGTGAGGCAGATAGTCAGCCGCTGGAACGACTACCGCACCAGCGCCCGCGCATACACCCCCGGCAGCACGCCCGCGCCCGCCAGACGGAGCGTGAAGGACGGCAGTTTCCAGTCGCGCGTGAAAGGGATGGAGCATTTCACCGATTCCATCTGAAAAAAGGCGGACAAACGGGCATCCGGCCATGTCATGAGCCTGAAAAGACGTAAATTATATGCCTTATAGTCAATTTGGGATGGAAAGATTTTATTTGTCGGCATAAATTCAGTAATTTTGCAGATGCAAAACAAAATTTTGTACAGAATGAACGATATAAAGACCCTAAACCACGCGGCCGACAACATCCGCATCCTTGCAGTGAGTGCGGTGGAGAAAGCCAAGAGCGGCCATCCGGGCGGAGCCATGGGTGGAGCGGATTTCATCAATGTGCTCTATAGCGAGTATCTCACCTACGACCCCGACCGGCCA
>JAEDIG010000078.1 GCA_016292545.1 Bacteroidaceae bacterium
CCTGAATGCGCTCACCAGCCAGTATCAATTTACTACGGCCGTCATCAGCATCTATCCCGAGATTCCAGACCTGGCTGCGCAGCAGCAGTATTTCCACGGCGGAAAGGGTGGTGGCATTGTGATTGAAGACAACGAGTTCGACATGTTCGACATGCCTGTGCTATATGCCAAAAGCGTGGACGGGCTCACGTTCCGTCGCAATGTCATCCGCACCAACCATGCCTTCAAGCCGTTCCACTATAACCAGAACCGCTTCCTGCTGGAGCATGTAACGAATGTGAAGATTAGCGAATAAGGGCGTAGGGCTCTTTCTGACGGAGACCCGAATGAACGGCATAACCAAGGATGTGAGTTATGCCGCTCATTCGGGGCGTTTTATTCATAGTCCTGCTTCCTTTTTGGATTCATGGGGAACCACCCCTTGCGCACGCGTTCATGCTGGGCTATGATTTCGCCGATGCTCCAGAAGGAGGAGCAGGCCAGCACGCCCAGGATGATGCTGGCATAGAGGTTGGAGGCACATACACTGAGGGCCGTGAAGACGATGCCCATGAGCAGGAAGGCCCACCAGATGCGTTTGCCGAAATAGTATTCCGCCTTGATGACAAGGGGATGGAAAAGTCCGATGGCGAGGAAAGTGACCCCGCCGATGATGAGTCCTATGTAGTTCATGTGAGAGAGTGGGGGGATTATCTGATGCTCATTTGTACAATCTGACGGTCGGCCGTGAGTCGGCACGACACGGTATAGCAATGGGTGGTGGGCTTGGTGGTGTCGGATCGGCTTACTGTTTCATCGACTGTACACTCCACGTGGTAGCCCAGCGAACCGTCGGAAATGGATTCGCGGCGTACCGCAAGGGTGTTGGACACCACATAGTGAAGGCCAATCACGTCGGTTGTCCTTTTTTTCTTCACATATTGCATGATGTCTGCAGCCGTGGCCTTCTTCTTGCCGCAAAACGATTCCATGGGCTCCACGATGGCCTGCGCCACCACCTGCTCCTCGTCGCTTTGCATGGTTTGATTGAAGAATGCGTCCAGCATGCCCAGTATCATGCTCTTTTCGGTGGGCGAAACGTGGGCCTTGGCCAGATCGTTCTTGCGCTTGGCCGCCACATCGGCATAGATGCCCTCGGGATGTTGTTCCAGATAGCGGTCGATGCCCTTTCCTGTGGTGTCGGCGAGTGCCTCCTGCCAGTCGATGGAGTCGATGAGCTGGGCACAGCGGCGCGCGTGGAACGAGTCGGGGTGTTTGTCGAGGAAGGCCTGCAGGGTGGCGCGGTCGCCCCTGCATGCCTTGTCCCATTCGGCCTGTTGTGCCTTTATCTGGGCAAGCCTTTGCTCCACCTCGGTGCGGTGAAGGCTCAGGGGATAGTCGGCCAGAAACTGTTCAAAGAAAACGGGCTCGGAGAGGTTTTCCAGCGCCAGGTAGCGCTCCTGCTCCAGACGGATTTCCTGTTGCAGGCTATAGTAATAATATCCGCCCACCAATGCGCCTGCAGCCAGCAGCAGGACAAAGGCCACTGCGGCTGCGCGCCATGCCGTCCGGTGTCCGCCTTGTTTGTGTCTGGGTCGCGGCTGTGGCTCGGGATCTGGCTGTGGTTCGGGGGCTGGTTGCTGTGGCTGGGGTGCGGGGGCCTCCTTGCCGCAATAGGGGCATTTGTCATCGCGGTCCAGATAGTAGGTGCCACATTCGTTACATTGTATCAGATGGCCGTGGATGGGCGTGCTGCAGGAGGGGCATGTGCCAGCCATCGTGGATACACGGTTCCCGCATTTGGGACATTTTATCATGCTCATATTCTTTTGTATATATATGTGTATTTAATCCGTTGATTCAATCTGTTCTATCCTCAGAATGCGGCGGGTGGAAGCGGTCACCCGATAGCGGTTGTCCGACCGTCGACCCACTACCCAGATGATGTCTTCTCCGTGGCACACTACGTATTGTGCGGCTTTTGTCACAGGGTCGGCCTTGCAGTCGGTAAGGAAATCGCTCAGCAGCTTGCGTCCCTTCATTCCGAAGGGCACGAACCAGTCGCCCGTCTGTGCCAGCCGCGTGTGGAGCGGAAGGGTGATGAGGTCGGCATCAAAATAGGCCACCTCGGGGCCTGTATGTCCGATGGCATCCACGGTTTGCATGCGCATGCAGGGGGCGCTGACCTCCTGATGGATGGGGCGTAGCAGCAACCGTCCGCGGTCGGCCACCACCCTGTGTGTGGCGCTTGTCCATGTGGTGCCCGTCTGGCATTCCGTGTGCCGGGCTATGTCGGCCGTTGTGGCCGGGTTGAAACCGTATGGGGCCAGCCATTCGTGGAGCAGGAGAGAGGGCGAGCCTGCCCGCCGGAAGGATTCTAGTTGCAGGCTGTCGGCTGCAAATCCGGCCTGATTCATCAGTTCCTCCACCCCTCTTTGATAGTAGGGGAGCGCTTCCTGCACGAGCGAGGCCGTGCGTGCCAGGGCATGGGGCGCGTTGGGCTGCATCTGGCTGAGCAGGGGCATGATGTGGAGGCGGATGAAGTTGCGGCGTGTGTCGGGCACCAGATTGGTGCTGTCGGTCACGTAGGGCTGGCCCTTGTCGCGCAGGTAGGCTAGGATGTCGGCGTGCGACGTGCACAGGAGCGGCCTGACCACATGACCCTGGCGCGGGTGCATGGCTGCCAGCCCGCGTATGCCTGTGCCGCGTAGCAGGTTCAGGAGAAGCGTTTCGGCCTGGTCGTCCACGTGGTGACCTACGGCCACGGCCTGTGCTCCTGTTTCATGCAACCTTTCCACAAACCATTCATAACGTAGCTCGCGGGCAGCCATCTCGATGCTCTGTTCGTGATGGCGGGCATATTCGGCCGTCTGGAAATGCTTCACCTTCAGGGGCACGCCCATTTGCCGGCATAGGTCCTCGGCAAACTGGCAGTCGCGGTCCGATTCCTTGCCGCGCAGGTGGAAATTGCAATGGAGGGCTTCCAGCGGATAGCCCAGTTCGTGGAGCACCAGCAACAGGGCCACCGAGTCGGCTCCGCCGCTCAGGGCCACCAGCACCAGCCGTCCACTCTCCAGCAGGTAGTGCCGTGCGATGAAGGATTCCACGCGCGCTTTCATAATATATATATATATGTAGGCCTCTATTCCTCCTTTTCCAGCATTCCTTTGGCGATGGTGTCGCCTAGGTCGGCAGCCTTCTGCAGTTGCTCTTTGGCCTCGGCCTTCTTGCCTTGCTGTCGCAGACATACACCCAGAATGCGGTAGGAATCGGGCATCTCGGGGTCGATGCGGATGGCCTCGCGAGCTGCCTCTACGGCCTCTTCCACCTGACCCACGCGATAGTTGAGCGCAGCCTGTTCGGCACGCAGAACGGCATCGTCGGGGCTCAGCCTAACGGCACGCTCTATGTCGTTGAGGGCAGCCGGATACATGCGGCAGGCCACTTCCAGCTGTTCGCGTGTATAATAGAAGTTGGCGGTCATGTTGCCGCCGTTCAGGTGCTCATAGGTGTTATAGTCGGCCACGGCCTCACGCTTGCGTCCTGCCTTTTCCAGAGCCGAGGCGCGCATCAGTACCACGGGCGCTGCTTCGCGTGGCAGGGGCTGTGCATAGAATGCAACCGCACTGTCCAGGAGAGCCACGATGCTGTCGGCATGCTCGCCTTCCTGCCGTTGCAGACACAGTGAGGCATAGACGAACATTTCGGGCGACCGCAGGTTGGTGTGCGTGAGGGCCAGATACCGGTCCTGCGCCTCGGCATACCGCTTGAGGGCATAAAGGCAGTCGGCTTGCTGCTTGGTGTAGATGGATAGCGGGCGCAGGGAGTCGGCGGCCTGTGCCTCGGCCAAGGCGCGCTCTACGGTCCATGGTCCGTAGGGCGTGGATGCGCCGTCCACGCAGCTGGCATAAATCATTCTGGACAGCGAGTAGTGCAGTTCGTCGGCTCGTGCCTTGGCCTTTTCCAGTCCTTGGTCGTATACGGCCTGTGCCTGTTCGTGATGGCCCTGTCCGGCCAGCCATTCGGCCTGCATCACGTAGCCCGTGGCGCTGTCTGGCCAGGCCAGGATAAAGTCGTCGGTGAGCTGGCGGTAGCGTGCCGAGTCGCGTGTGCCTGCCAGATAGATGTAGCTGGCGGCATCGGTGGCCGACTGTGGAAGCGCCTTGGGAATGGGCAGGGCCTGCAGGTCGTCGTTGCCTGCATCAATGGCCTGCACGCAGAGCGACATGGGGTAGGCCGCGTCAATCACATACGAGGGCTTGCCCTCCTGGACGGCCATCTGCAGCAGACCCACCACATCGCCTTCGGCATTCATCACGGGGCATCCGGCCAATCGTTCGGGGGCGGGTGAAGAAAGCGTGTAGTAATGGAAACGGTCGCGGAACGATTCGTCCTTGGCCACCGTGTCGGTGGTGCAGGGCACGTTCTTGTCGGCCTTGCTAGTGGGCAGGATGTACACTTCCGTCCGGGGCTGTGCGGGCGTGGAGGCCATGCTCAGTCCTTTCATCTTGCCATATTGGGCCAGCTGGAGCTTGCATACGTTGTACATGCTGTTGGCACCCAGAATGCGGTGTACGGCAAACGTTTCTCCCTGTGGGTTCACCACGTCGGCCCTCACGCCGCCGCGCATCACGTCGTATTCCGTCACCACCACACCGCTGTCGCCCATCACCACACCCTGGGCCTCGCGTGGGTTTCCGGCGTTGTCAAAAACGATTACGGTCACTTGTGCCTGACGTGCCTTTTTCAGCCATTTTGGTGCCTTGGCACCACAGAGGGCTGCCGTGTGGAATAGCGCACACAGGCACACGAAGGCTACTTTGCTGTATGTCTTCATTTCCGTAGTAGTTGTTTTGCGTTTTCAATGGCCGCCTCCGTCACTTCCGCTCCGCTGAGCATGTGGGCGATTTCTGTCACCCTTTCATCGTCGGATAGGCGTACGATGTGGCTGGCCGTGTGTGAGTCGTTGTCTTGTTTGTACACCTTGTAGTGCACGTCGCCGCGAGCCGCAATCTGGGGCAGATGGGTGATGCTCACCACCTGTGTGCCGTGGTCGCGGCTCATCTGGCGCATGATGTGGGCCATGCATTCGGCTATGCGTCCGCTCACGCCCGTGTCTATTTCGTCAAAGATGATGGTGGGCATCTGCTTCACGCTGGCCAGCATCCGCTTCACAGCCAGCATCACACGGGCTATCTCTCCTCCGCTGGCCACTTCGGCAATGGGGCTGGGCGTGCTGTTGCGGTTGGCGCTGAACATGAGTGTCACGCGGTCCATTCCCAGCGGAGAGGGCTGGGGCAGGGGGGCTATGTCGATGCGCACCTGGGGATGTGGTATGCCCAGGGGAACCAGGGCTTCGGCCAGTTCGGCCTCAATCCGGCGGGCCGCTTCATTGCGCCGTGCAGTGAGAACCTGTCCCAGACTTTCCAGTTCCTGCCGGCAGGCGGCTTCTTCGGCCTCGGCTTGGGCAATCAGGTCGCCAAACTGCTCCGTCTTGTCCAGTTGCCGGCGCATTTCCTCGGCCAGCAGGGCCAGCTGGGCTGCGTTTTCCACATGGTGCTTCTGCTCCAGGGTGTAGAGCGCGTCCAGCCGCTGGGTCACTTCCTGCAGGCGCTCGGGATTGTATTCCATGCGCTCGGCCTGCGACGATACGTCGTCGCAAAGGTCCTTCAGGTCTATGTAGGCATTTTCCAGCCTTCCGGCCCAGTCGCCGCATCCGTCGTATACGCGTTGCAGTTGTTGCAGCTGCTGGCAGGCATGGCGCAACCCTGTGAGGATGCCGCCTTCTTCGGTGGACAGAAGTTCTCCCGTCTGGTAGAGCACGGTTTTTATCTCCTCGGCGTGCTGCAGGGTTTGGGCTTCCTTTTCCAGTGTTTCGTCTTCGCCCGGCTGGGGTTTCAGCTGATTCAGCTGTTGCCATTGGAAGTCCAGATAGTCGTGGTTGCGGCCTGCCTCCTCGGCCTCCTGGCGCAGGGCGGCCAGTTGCTGGCGCAGCTGCTGGTGGCGGCGGTAGCATGTGGCATAGGCCTGACGTTGGTCCATGGCGTTGCCCATGAGGTCGAGCATGTCGGTTTGGAATCCTTCGTCGGCCAGCATGAGGTTCTGGTGCTGGGAGTGGATGTCGATGATGCGTGCGCCCAAGACTTTCAGTTGGGCCAGAGTGGCTGGCGTGTCGTTCACAAAGGCGCGGCTCTTGCCAGAATCCGTGAGTTCACGCCTTATGCTACATTCTTGGTTTTCAAAGTCAAAATCGTTTTCATTAAAGTATTCCTCCAAGCCGAATCCCTTCAGGCAGAATTGGGCTTCGATGGTGCATTTGCGTGCGCCCTGCTGGATGTCCCTCACATCGGCACGTTGGCCTAGCAGCAGCCCGATGGCTCCGAGGATAATGGACTTGCCGGCACCCGTCTCGCCCGTGATTACGCTGAATCCGGGATGCAGGTCGATGTCGAGCTCGTCGATGAGTGCATAGTTCTTGATGTATAGATGTGTGAGCATTTCTCTCTTATTGGCTGTTGGGGTGGGTATCTGTGTGTGTGTCTATTTCTTCATTTTCTCCCAGTTGCTTCCCTGCGAGGGGTCGATGGAGAACAGAATGTCGTAGGCGGCCTGTTTCTCTTCGCTGGTGCCGTGTGAGGCATAGATGCTCACCAGCTCGTCGCGCTTGAAGGCGGAAAAGAGCATGGGAAGGTGGCTCTTGCTCTTGGCCTTGTGGGCTGTATCCAGCAGGGTCAGTGCCTCGCCGATGGCGGCCCTTGCCGTGTCGGGCTGTTCGGCCATCCGGTCGAGCCCCTTGCGGTGGTAGGTGTACATCATCCTGCGGAAGGGCTCCATCGATCCGTCGAGCCAGTCGTTGACCAGCCCAAAGCGGTTCTTGTTGTCGTCGAAGGCCTTCCATCCGGGGTAGTCGAGCGTTTGCCCTGCATTCACCACTTCCTCGGCCCGCTGCAGCACCTCGGTTCCGCCCAGCGGCGACATGGTGTCGAGGTCGGCGGCTATAATCATGTAGGCATAGTAGGCCAGCAGGGCCACCAGCTGGTTGTCTATCTGCTCGGGGCGGTATTCCAGCTCGTCGAACTCGTTGAACTTGAATCCGAACTGTGTGTCGTTGTTCGAGAATGCCGTGGTGGAGTAGCCGCTTCCGAACACGGGTCTGCTGCTGGTCACCAGCAGGGAGGCCGAGAAGGAATCGTCCGTGTCGCTGTAGGTGTTCACGGTGATGTTGAACGTGCATTGGATGCGTTCGCTCTCCTTCAGCTTCAGCTCTGTCCAACGGGTGTCGTTGAGCAGGTTGGTGACCTTCTTCTCCAGAGCGGGGAACACGTCGCCCTTGGTGTCGGCCACCTTCTGGCGGTTCACGTTCACCTTGGCCATGAGTTCCTGGGCGCGGGCAGAAGTGGCCGGAAGCAGGCACAGGAGCAATAGGGTGGCAGCCTTTGCTATGCGTTTCATGAGGGCAGGATGCTTATGAGTTGGTCCACTATGTCGCGCGCCACTTCGTTCTTGTTCTTCAGCGGGAAGGTTGTGCGTCCCTCGCGGCTCACGATGGTAATCTTGTTGGTGTCGTGGCGGAAACCTGCTCCCGCGTCCTGCAGACTGTTGAGCACAATGAAGTCGAGGTTCTTCTTCTCCAGCTTGCGACATGCGTTTTCCATTTCGTGGCTTGTTTCCAGGGCAAAGCCCACGAGCCGCTGGGCAGACGTCTTCATGCGCCCCATGGCTTGTGCGATGTCGCGGGTCGGGTTCAGGCGGAGCACCAGGGCATCGCCTTCGCGCTTAATCTTGTCGTCGGCCACCTGGGCGGGCGTGTAGTCGGCCACTGCTGCACACAGGATGCCCGCGTCGCAGCCGGGAAACAGCTTCATGCAGGCGTCATACATCTGTGCCGCACTTTCCACGTCGGTGCGCCGTATGCCCGGAGTGGCGGGAAGTGTCTGCTGTACGGGGCCGCACACCAGTTCCACCTGGGCACCGTAGCGGGCACATGTCTGGGCCAGGGCCAGCCCCATCTTGCCGCTGCTGTAGTTGCCGATGAAGCGCACGGGGTCGAGCTTCTCATAGGTGGGGCCGGCGGTGATGAGAATGGTGCGTCCCTTCAACGGAAGGTTTCCGCAAAGAGCCTCATCCAGCTGGCGCACAATCTCTTCGGGCTCCTCCATGCGGCCCTTGCCCTCAAGCGTGCTGGCCAGGAATCCTGTGCCTGGCTCCACGATGTGTACGCCTCTTTGTGCCAGCAGCCGCAGGTTCTCCTGTGTGGCGGGGTGGGCATACATGTCGAGGTCCATGGCGGGTGCCACAAACACGGGTGCCTTCATGCTCAGATAGGTGGTGAGCAGCATGTTGTCGGCTATGCCGTGGGCCATCTTGGCCAGCGTATTGGCCGTGGCGGGGGCAATGAGCATGGCATCGGCCCACAGGCCCAGGTCCACATGGGAATGCCATGTGCCGTCCCTGCGGCTGAAAAATTCGCTCACCACGGGCTTCTGTGTGATGGTGCTCAGGGTGAGCGGGGTGATGAATTCCTTTCCGGCTTCGGTCATGACCGCCTGCACCTGTGCGCCCTGCTTCACCAGCAGCCGCACAATCATGCATGCCTTGTAGGCGGCGATGCTGCCCGTGATGCCGAGCACGATGTTCTTACCTTGCAGCATATTTCAGTCTTAGTTGTTCGAATACGCGTTTGGTGTTCAGCGGGAAGTCGCTCTGCTGAATCCAGCTGAAGTAGCCCGGGTCGCGACGCACGAGGTCGCGCACGGGTACGTTGCGATATTTCCCGAAGTTCACAATCTCCAGCCCGTTTTCGTCGTATATCACACGGCCTGCAAAATCCACGTTGTTGTTGCGGCGCGAATATTCCGAGAGGAAGGCAATGTCGTTCTGCAGCACATCGGGGTATCGGTCGAGCTGGGCCTCCAGCACCTCGTAGGTGGCCCGGGTGTCGGCCAGGGCGCTGTGGGCGTTTTCCAGGTCCTTTCCGCAGTAGAAGAGGTAGGCTGCCGAAAGGGTCCTGCGTTCCAGCTTGTGATAGATGTTCTGCACGTCTACCAGCCTGCTCTGCGATAGGTCTATGTCTATGCCGCAGCTCAGGAATTCCTGCACGAGCATGGGCACGTCGAAGTGGTTGCTGTTGAATCCCGCGATGTCGCATCCCTCAAACACTTCCTTCAGCATGGGGGCCAGCTGGGGGAAGGTGGGGCAGTCCTTCACGTCCTTGTCGTAGATGCCATGCACTTGGCTGGCTTCCTCGGGGATGTGTACGCCCGGGTTGATGCGCATGCTGCGTGCCTCTTCGTTTCCGTTGGGCTCCACACGGATGTAGCACAGTTCCACAATGTGGTCGTTGGTTGTGTCGATGCCTGTGGTTTCCAGGTCGAAGAATACGATGGGTTTGGTTATATGCAGTTTCATCCTAGTATCCTCCCATGTTTTCTTCCACCCTCATGGGCATAATGAGCATCAGCAGATCTTCCTTGTCTGCGTTGTCGGTTACGGGGCGGATCACGCCTGGTCTGGAGGAGTCGCCCAGTTCCAGCTTGATGGAAGGGGTTTCCAGCATGGATGCGATTTCGAGCAGG
Organism: Bacteroidaceae bacterium; assembly: GCA_016292545.1. Taxonomy (GTDB): domain Bacteria; phylum Bacteroidota; class Bacteroidia; order Bacteroidales; family Bacteroidaceae; genus Physcousia. The sequence continues at coordinate 9,555 of JAEDIG010000078.1, forward strand.
AACTGTCCGCTGAACCCAATGCTGATGGGGTTGCCGTGGTAGTCGCAGCAGAGGTGTTCTTCGGCACTGGTGGCGTTGTCATAGTCGTGGCCTGAGATGTGGATATTGCCGTCGCTCAGCTCCAGCCTCACGAGCATACTGCTTTGGTTGCTGAATGCGCTCACGCGCTTGACTGCGCTGGCAAATGCCTGTCTGTCTACGATCACTTCGTAGGGGTTGCCCACGGGGATTACAGAGTTATAGTTGGGATAGCGGCCCTCGATGAGGGTGAACCGCAGTTCCATGTCGCCGGACACGATGCGTGCGCGCTCGTTGTCGAACTCCAGCTCCACGGTTGTGTCGTCCTTGGGGAGGAGGGTCTTGAGCACGGAGCACACCTTCTTGGGCAGCACCAGTCCGCAAACAAGGTCGTTGGTCTTGCCTTTGAGCGTGTTGCGCACCAGACGGCGGCCGTCGGTTCCGGCAAACACCAGTTCATCGGCTTTGATGTCGAGGTATACGCCTGTCATGACCAGGCGGATTTCATCGTTTCCTGTGGCAAAGAGGCATCGCGATACGCCGTTGGCCAGTTCGGCCGACGTGAATGTGAGTTTCTTTATCTCTCCGGTCATGTCCACGGGCTCGGGATAGGGGTTGGCATCCTGGGCCACAATCACGAACGAGCCGCAGCTGTGGCTGCATTTGAGCGAGAAAGTGTCGGTGTTCAGGTCGAAGGTGAGCGGCTGCTCGGGCAGGTCCTTCAGGGGCTCCATGATGGTTTTGGCGGCCACGCAGAAGCGTGCTTCTCCGTTGGCGGATATGAGCGGCAGCGTGGACGTGAGGTACTTTTCGCTGTCCGAGGCTGTGATGATGAGTGTGTCTCCCTTCACCTCCAGGAGGAAGGAGTCTAGGATGGGAATCATGTTTTTGCTTGCCTGCACTTTCGAGGCTGCTGCAAACCGGCTGCTGATGGCCGAACTAGAAACGGTAAAGTTCATATATATTTATTATTGTATTATTTTCTGTGCGATTACAGTGCCATTATTTTATTTCATGACAACAAAAGTAGCCAATTTCTGCGATACGGCAAAAAAAATCGGGCGAAAATCTGGCAGGTTGACAGTTTTTTTATAACTTTGTATTCAGATAACATTATCAAACTATATAAAATGGAATTAACAGGTAAAATCATTGCTGTGCTGCCGGAGCGCAGCGGAGTGTCTCCCCGCACGGGAAACGAATGGAAAATGGCCAGCTATGTGTTGGAGACAATGGAACAGTATCCGCGCAAGATGGTGTTCGAAATATTTGGAGCCGACCGTATCAGTCAGTTCGCCATCCAGCTGGGCGAAACGATGACCGTTTCGTTCGACATTGATGCACGCGAATATCAGGGCCGGTGGTTCAACTCCATACGTGCCTGGAAGGTGGACCGCAACATCAATGCGGCTCCTGCTGTTCCCGTGGGCATGGATGCCTCTGCCATACCGCCCTTTGAGGCTGCTCCCCAGCAGCCTGTTGCTCCCATGCCCACCCAGTCTGCGGCTCCCATGCCCGCCCAGCCTGCGGCCAACCCCAATGCAGACCTGCTGGCTGGTGCTCCCTTTGCATCGGAAAACACCACCACAGAGCTTCCCTTCTGAAAGTATGAGCACGCCCCGAAGGGGCAACCTGCTACTAGCCCAGGGCAGAATGGAGCG
>JAEDIG010000079.1 GCA_016292545.1 Bacteroidaceae bacterium
ACACGCCGCTGGTGGGCATGCTTGAACAGAAGCTGGAGAAGACCTCTGTAACCCGCGTAGATGCAGACACCATCGACCGCCTCATTCCCAAGGAAGACAACAACCGCCAGCCACTCGACGAGGAACGTAGCATGAAGCTGAGCTCCATCTTCAACAGCGTGATGCCACGCACAGGAAAAATGGAGTTCCACGTAGAAGCACAGCCCCTGGGTGCCGACCAAATGCCCGTAATGATTACCCAGAGCGAATATATGCGCAGAATGAAGGAAATGTCGCGTCTGCAGCCAGGAATGAACTTCTACGGCGAAATGCCCGACATGTATACGCTGGTGCTTAACACCGATGCGCCCCTCATACAGAATGTGCTCAACGACAGCGAAAGCAAGACCTCAGAAGCCCTCAAGCCCATCGAGGCAGAAATCAAGGGTCTGAGCGCCCGTCAGGCCGTTCTCCGGCAGGAGCAGGACAAGAAGAAGCCCGAGGAGATTACACAGGAGGAAAAGGACGACCTGAAACAATGCGGCGACAACATCCAGGCCGAAAAGAAGAAGAAAGACGACATCTTGGCCGGCTATGCCAAGGACAACGCCCTTGTCCACCAGCTCGTCGACCTGGCTCTCCTGCAGAACGGCATGCTCAAGGGCGAGGCTCTCACCCGCTTTGTCAAGCGTAGCCTGGAGATGATTTAAAGAAACATCCTGTATTCAGGATACTATAGGGTGCCCCATAAATGGGCGTTAGGTAGGATTTACACCTGGATCTGGTTCGGATTTCCACCTATCGCCAATTTATAGGGCACCCGGTTTATTACACAAATTGTTTTTAGTTCAGAAGGGATCGTGTGATGGCACTACAGGCAGGATGCGTCCTTTCTTATCGAAGGTCATGCGGTCGATGCACACTTCACGATGGGTGCCGGGACTCTTCTCGGGATGCAGGAAATGCTTGTTGATGCGATGGTATACGATATACCATTCATCCTTTCCAGGCACCTGAAGCACACTATTGTGAGCCGTACCGTAGATGCCAGCCTCGGGCTGCTGCTGCAGGATGACAGGACTGTCGGCCACCTGGATGGGCCCCAGAGGCGACTTGGATGTGCCATAGGCCACATGGTAGTTGGGCGAACCTGTGTCATCGACCGACCAGGTGAAATAATACAAGCCCTTACGGTAGAACACGTATGGAGCCTCACGATAGGCCCACGTGGAAAGGTCGCCGCCCTCGGGTGTCATCACCTTCACCGTCTCGGGCAGGATGCCGAGCATATCGGGTTGCAACTCCGCCCCGGCCATGTAGCCGTTTCCCCAGTAGAGGTAATGTTTCTTCGACTTTGGGTCGAAGAACACATCCACGTCGATTTGCTGTCCCTTGCCCGTGGGAGAATCGCTCACGATTGGCGCGCCCGCATCCACAAACGGGCCCACAGGCGAATCGGCTACAGCCACGCCGATTTTTTTCCTGTCGCCCGCATTTGCGCTGAAATAGAGATAATATTTGAAGCTACCGTCCTTCTGCTTCACCTCTATGGCTGCAGGGGCCCACAGATTGCCGTCGGCCCAAGCCACCTGGTCACTCTTGGCGTCGAGCACCACACCCTCGTCGGTCCATTCCTTCAGGTCGGTCGAGGAAAAGGCACGATAGGTGTAGCCTCCCCATCCGGGCAGGCCATCGGTAGTGCTGTAGATATAGTATCGTTTTGTCTGCTGGGAATAAAGGATTTCGGGGTCGGCATGGAAATCGGGCAGGATGGGATTGGTGTGGTTGCCATAGGCGGCCAACAGGCGGTCCTTCTCGGCCTGGGTGATGGGAATGATGGTGCCATGGCGGGGAGTGAACTTGCCCTTGGTCTCGGTGTTCTGCACCACCTGGAAGTTCTTCAGGTCAGCACTTTTGCAGAACTGGTAGTGTCCGTTGGCATAGCAGTCATACATCACGATCCACGTCTGACCGTCGATGCTGCGGCACACGCCCACGCCCTCCACAGCCTCCTTCGTCTGGTCTACATGGGCATCCAGCTTGGTCCACTGGCTTCCGTCGGGCTGGCCAGCCTCTGGAGTGAGCTGCTTGGCCACGGCCTGGAAGATGCCTCTTCCGGCCTCGCTCTTGTAGAAAAGATGATACTGCTGGTCGGCGGGGTTGAACACGATGTCACCGTCGATGGTGGCCGCCCCATTGTCGAAGAGATAAGTGGGTGTACCCAGGAGGTCGGTGAAATCATCGTTCACGTATGAATAATAGATGCGGTCGAAGGATTCCGGGTCGCTGGTGCGCAGCGAATAGAACACCATATAGCGGCCCGCCTTGTGGTCGTAGATGGTTTCGGGGGCCCACACGCGTATGACGTTGCCCCATTCCTTGGGGTACTTGGTAGGGAAATTCACTACCGAATGCTGCCAGTTCAGGAGGTCTGTGCTCTTGAGCAGCACCATACCGCGGTTGCTGGCCCATCCGTGGGCCGAACGCATGTCTGTGACCACCATGTAGAAAGTTTTCCCGTCCTCACCACGCAGTATGTGAGGGTCGCGCACACACTGGGTGAAGGCGATGGTGTCGCTGCTGATTACAGGATAGCCACCGTTCAGGGGCGTATAATTGTAGCCGTCTTCGCTGAGTGCGTAGCAAATCTGTTCTTCGTCAGGAGCGTTTCCTGTGAAATAGGTGAAGAGGTAAGCCACCATCTTCTCCTGTGCTGAAGCCATCGAGAATGTGGCCGCTGCAACAATTGTCAAAAAAAGTTTTCTCATGTTTTTACTTATGTTTTCCGGTTTCTGAAAGTATTTTTAAGGGGGCGTATGGTTTGCCGCCGTTGGAAGAAAAAAAAGAAATGCAGGGAGTCATTCCCATGGAGATGACAATGCTCCCCTGCACTAGATGAAAAAGTGCTTTATCTGAGGCGGTCGTAGGACGACCGGACCAACCTTTCGTCGTGCAAGATGCCCCGGAAGGCCAGCCAAAGGGCCACAAGGGCCACAAAGGGAAGAGCCGCAGCCAAAGTGGGGCGGAATTCTGCCTGGAACGACTCGCACGTCTGCCATGCAAAGATGCCATATACCACATACCAGCCAACCACCAGAATCATGCAGAAACTGGCCACCCTCATCTGCAGCGCTCTGCGGCGGAAAAGAAGGATGTCGAGGAAGCTCAATGTGGACACAATCAGCAGCAGCACAAAGAGCGACCATGGACGCAGGCTATGGCTTCCGTCGGAAAGGGTGAGCCACAGGTTGTACATGTCGGCCACAGGTTCCCCCTGCGGCGTATGGAAATGTCCGATGCCTGTGCTCATGGTGGCCACACACAGGATGCAGGCGGCCAACAGGTAAAGAGTCTGGATGCGCTGAATCATAGGCGATAGTCCTTGCCAGGCGGCTATTCCACTACGCTCTCCTTGCTGGGATTGCGAAAATAGACTTTTCCTTCCACAAATTCCTCTGTGGCCATGAGGGTCGCTTTGGGCAGCTTCTCGTAGAAGCGGCTGATTTCAATCTGCTCGCGGTTCTCAAACATCTCGTCGAGGGAGTCCGACACGCTTGCAAACTCCTGGAGTTTCTTACTCAGTTCACCCTTGATTTCGGCAGATATCTGGTTGGCACGCTTGGCTATGATGGCCACGCTTTCATAGATGTTGCCAGTCTCGTCGCACAACTCCATCACATTACGTGTGACTGTGTTGGTGGGTGCAGTTGATTTTTTATAATCCATAACTTGTCTTATATATGAATGTATGTATGTTTCTGTCTTTGTCAGTCGGCATCCTCTTCTGCCAGATTGATGTGTTTGCGCTTGACCACACGCTCGGCATGGCTGAGCATGGTCTTGGCCTCGGCCATGTATTTGCTCTCGGGATAGTCGTTCTCGAAAGCATAATACTCGTCAATGGCGTTGCGGAAACGTTCTACACGCTTTTCCTCCACACTCTCCAATGCCAAGTGGTATTTGGCCCTGAGTATCAGTATCGATAAGTCCTCGCGCCTTTCGGGCAGGGCAAAAGGATAGTCCTTGAGGGCGTTTTGTGCCGTCACCACGCATGCCTCGTAGTTGCTGCCGCCATACAGGCTGTTGCCCATATAAGTGCCCAGGTCGAAATACATCTGGGCGGCCAGATATTCCTTGTACACCATCTTGTCCTGCAGTTTGTAGATGATGTCCTGGGTGGCATCCTTAAGACGGGTGGTGGGATAGAGGTCCAAGAACGACTGCAATTCACTTATCGCCTCCTCGGTGACCGTTTGGTCGAGACGTGTGTCGGGGGTCTGGTTATAGAGCGACATGCCGGCATAATAACGTGCATGCTCCACAAACTCGCCCTTGGGATAGGACTGGTAGTATTTCTTGAAATAGGAAGCCGCACTCTCGTAGTCACGCGTCTGATAGGAGCACATGGCCAGCATGTAGAGGCTTTCCTCGCCGTTGGGAGTAGCCTTGAGCGCAGCCAGCACATCGCCCAGCAGCAGGCTGGCACGACCATAGTGACCATCCATGTAGTAAGCCTTGGCCACCTCGTACTTGTACTCGATGTCGCTGACTTTCTCTACGCGCTGGTACTCGCCGCATCCCGCCAGCATCGTAGCCGCGAGGACGCATATTGTAGGATATTTAAACAGTCTCTTCCACATAATTCCGCGCAAAATTACAACATTTTCTGCACATAATCCCATTCTCGGATTCCAAAATTGCCCTTTCACCCGTTTTTTTTATGATTTTTTCGGAAATAACGAGCCTTCCCGCCGCTATTTGTCGCCCAAAGCAGCCATCATGCGCAACATCTCGTCCCTCAGATGGGCAGCCTCCACGAAATCGAGCCTATGGGCAGCCTCCTGCATCTGACGGCGTGTAGCATCCACAGCCTTGCGCAACTGTTCGGGCTTCATCAGCTCCAGCGTGGGTTCGGCCACCTGGGTAATCGCAGGTTCAGGTTCCACATAGGCGCGGCTCTCGCCAGCCTGCTGGTGTTGCAGCAGGTCGTCCATGGTGCGGTCCTTCCGTATTTGGCGGGGCACGATATGATGGGCCTCATTGTAGAGCAGCTGCTTGTGGCGCCTGTAGTCGGTTTCCTCAATGGTTTTGGCCATGGACTCCGTGATGTGGTCGGCATAGAGGATGGCACGGCCGTTCACGTTGCGGGCTGCACGGCCCACGGTCTGAGTGAGGCTGCGGTGGCTGCGCAGAAAACCTTCCTTATCGGCGTCGAAGATGGCCACCAGGCTCACCTCGGGCAGGTCAAGTCCCTCGCGCAACAGGTTCACGCCCACAAGCACGTCATACTTGCCCGCGCGCAATTCGTCCATGATGCGCACACGGTCAAGCGTGGCCACATCGCTGTGGATATAGGCCGTGGAAATGCCATGGGCCAGCAGGTACTCGGTCAGCTCTTCAGCCATACGCTTGGTGAGGGTGGTCACCAGCGTACGTTCCTTCTGCTCTATCCGCCTATGAACCTCCTCCATCAGGTCATCCACCTGGTTCATGGTAGGGCGCACTTCTATCACGGGGTCCAGCAGGCCTGTGGGACGGATAAGCTGCTCCACCACCACCCCACCGCTCTGCTCCAGTTCATAGTCGGCAGGCGTGGCACTCACGTAGATAACCTGGTTCACCATGGCCTGGAACTCGTCGAAGGTGAGCGGACGGTTGTCCTGGGCTGCGGGCAGGCGGAAACCATACTCCACAAGATTGCGCTTGCGGGCACGGTCGCCTCCGTACATGGCACTTATCTGCGGCACGGACACGTGGCTCTCGTCGATGACCAACAGAAAGTCCTTGGGAAAGAAGTCGAGCAGGCAATAGGGCCGTGTGCCGGGGGCACGCCCATCGAAATAGCGGCTGTAGTTCTCGATGCCCGAGCAATGGCCCAGTTCGCGAATCATCTCCACATCGTAGGTCACACGCTCATGCAGCCGCTTGGCCTCCAATTCCTTGCCCATCTCCATGAAAAAGGCCTCCTGCACAGCCAGGTCGTCCTCAATCTGACGCACGGCCTGCTCCTGTGTATCGTGGCTGGTCATGAACAAGTTGGCCGGATAGATGCGGTACTTTTCGAAACTGTCCACACGGGCCATCGTGAGAGGGTCCAGCTCCTCGATACTTTCTATTTCATCGTCCCAGTAGGTGATGCGCAGGAGATTGTCGCCGTAGGCCAGGGCCACGTCCACCGTGTCGCCCTTCACCCTCACCTGACCACGGGCGGGAGCCATGTCGTTGCGCACATAGAGACTGTCGTTGAGCCTGCGCAGAAGCTGGTTGCGGTCGAGACGCTGGCCCACGGCTACCTCAATCACATTGTCATAGAAGGCCGACGGATTTCCCATGCCATAGATACACGACACGCTGCTCACCACAATCACGTCGCTGCGTCCGCTCAGCAGGGCGCTGGTGGCCGCCAGCCGGAGTTTGTCTATCTCATCGTTGATGGCCAGGTCCTTTTCAATATATGTGTCGGTGGTAGGGATATATGCCTCGGGCTGGTAATAGTCGTAGTAGCTGACATAGTACTCCACAGCGTTGTGGGGGAAAAACTGCTTCATCTCGCCATAGAGCTGCGCGGCCAACGTCTTGTTGTGGCTCAGTATGAGGGTGGGCCTGCCATAGTTGGCTATCACATTGGCTATGGTAAAGGTTTTCCCGCTTCCCGTCACGCCCAGCAGCGTCTGCGCCTTGGTCCCTTCCTTCAGGGCCTGGGTGAGTTGGGCAATGGCCTCCGGCTGGTCGCCTGTGGGCTGGAAAGCCGATGTGAGCTGGTACTTGTCCATATAATATATATGTTTCTTATAGTAGATAGGAGAAAGGGATTTATCGGATTGTCAGTCGAGCCTCAGTTCCAGCCCGTCGTAGCCCAAGAAGATGTTCTTGGGCAAACGGGCCTGCTCCTGGGCATGGGGGGCTATGTGGTGGCTCATGTGAATGAGATAGGTGGGTTGCGGCCCTATGGCACGGGCCATTTCCACGGCCTGCTCGATGGTCTGATGGGTGGGATGCGGCTCGTGGCGCAGGCCGCCCAGGATGAGCAGCCTCACTCCTTCCAGCGCCTCCAGCGTGCCGGGTCCAGGCCGGGTCATGTCTGTCAGATAACCCACATCGCCTATCCTGTAGCCCAGAATGGGCAGTTTTCCGTGCATCACGGGCAAGGCCGTTATCTCCACCCCCTTCACCTCCACACGTTCCATGGGATGGAGGGTGTGGAGCAAAAGCTGAGGCACACCAGGGTACTTGTTCTCCACCAGACAATAGGGTAGCCGCGTGCGCAGGTGGTCGGCGGCGTACGGGTCGGCATAGAGGGGAAGGTCGTGCATATAGGAAAAGGGGCGCAGGTCGTCAATGCCCCCCACATGGTCGTAGTGTTCATGGGTGATGAACACAGCGTCAATCATGCCGCTGTAGCCCAGACGCAGCATCTGCTCGCGGAAGTCCGGACCGCAGTCCACCAGCAGGGCGGCCTCGTCCGTCTGGAAGAAAGCCGAACACCGGAGACGCTTGTCGCGCGGGTCCGTGCTCTCGCACGTGCTGCAATGGCAGCCTATCTGAGGCACTCCGCAACTGGTGCCCGTGCCCAGGAGGGTTATTTTCATCATCTCAACTAGAAGGATAGGTTCGTAAGCAGTACATCGGGGATAAAATTCACTTCCGGCACCAAGGTCACACCAAACAGGCGCGCCACATCCTGCCGTATCGCCTGGCACAATCCGGCCACATCCATTCCTGTGGCTCCACCCAGGTTCACCAGCACCAGCGCCTGCCTGTCATGGACCCCCACAGGCCCCAGGCGTTTCCCCTTCCACCCGCTCTGCTCGATGAGCCAGCCTGCCGACAGCTTCCAGCCTCCCGTTCCGGCAGGATAATGAGGCATGGAGGGATAAAGGGCCAGCAGGCGGTCCTTGCAGGCTTCGTCCACCACAGGATTCATGAAGAAGCTGCCGGCGTTTCCCTGGACGGCAGGATCGGGCAGCTTTTGGCGACGGATGCGGATGATGGCCTCGCGCAGCTGGCCGGCCGTGGCAGAAGCGGGAGCGATTCCCTGGGAGACCAGCATGTCGGCCACGCCCCCATAGGAGGTGTCGGCCACAAAACGGCGGTTCAGCCGAAGCCACACGCGGGTGACGGCATAGCGGCCACGGAGGCAGGTTTTGAACACACTCGTGCGATAGCCGTAGCCACACTCGCCGGCTTCGAACCTGCGGGCAGAAGCATCCGAAAGGTCCATACACTCCACAGCCACGACATACTGCGAAGCCTCCGCTCCATAGGCCCCGATGTTCTGCACGGCCGCGGCTCCCACCTGGCCCGGTATGAACGACAGGTTTTCCAGCCCGTGCCATCCATGGGACACACAGAGGTCCACCAGTTCATCCCATTCCATGCCGCCGCCAACGCGGATGAGCACCCAATCATCGGTCGACTGCATCACCTCCACACCCTTTACTTCCGACCGAAGCACCACTCCAGGAAAGTCGTCAAGGAAAAGCAGGTTGCTGCCGCTCCCCACATGGAGCCAAGGCAAAGCGGGCACTTCCGACCGGTGCCATCCGATGGCATCGGCCAGTTGCTGCTCGTCGGTGTAGCGCACAAAATAGAGGGCGTTGGCATGGATGCCAAAGGTGTTGTCATGAACCAGGTCGTAGTCTTGCTCGTAATAAAACATAGGCTGATAGGAAAGTTTGCGATATACTGTTTGAAGAGAGGCCATGTGCAGCCCGGCTTAGCTGTCGTAGGACGTGAGCATCCACCTCTGGCCGCTCTTCTCGAAGGTGAACACCTCCATCAGTCCGTTTCCCTGGCCACATTTCTGCAGCACCATCCGGTTGGGATTGCGATAAGTCTGGCCGCCTCTCACATTGGTGATGATGCCCGACGGAACCTCCGGACAGAACGAAGGCCATTGCTCCACGTCGATGGTGCCGTCCACCACAGTCATCTCATCCTCAGGGTCGAGATAACTGAAGTGCAGGGGCTGTTCGATGGAGGACATCTGGAAAAGGCTGTCTGTGCTGAAATGGCGGTAGAACACCAGGAAATCGGACAGATCGGACTGCTGGATGAAGAGTTCCTTCTGTTCCACCAGGTTCCATCTTCCCTCCCTTCGCTCAAAATCGTACGACGTGAGGCCCAGCGAGGGCAGATTGTAGATTTCCACCATTACCTGGACGGGCATGCTGTCCTTCACCTCCTCTATCTGCTCCATACTGTTATATAATATGGTATAGTAGTCCTGCTCCATCCAAGAGAAGTCAGGGTTCCAGTCGGCCTGCTGGAGCATCAATGTGTCGCCGGCCGACCCTATCTTGGGCAGCGGAAAGCAAATGCGCTCGCGCTGGAGCCGCCTGCTCCGCGCAAAAGAGAACAGGAAATCCATGAAATTCTCGTCGAGGTGCGTCTCGTCGTCGATGCAGAGCAATTCGTCCTGAGCATCCAGGGTGTCGGCCCACAAGGTGTCTGCCTCCACATCGTCCGCTCCCACGTCGGCACGCGAGGCAGGTGTCTTTCCTGCGTCGCACGCATACAGGAGAAGTACACACAAAAAGGCAGTCAAGCCCAAAAACTTACATTCCATAGTCGATAGCTGACATATAAAAACGCTGCAAAAGTACAATTTTAATTCCATATAGCGGTCATTTTCGCGCAGAAATGATTACCTTTGCACCAAATTTCAAACAAACTACAGCAAAAACGCATAACAAGATGATAGAAAAAATCGAGAAACTGATGGCCGAGATAGAGGCCCTCCAGGCTGCAAGCGCCGAGGAAGCCGAAGCTCTGCGCATCAAGTACCTGAGCAAAAAGGGCGAGATTACTGCCCTGATGAACGATTTCAGAAGCGTGCCCGCAGAACAGAAGAAAGAGGTGGGCATGCGCATCAACCAACTCAAGACGGCCGCCCTGGACAAGATAAACGCCCTCAAGAGCCAGGTAGCATGCGACAGCCAGAAGTGTGCCTGCATCGACCTCACCCGTTCGCCCTACCCCATCCGTCTGGGAACGCGCCATCCTCTCACCATCGTCCGCAACGAAATCGTGGACATCTTCAGCCGACTGGGTTTCACCCTGGCCGAGGGACCCGAGGTGGAGGACGACTGGCATGTGTACAGCAGCATGAACTTTGCCGATGACCACCCTGCCCGCGACATGCAGGACACCTTCTTCATCGAGAGCCACCCCGACATCATCCTGCGCAGCCACACCAGTAGCGTACAGGCACGCGTGATGGAGAAAAACCAGCCCCCCATCCGCGTCATCTGCCCTGGCCGTGTGTACCGCAACGAGGCCATCTCTGCCCGCGCCCATTGCTTCTTCCACCAGGTGGAAGGTCTCTACATAGACAAGAACGTGTCCTTCACCGACCTCAAGCAGGTGCTCCTCCTCTTCGCCCAGGAGATGTTTGGCCCCGACACCAAGATACGCCTCCGCCCCAGCTATTTCCCCTTCACGGAACCCAGTGCCGAGATGGACATCAGCTGCCACCTGTGCGGCGGCAAGGGATGCTCATTCTGCAAACACACGGGATGGGTGGAAATCCTGGGTTGTGGCATGGTGGACCCCGCCGTGCTGGAGGCCAACGGCATCGACAGCTCCGTTTATACAGGCTATGCTTTCGGCATGGGCATCGAGCGCATCACCAACCTGAAGTACCAGGTGAAGGACCTCAGGATGTTCTCCGAAAACGACACACGCTTCCTTGATGAGTTCGTGAGTGCGAACTAGCAAAAGACCTGTTTCCAAGAAACACGGACAAACATAATCCTCCCCCCCCCCTGCCATCCCGCATGAGGGACAGCAGCGGGAGGGGGGGGGTAATCCTATTATGGTTGTCTGAGTTGTCGTTTATGCTCGGCTACAGTTATGACGGAGAAATGTCATCACCTATACAGAGGCAGGACAAGGAATGGAGAGTGAAGACTGCATTGTATGGAGAGAAGAAAAACCTATCAGAAGCCATGGAGCCCTAAAACCGGTGTTTGTTCCAGTTCCAGTTGTTCCAATTAATTTCCGGAGGTATGAACACCCCTTATATACATATATAACTTATTATAATATAATTGCTAATAAATATCAAGGAGGATATCCATTA
>JAEDIG010000200.1 GCA_016292545.1 Bacteroidaceae bacterium
CCAGGGCAGAGCGAAGCGGCACCCTGGGTATCAAAGAACAGATGATAGGCACCGTTGTTTTTGTGTGTGGTGCGTGACACCCAGGGTGCCATTCCGCTTCGCTCCATTCTGCCCTGGGCTAGTGGCAGGTTGCTCTTTCGGGGCGTGGAATACAGGAGAATATAGTGGCCATGTATGAAACCGCTATTTTGAACACCCTGCCCCTTTTGGGGGGGTACGATTACACCACACGAAGCAAGGACGGCATGAGATGCTGTCTCATTTATGAAAGGGGGATGGGCTCCTACAGTATCGTGTTCTCCACCACTTCGCCGTCCAGGAGGTTGATGATGCGGTCGGCGTATGCCGCGTCGTGCTGGCTGTGGGTCACCATGACGATGGTGGTCCCCTCGGCATTGAGCCGTGAGAGCAGTTCCATCACTTCCAGCCCGTTTCTGGAGTCCAGGTTTCCCGTGGGCTCATCGGCCAGAATCAGCATGGGCTTTCCTACCACGGCGCGGGCGATGGCCACCCGCTGTTGCTGGCCACCGGAGAGCTGATGCGGATAGTGTGCGGCCCGATGGGAGAGACTCACTTTGCGCAGGATGTCCTGCACGCGCTCTTTGCGTTCCGCCTTTCCCACATTGAGGTATTTCAGCTGAAGATCTACGTTTTCCTCCACCGTCAGTTCGTCGATAAGGTTGAAGTTCTGGAACACAAATCCGATGCGCCCCTTGCGGTGGCGTGTGCGCTCACTTTCCCTCAGATGGCCCATCTCCTTGCCTGCCAGGCGGTAGCTGCCTTCGTCGGGATTGTCAATCAGGCCGATGATGTTCAGAAGGGTGGACTTGCCGCAGCCGCTGGGGCCCATGATGGCTACAAACTCTCCGTCCTTCACCTCCAGGCTCACACCGTTGAGCGCCGTTGTCTCCACGTTTTCCGTGCGGAAAACCTTTGTTAGATTTTCAATCTGTATCATAATCTTGCTGTATATTTAATGTATGTTGTATGTTATTCCGCCTTGATGTAGGCCACGGGGTTTGTGGTGGCCACCTTCATGGTGCGGCTGATGACGGAGAGGAAGGCCGTGAAGAGGGTGAGGATGGCGGCAACTGCAACCACCCACCACGGCATCGGTATCTGATAGACAAAGTCGGAAAGATAGTAGCGCATGGCCTTTATGCTCAGCGGGATGGCAATGACCACAGCCACCATGGACATCACGAGGAAGCGGCGCGAGAGTGTCCACACAGCGTTCACAACCGTGGCACCCATCACCTTGCGCAGGGCTATCTGCTTCTGTTCCTGTTCGCTGTAATATACCGACATGGCGAACATGCCGAGGGCGGAAATGAGTATTGATACGAGCATGAAGATGAGCACGAGCGTCATTGTGTTGCGTTGGGCCTTCAGTCCGTCGCGCAGGTAGTCTTCAATGTACAGACATCGCATTTCGAGCGGCATGCCCCTGACCTCCCTTGCCACTGTGCTGCAGGTGTTCTTCACGGCTGCAAGAGCCTTGTCGTGGTCGCCACGGGTTTTGATGAGCATTGTATAGAAATAGCCGTCGCGCGGAGCCACCATGATACCGCAGTAGCAGTTGTCCATCGTGTTTGGCAGGGCGGTGCCGGCACGGTAGTCGGCAATCACTCCGCAACATTCATATTCTGGTTTCCCTTTCCTGACTCCAAAGAACGGCTTCTTTTCCGAAACTCCCCAAAAACGCTTCCCGCTTTCCGTCAACCATATCTTTCCTTCTGTCGGCTCGCAGTATTGCTCAATGACTTTTATGCCCAGCATCCTGATTGCAGTGGAGTCGAGCCGGCACATGCCTATCCATGAAAAGACCTTTTCCTGCTCGTCGTGCACACCATTGGCACTGCTCTGTAAAGGTGAGCCTCCACCCGGCACAGCTTCCACCACTTCCGGAAGCGCCTTCAGCCGGTTGGCCAAAACCATCTGTTGGTCAAGGCTATAGCCTATGACATTTGTATATGCGGTGATTATGTCGTCTTGGTTGTAGCCGTAGGGTAGGGTGTAGAGATGGTACATTTGGAGTGTCATGGTCAAGCCTACGGCTATGAGCACCGTGCTGACCACGCCCTGCGCTGTGATGAACACCTTGCTGAACCACATCTTGT
>JAEDIG010000080.1 GCA_016292545.1 Bacteroidaceae bacterium
TTCCCGACGGTTGGACAGTGGATACCTTGTTGTCCTCCCATCGCAGTATGCCCTACAATCCCGACATAGCCAACACTTTCTTCCGTGCTGGCGAAGTGGAGGCATGGGGCAGAGGCATTGAGCGCATCATCAAGGGCTGCAATGAAGATGGTTTTTCAACGGTGGATTTCCGCTATGATGCCTGCGGACTTTGGACAACATTCAGCTATCAGTATCCTGCCAGGGTAGTTGGAAATACAGAAGACATCCGGGAAACTACCCCAACAACTACCCTGACAGGGTATGAAACTACCAAGAAAACATCCAGAAAACGTCCTGAAAACATTCTGAAAACATCCAGGAAACATCCAGAAATATCAATTAAACAAGAAGAAATATTAAAATACCTACGGGAGCATACATATGCTACGTCACATGATATAATTAAAAATATCGACAATGTAACATTAGGTAGTGTAAAACACAATATAAAACGCCTCAAATCATTAGGCCTCTTAAAAAGAATAGGACCTGACAAGGGCGGATATTGGCAGGTAATGGATTAGCATTGACAATAAGGTCATGGGGACAGGTACATTGGCCCTATAGCATAAAGGAGAAAGGAACATATCTTTCTTATTTCAGCGCAGGCAACGAATATGTCTCCGTATTTATCTTTAAGAACAGGGAACAACTCTTTGGGAGGTGCCTAAGATAACTCTGTGTGGATTGTGTACATAATCCCATCAGAACGGTCGTTCATGTCGTGTGCTCCGAACGGAGTACGTGCGTGCTCCGAACGGAAGACGCGTGTGCTCCGAACGGAAGACGCGTGTGCTCCGAACGGAGGACGATGAAATGCAGAGGGAGCATAGATGCAAATGACAGGCTTTCATGGGCGTTAGGATGTTGGGGTTCGAGGTCACCAATTCTGACGCTTTATGACTTCTGTTCATATCACATTACTTAACTGGAATGGTGATGTCCTCCATGTAAATAATGGTCCATCCGGCATTTGGAGTGACTTCCCCATCCTCAAACCTCTTCGGGGTTTGAGGAAGCAAACATCTCTTGTGGATGAAGCTATCTTTGATGGCAGTAAGATTAATAACCTTACAGCAGAAAGATTAATAACCTTAATGCCGCAAGGTTATTAATCTTTCTGTCATGTATATTATAAGATATTCAGCTTTTGACTGTATCCTATGCCTGTGCTTTGAGTTTAGGCATGAATGTGCTGCTGCTATGCATGCAGGTCGAGCACGAAACGTGCTCCTTTGGTGTATGTATCGTCCAGTTTCAGATTGCCGTTCATGCGTGTGGCCATGAGGGCACAGATGGGAAGACCCAGACAGTCGCCTTCTGTGAGGTTGCATATTGTGGCGAAGGGCTTGAAGAGGTTGGGACGCAACGCCTCGTTGATGCCGCAGCCTGTGTCGCTCACGATGAACTGATGGCTGTGTGCCCCTCGTCTCTTGTATTCCAGCGTAATCTTGCCGTTGGCCGGGGTGTGGATGGATGCGTTTGTGAGCAGATGGAGGAGTATGTGCTCCAGTTTTTCGCTGTCCATCTTCATGCTGAGTTTGGGTGCGTTGATGGCGAGTGTCACGCCCTCGTTCAGCTTTCCTTTTATCTTGCCGGCCAGATTCTCGCAGAAGGTGTCAATCCGTTTCTCCTGCATCTCGCAGGGCTCTGAAAGCTGGTTTTCCTGAAGGGTGAGTTCCTCAATGTGGATGAAGAAGTTTTTCAGGGCCATGGTGGCAGGGTGGGAGAGGTCCATCTGTTCCAGTGTGGGGAGAACCTGGGCGGAGATGTTGCGGATGAATCCGTCTTTCAGCTTGTTGTGCTCCCGAAGGGTGGAGATGGTCTTTTTCTGCTTGCGGGTGAGGACGATGAAGCGCACCATCACAAGCCCGCCCATTACCAATACGATGGCAAGGATGCCTGCCAGACCGCACAGGGCGTAGATGGTGGCCTGGCGCCCCTTGAGCGTGCTTTTCTTTTCGTCGATGACGGCCTGCTTTTCTGCGCATTCCTGCCTGAGGGCTGCCGTCTCGTCCTGTGCCTTGAGCATCCTTATGGAGTCTTTCCATACGATCAGCTGTTCGTATGCGCGTGAGGTCATGGCGGCATTGTTGGTCCGCCTGGCCACATCAATCAGTTTGCGATAGCAATCCAGCACCTTGTCGTATTGTTTGCCGGTCTTGTACTGGCCTATCAGCTGGCTGATGGCCGCATCGCCTTTTGCCGTCTGGCCAAAGGTGTAGTAGTGTCCAGCCTGGGTGTAGAGCAGGTCTTTTTGCAGGGAGTCTGTGCCGGAGGCCTTGGCCAGCTGCCCCATCCGTTCCATCTGTTCTTCGGCGCGCTGGGCGTGCTTCAGTCGTGTGTACATCCGCAGGCGTTCCTTGGCTGTGGCATAGTGCAGGTCGGGTCGGGCCTTTTGTGTCTGTTGCTCACCGCTGGCAATCAGCTGGTCTGTTGCCCTCAGCATGTCGAAAGCCTCCTTGTAGAGGTTCTCCCGATGATACAGGGATGCCACGTTCACACCACACTCGGTGGCCTTCTCATATTGTGCATTGGCCGAGAATGAGCTGTATGCATTCAGAAAAAGGCTCCGGGCCTTCACGTATTCTTTCTGCTCCAGACATTCCTGGGCCTGTTTCATTTGCTTATTGGCCTGTCCTTGTGCCCTCAGCCCTCCGTTCATGAGGCCAATCAGCAACACAAGCGCTGTGAGAATTGTCTTTTTCATTCTGTCAGTTCCTTTTGAATGTTGTATATTTTATGCAAATGTAGCAAGAATCCTAAAGATGGAGAAGAAAAATATCATATTTTTTTGCAGAGAAACAGCGAAGTCTGATTCCCTAGATATATTTTCTGAGCAGTTCCAGCATGGCACGGTCCAGCCTGTGTCCGTGAAAGTCCTCGTAGTCCACATCGTCGCGTCCGCTGTCCATAATGCCGAACGAGCCCCTCAGATTCCATAGCGACCATCCCATGCCCAACTCGTGGAATATGTCCAGATTGTCCTTCAGCCAAGCCAAGGCCACGGGGTGAGGGGTGCGGTTGTGCGAGCCGAACTCCCCTATGAAAACAGGTTGCCGGCCCTGTTCGAGCAACGGTTTCCAGGCATCATGCAACAGGTTGTGCAGGTATGTGCGGTCATAGACCTGTCCGTCGGCCTCCAGGGGCCATGAGAGTTGCTGGCGTGTCAGTGTCATGGGTTTGTCGCCAAAGACCCACGAAGCCTCGTAATGTGAGATGAGCATAGGCTGATAGCCCCGTCCGCACTGTATGATGTTTTTCAGGTCCTCCACATTTGTCAACGGCCTGCTGCCCCAGTCCAGACCGTCTATCATGATGAGGCGTCCGGGACTGTATTGCCGGATGGTCTTCACCAGATGACGTACCACCCGTTCGTAGTTGCTGTCCTCCACATTGGCCACCTCGTTGAGCAAATTGAAACTCAGCCAGCGGGCAGGCACGGAGGCATAGCGTTGGGCCAGTACAGCCCATTGGTGGGCACATCCGTTGAGTGCACTTGCTGAATCGAAGATGCTCTCGGGTTCGGCAGGCGGATTCACGCAGTAGCCTGGAGCCCGGTGCAGATTGATGCATACATGAATGCGGTACTTGCGTGCCCACTCCACACAGTGGTCCAGGTCGGCCAGTACACGTTCGTCCATGTGGTAATAGTCGCCCGGACGGCTCCAGCACCAATAGGACAATGGCAGGCGCACAAAGTTGAACCCCCATTCATGCATCCATTGCCATTCTTCCTCTCGGAAAGGTTCCATATAGTCGGCGTTGAAATAGTTGAGCAGGTTGAATCCTCTCCATTTCTGTGCGCCTCTTGTGGCCTCGTAGGCCATAGCCGGTGTGTGAATGGCCTGTGCCCAGCAGCAGAGTGCCCCTGCCCCTATGGTTTGAACGAATCTTCTTCTGTCCATGTGTTTGATGTGTTGGCTTGTTGATGACGAATGTTATTGGATTGTGACATTATCAACCACCGTGTTGTCGATCAAGTGAGGGTCGAAGGCTTTCTTCTCGTCCTTTACGCAGATGTTGCGGAAGGTGAAATCGCGGAGGCGGTATTTGTCGCTCGTGCCTACATCGAAGAAGTTGCGGCACTCCATCCTGATGTCCGTCATGACGATGTTGTTGCATTGGCTCAGCGGCATGTCGTTGCGTGGCTCGGGCTGGAAGAACTGTGTCCAGGGACGAACGACCAGAAAGCTGCCAGTGGTGCCGGTGATGTTGTCTGCGGTCACATATTCATAGTGCTGTGGGGTGTCGGGGCGCATCTTCAGCCACAAGACACGGTTGGCATTGTCCGCCTCGATGTTGCGCAGCACGATGTTGCGATTGTGCAGGCTTTCGCTGCCAAGGGTGAGGCATCCGTGTACGGTGCCATACTTGCAGTTTTGTATCAGAATGTTGAAGTTGGGGCCGTTCTCGGGTGCCTTGTCGGCCCATGTTCCCTTGCCGCCCTTGATGGCGATGGCATCATCGTTGACCGACATGTAGCACCCGTTGATGAGCACGTCATGGCACGCGTCGATGTCGATGGCATCGCTGCTTGGAGCCTTCAGCCCTTGGGTGGGCGAAGAGATGTGGCAGTAGAGATAGCGCACATGGTCGGAGTTGTAGAGATGGTTTGTCCAGAACGGACTGTTGGCCAGCCGCACGTCCTGTACGGTCACATTGTGGCAGTTGGATATGTAGACAAGGCGCGGCCGCTGTTCGTCCTTGTTGGTACATTGCGGGTTCCATTGGCGGCGAATCCAGAATGCCTCCCAGTAGCGGTGGCCGTTTCCGTCGATGGTGCCTTTGCCGGCAATGGTGAATCCATCCAGCCCATCGGCATTGACGAGTGCCGCAAAATACTTGCAGGTCTGTCCCTCGATGCGGGTTGTGAGGATGGGGTAGTGGGCGATGAAATCACTGCCCTTGAGCTTCCCACCCTCCTCGATGAAGAGGTGGGTGCCCTGACGGAAGAAAAGCGAACCACTGAGGAATGTGCCCTGAGGAATGACTATCACTCCTCCGCCCTGCCCGGCTGCCCGGTCTATGACAGCCTGCAAGGCAGCTGTCTGCACCAGGGTGCTGTCGGTTGTTACGCCATAGTCGGTAACCACATAACGCTTGCCCAATGAGGCCACATCCGCCTTGTCGACATGCTGGAACCATGGCGACATAGATGTGCCGTCGGGCCACAACTCGTTTTTGGATAAGAGGCGGTAGTATTCCACTGCACCCAGCATGAAGCATCCTGTGCCGTAGTCCTCGAAGTCGGGGACGGAGGTGAATGTTACAGGCTGGCCTGCCGAAGGGTCTTTGCCTGTTCCCTGATTGTAGCCGATGAATCCGTTGTCGTGGACGCAGGAAGCCATGGCCGCCCAGGCCTTGTCCATCGCCTTCTGGTAGGTCTTCTGTGGCAGTATGCCCTGACGTACCCCCCATGCCATACCGTAGAGGAAGAGAGCCGTGCCGGTCATCTCTGGACCTCCGTATGTGGCAGGCGAGACAAGACTCACATTCCAGAAACCGTCCTTGCGCTGGCATTTGAGCAGGGCGCGACTCATCCTGACGAAGTCGGCCTTGAGATACTGATAGTGAGGATCGCTGGCAGGCAATGTTTCCATCACCCTCACGAGGGCGGCATACACCCAACCGTTGCCCCGGCTCCAGTAGCAGTTCTTGCCGTCCTTCTCCTTATAGGGCGGCACATAGTCCTTGTCTCTCCACCATAGTCCTTCCTTTTCGTTGAACAGGCCGCCGGCAAGCGTGTCGCGGCTCCACTTGTAGGAGTCCATGGCATAGTCGAGATATTTTCGTTCGCCTGTCAGTCTGGCATACTTGGCATATACGGGCATGGCCATCTGTATGGCATCAATCCATGTCCAGTAGCTGCATTTCCCTGTGGCCATCTGGTGGTCGAGATTCTCCTTCACCTTCGACATGTCCTTTTTCATTCCGCTCTGCATGTGGCGGTCGATGTAGGTCTGCTGGCAGCACTGGTTGTCGGCATCGGTGTCGTTCACGCTGCCTCTGGCCGTCCATTTGTGATGGTCGGCCCATCGGTCGGTGTATTCGATGTATCGCTGCTGCGGGTCGATGTCATAGAGAGCCATCAGTCCCTCGTAATATACCGCCCTTGTCCATAGGTTGCTTGTCCTGACCTTGCCAACGAATGTGTCGCGTGTGGGGTCGGCATACTTTTGCATGAAATAATCGTTGGTGCGGTGCACCACGTTGAGTATGTCCTCTTGTCTTTTGTCTTGTGCCGTCGCCTGCCCGAGGGCGAAGAGTGAGCAAATGGCAATGATGAGCCGTTTTTTCATTGTCGTTGTTCTTTGGTGATTAGTCTTACTTTTCCGGCCAGACCCGACGCCACGGGTTCCCATCCGGCATACGAGTTCTCTTTATAGTTGAGGCCCACTACATTTATCTCCTTCATCTTTCGCCATTTCACACCCTTCCGGTCAAGGTCGGCAATGCGGTTGGCTGGCAGATTGGTGACTTCGATTCGCAGGGTGTTCCTGCCTTTGTGCAAGGCATGCTTGCAGTCGAGGACAAAAGGTACGGCCCATGCACAGCCCAGGTATGTGCCGTTGATGTAGACTCTGGCGCTTTCGCGTACGTCGCCGAGGTCTATTGCCCAGTCTTTGTTCGCTTCGGCCCGGGATAGTCTGAAGGTGGTCTCGTAGATGCCTGTCCCCATGGTGATGGCTGTGGTGGCATTGAGGCTTTCCCATGTTTGCAGGCCATCGAGGGTGAAGGCGTCTCTGACCTCGGGTTGCTCTTCGGTGAACGACAGCTGCCAACGGTTGGCCGTGAGGTCGATGGCGGTGTCGGTGAGTGTGCTTTCGGGCTTGCCCTCACAGTCGGCGTTGCGGCAAAGGAGTATCCTGCTTTCGCCGCTGCGGAGGTCCAGCGCCAGTCCGTCGGCATTGATGCTTGCCTTGAAGAATTCATCGGTCATAGGATTGTACCACAAGGCGTATTGCTCCGGTACGGCCAGGGGCACACGGCAACGGATGTCGTGGTCGGTGAGGTTGGCAATGAAATAATGGTGTCCGTCCTCGTTGCTCCGGCGGATGATTTTCATGCCGTGCTGCCGTTTCATGGCTTCCGGCCTGGCTGCCTGCTCCATTGCTCCAACATCGTTGCCTGTGATGATCCTTGCCCCCTGCTGGCGCAGGCGTTCGGTATGGCGGGCCACATTGGGTGGAAGCGTGGCATTGGCTGGAATGATGATTCCCTTGTATCGTGTGCCGGCGGCGGTCTGAAGCATTCCGTCGGTGAAGGTGGTCTGCAGGAGATACTGGTCGCTGATGTAGTCGCAGTCGAAGCCCGCCTTGTCGATGCCTATGATGGTGCGGATGAAGCCGGGAGCCTTCTGTGCCATCGAATGGATGTCGAACTGCATCAGCCACTCCTTTGTCCGGGTGCGCCACATGTCCCGCACTGGCAGATAAACCAGGAAGTCGTTGTCTGGCTGTCCCCACTGCAGGAAGGTCTGGCATCGGGTGATGTAATCCATCAGCGAGGGCGCGTCTCTCCAGATGCTGTTGTAGGGGCTCATGTCTATCGAGGCATAGAATCTCCGTCCCGGCCATTCCTCGCCTTTGGGTGCATAGGTGGTGCCGTGGAAGAACATGTGGTTCACACCGGCGCAGAACATCAGGTCCAGGTCGGGTTTCATCTGGCTGAGTGATGTGCGGAAATGCTCTGTCAGCCAGGTGAAGGTTTCGCTCGATGTGTATCTCTTGCCTGTGATATGGGCTGCCGAGGGAGCATATTTCAGCATGCTCAGGTCGCTGTCGTTCGGGCGTGTAAAGCCAGTGTCTTTGCGCAGGCCATGGATGCCGAAGTCGGAAAGTCCCCAACCCTCAATCTCTGGAATGTCGACCGCAGCATAGCAGTCGATGAGGTTGGCCGGTGAGCCATGTGCCTGGTTGCGTGTGATGGCTCCGAGCCGGTGGGTCCATGCGGTCCATTGCCGGGTGAAGTTTTCCAGCAGCATATCGGACAGTGTCTCCCGGTAGTCGCTCACTACCTGTGCATCACCGTCCACAAACTGCTCCAACTTGTCTTCCAGCCGATAGCCACGGCGGCGGGCAAACTCGTAGAGGAGCGTAGGGGTCCAGTTGGCGCCATACACCTCGTAGCTGTCGTTGAAAAACGTGTGCGGGAAGGGAGTGCCGGTTTCCACAAATGCCTGTTCGATGTGTTGCAGGTAATGTGCCACGGCTGTGGAATCGAAATGGTCCACCACATAGCCTTCTCCTCCGGGAGCGGCCCGTTTCACCATCTGGCGTGTGCGGCTTTCATAGAGGGCAATCACCCGCTTCATCCCGTCGGCCTTGGGATATGCCCTTGTGAGTATTATTTTAGCCCATGGCTTTTCTTTTTCGGGCAGGCGGAAAGCTATTTCCTCGGTCTTCACCGCAGCCCCCACAAGAGTGTCTACTACAAATGCTTTGCATGCAGCCTCTTCTATGGGCACCCACGGGCCGCCGAATGGCCATCCTGTTCCATTGGACATATCTGTCTCTATGCCGAGCCTGCTGTTCTCTGTCTCCACATGGCGAAGCATCTCCATCCATTTGGGAGACAGGTAACTGATTTCATTGGCATCGTTGCCTTGAACTCCATAGATGGGCGTAATCTCCACTGCCCCTGCTCCTGCCTTGGCATATTCTTCCAGACACCAGCTGAGATTTTCCTTGTCTACAGCAGAACCCAGCCACCACCAGCGCAACCCTGGCTTGGCTTCTCGGGTGGGCACAGGCAGGTGGAGGCCTTTTTCTCGGTTCGTCCGATTGTCCTGTGCAGCCATTCTGCTTGTCCATGTTGGTGCCAGCATGAAGAGTGTGGCTCCTATTAGAAACCGTCTACTAATCAAGGCTGATTTGCGGCGTATGTTGCTTCCATACTCTTCCCTACAGTTTGAAAGAAGCTGTTTTTTTTCTCCATTCTTGTTCTTGCGGAGAAAGTTTGTTTGCCATCCGATGTTTATTGCCATGTTTTTGTGTTATTTGTCGGTTCGATGTGGTTTGGGTTTAACAATACAGAGTGGGCGCTTACATGTCCTCCATCGAGAGACCCTTGAGTGCCACCTGATAGCCGCGCAGATGGGACTTGATGTGCTGATATTTTTCTTCTAGCCTCTGGGCATTGTTCCTCCTTATTTGACCTGAGGAGGGGTGTTGAGGCGGCCTCCTTCGTTGTATCGCTGGTTGTTGGGCAGGCCAGGGTGGGCCACGCCTTCTGCCATAAGTTGTTTCAGTTCTTCCAGATGGTGGTGATAGACGGCTCTGGGGAGAATGTCATGCTTGCGGCAAATAGAGGTGGCCATGCCTACCACCTCGCCCATGGCACCCGTGGTTCGCATGACGCGTATGGTGCCCAGAGCTACGTGTGTTGCGCTGATGTCGCGCCCGGCCATGAACAGGTTGTCCACATTGCGTGAGTAGAGGCATCTGTAGGGAACGGAATAGGGGTAGATGTGTATGTGGTTGGTGGTTGCCTTGAACTCCTTGCCAGGGAAATGGCGGCTGTTTTCGGGGTCGGGCCGGTGTAGGTCGATGCTCCAGGTGGCCGTGAAGGAGGCATCTTCGTGGGTCACATGTTTGATGAGGTCATCTTCTTTCAGAATGTAGTCACCCATTAGCCGGCGGGATTCCCGCTTGCCGGCAATGAAGGCCACCCATGCAAGCGAGCGTTTGGCGTAGTCGGCCTTTTTTGCACTGTGGTTTTTCAGGTAGCTCCAGTTGGCATAGACCACCATCATCCCATAATCACGGATTTGCTCCGCCATGGTAATCTGGTTTGTGTGCATTCCGGTTTCCCATGTCCATTCGCCGTGCAGCACGTGCTCACAGTTGTCCTCGTTGAAATGGATTCCATAATCGAATTCGGGGAACATCGGCTTCTGCTCATCTTCCTCGGAATACCACTGTATGGAGGCACCCATAGTCATGCTGTCGGGTTGCGCAGGGGCAATGGACTCGCCGAACTCGTCTTGCCCTTCGCGCCCCATGCGGAAATCGGCACCGGCCAGATAGCCCACTGTCCCGTCGCCCGTGCAGTCGGCAAACAGTGGTGCTTCAAGTTCTATTCCCTCGCCCGTCTGAATGTTGCGGGCCGTGATGGATGTGATGCAGCTGCCTTCTTTCTTCACCGCCACCACCCGATACCCCAGCAGGCAGGTTACGTTCTTTTCTGCGTTTAGCCAGCTCATCT
This sequence comes from Bacteroidaceae bacterium, assembly GCA_016292545.1. Classification (GTDB taxonomy): domain Bacteria; phylum Bacteroidota; class Bacteroidia; order Bacteroidales; family Bacteroidaceae; genus Physcousia. The sequence goes on from JAEDIG010000080.1 coordinate 10,231, forward strand.
TCTTTTTGTCTTCATAGTTGGCTGCAGGCTGTGCATTGCCTTCCTTCAGCGGGCCGAATTCTTTCTGCAGGTCTCCTAGGCGTGGGTATTTTCCCAGCTCGAGCGCACCTCCAAGATGGACACGGACTTCAGAACTGTTGTTGCCGCCTACTATGGGGCGGTCGTTTATCAGAGCCACTTTGCATCCCAGACGGGCAGCAGCCACGGCTGCACTCATTCCTGCAATGCCGGCACCGGCCACAACCAGGTCGTACCCTGTTTGCAGAACAGGAACGGGAAGCACGCCCATGCGGTGACGGAAAGCTTCCAGTTCTTTTGTATCCGATGGAGGAACTGCCTCTTTCTCCTGTGTGAGCCATACGGCATCGATGCGACCGTCGAATCCCGTCAGGTCATGGATGGCCAGGCGGACATCCTTCTTGGAACTGCGGAAAGTGCCTGCATATTGCCACTGCCACCTCTCTCCCTCTATGCCTAAATGGCTGGAAAGTCTCTTTCCGTTGGCTGAAAGGGCAAAGCGCCCCGGCCCTGCACCCTTATGCCAGGGCGAGGTCCAGTTGTAGGTGCTGGCGTAGACATGCCAGGCTCCAGTTTCGGGCAGTGTGATTCCTGTGGAGGCATCGGCTACAGGAGTGCCCAATCCGTGGGCTAACAGGTAGGGTGAACCCATAAGGTCCA
>JAEDIG010000081.1 GCA_016292545.1 Bacteroidaceae bacterium
ACCAACGGCTAAACTACAAAAAGATGCCATTCAGGAAGTTCAAAATACCGTAAAGATTGTAGTACACAGACAAGCAAACAAGAACTGCAAATCACTGAACAGCAATAGAATCGGACTTTGGGTTGTCAAACTTGGGTGAACATCAATAAGAACGGAATTTGAACTGTCAAACTTGGGTTAATCCCCATTGGCATATATCACATTCAGCGTACAACTCGGTCTTCAAATTGCCCTTCGCGAGTTCAGGTCAACACGAAGACCTCTTTATTTTTTTTCTTCGCCCTCCCCCGGAACAGAAAGGGCTGCGCACCGCCCTCCCCCGGGGACATGGGGGAGGGGACGGCGTGCAGCCCTGCTGTGAGTGTGTGTGTGGGAGGACTATTTCATGTTCCTCTGCTCCAGGCCGTAGCCCTTCTTCTTGTCTTCGGCCCACAGGAGCAGCGAGATGACGATGGACACCACACCGAAGGCGGCAAAGATGGCCATGGTGTGTGTGTAGTCAATCATGCCGCTGGCATCGGTGTTGGCCTGGTTCACCTTGCCGATCCAGATGGGCACCATGGAGAGGCCGATGTTCTGGATGTAGAAGATGAGCGCGTAGGCCGTGCCCAGCACCTGCATGGGGATGATCTTGGGCACACTAGGCCACATGGCGCTTGGCACCAGGCCGAAGGCCACACCCAGCACCACCATCAGCGTGATGGCCAGGGCCACGTTGTTGACGGGCAGGGCGAAGGTGGCATGGACCAGCGTGAGCAGCACGGAGCCGATGATCATGAGGGTGGCTCCCTTGCCGATGCGGTCATAGATGAAGCCGAACAGGGGGGTGAGCACGATGGTGCCGTAGGGCAGCATGGACGGAATGCTTCCGGCCACGCTCTCGTCCACCCCGTACTTGAGCACCATGATCTTGGTGGCGAACTTGAGGAAGGGGAACACACCGGCATAGAACATCAGGCACAGGAGGGCGATGTACCAGAAGCCCCTGTTGGTGACCAGATAGACGATGTCGGCCCAGCGGAGCGTCTCCTCGGGCGCATCGCTCCCCGGGGTGCCGGCCGTGGCGTCGAGCCGGCGGTCCATCACGTTGTAGACGAGGAAGGCTATTATGCCGATGCAGAGCATGGCCGCACCCAGGCCCACCGACGAGGCCGCCCCGCCCATCTGGCGGGCAAAGGGAAGGGCCAGGCTGAGGGCGGCTGCCGTGCCCAGACGGGCCAGGCCCACCTGCACGCCCATGGCCAGGGCTAGCTCATGGCCGGTGAACCATTTCACCAGCACCTTGCTCACTGTGATGCCTGCAATCTCGCAGCCCACGCCGTAGACGGCAAAGCCCAGGCAGGCCACAATCACCTGCATGCTGTAGCCCATCAGCTGGCCCTCGAAGCTGTGGCCCACGGCGTACCATTTGATGAGCGCGCCCGCAAACATCAGCGCGGTGGACATGGTGCCCGTGAAGCGGATGCCGAACTTGTCCAGGATGATGCCTCCGATGAAGAGCAGGCCCAGGAACACGTTGAAGAATCCGTAGGAGCCGCTGAAGAATCCGTATTCGTCGCTGCTCCATCCCAGTCCGCCGTCGGCCTTGGCGGCTGTGAGCAGCGGTTCGAGGGGTGACATGACATCGGTGAAGAAGTAGCCGAACATCATCGTGGCGGCCACGAGGATCAGTGCCGTCCATCTCATGGCGGCGCTGTCGTTGAGTTTTTTTCTTGTTGTTTCCATATAGTGTGGTCAGATTTTTCTATCGGTCTTCGGCGGGGCTGTCCTTGAGCCAGCGGTCGAGCCAGCGGAAGAACGTGCGCTGCCACAGGATGCCGTTCTGCGGCTTCAGCACCCAGTGGTTCTCGTCGGGGTAGAGCAGCAGCTGGGCGGGCAGGCCGTGCATGCGCGCCGCGCTGAAGGCGCTTTGTCCCTGGGAGTGGAGGATGCGGTAGTCCTTCTCGCCGTGGATGCACAGGATGGGGGTGTCCCACTGGTCCACAAAGTAGTGGGGGCTCTGGGTGAACACCTTGCGGGTGCCTTCTCGGTCGGGGGTGCCGCCGAGGTCCCAGTTGGGGAACCACATCTCCTCGGTTTCATAGTATTGCTGGGTGGTGTTGAAGATGCCGTCGTGGGCGATGAAGGCCTTGAAGCGCTTCTCGTGGTGGCCGGCAAGCCAGTACACGCTGTAACCGCCGAACGATGCGCCCACACAGCCCAGGTGGTTCTTGTCCACATAGGGCTCCTTCACGATGTCGTCGATGGCGCTCAGGTAGTCTTTCATGCACTGTCCGCTGTAGTCGCCGCTTATCTGCTCCAACCATTCCATGCCGAAGCCGGGCAGGCCCCTGCGGTTGGGGGCGATGATGATGTAGCCCGAGGCGGCCATTATCTGGAAGTTCCAGCGGTAGCTCCAGAACTGGCTCACAGGGCTCTGCGGGCCGCCCTCGCAGAAGAGCAGGACGGGGTATTTCCCGGAGGGGTCGAAATGGGGGGGATAGATGACCCAGCACAGTTCCTTCCCCCCGTCGGTGGTGGGCACCGCGCGCTCCTTCACCTCGCCCATGGTGAGGCGCTGGAGGATGTCCTTGTTCTCCTCGGTGAGTTGCACGATCACACTGCCCTTGTTCTTGACAGGGTGCACCAGATAGAGGTCGTCGGGGGCGGAAATGCTGTGGCGGTTGGTGAGCAGCTGCTTGCCGCCCGGCATCAGCTGGACGCTGCCGTAGTCATAGTCGCCTGCGGTGAGTTTGGTCACATGGCCCTGCAGGTCGGTCTGGTAAATCATGCTCCTGGCTTCCCACACTCCGGTGAAATACAGCCTCTTGCTGTCTTCTCCCCACGTAAAGTCGTCCACTCCGCTCCCGAAGCTCTCGGTCACGTAGGTCTTGGAGCCTTTCTGGAGGTCGAGCACACACAGGCGGGTGCGGTCGCTCTCATATCCGTCGCGGGCCATGCTCTTCCAGGCGATGCGCTTGCCGTCGGGGCTGAACTGCGGGTCCTGGTCGTAGCCCGCGTTGATGTCCTCTTCGCTCTGGTTCTTCTCCTGCCTGGCGAGCGAGCGCAGGGGGTCGCTGGCGGGCTCCTGGTAGCCCTGTGGCTTGCACAGGTTGGTGGTGCGCTGTGTGGCCAGGTCGTAGAGGTAGATGTCGGAGTCGGTGCTGGTGGCATAGGCCACGCCCGTTTTCTTGCGGCTGGTGTAGGCTATCTGCTTGCCGTCGGGGCTCCAGCAGAACTGCTCGGTGCCTCCGAAGGGCAGCATAGGGCATTCATAGGGCTCGCCTTCCAGGATGTCCTTCTGGATGCGGATGGCCTGCCCGTCGGCCGAGGCCAGGAAGATGTGGGGGATGGTGCGCACATACTGGTCCCAGTGCTTGTAGTTCATGTCGTCTATCACGAGGCCTGTGGCCAGGGGCAGGTCCTTTTCCTGCGGCTGGATGCTGCCGGTGGCCTCCACCTGGCGGATGACTATCAGCCTTGTCTCGTCGGGCGAGAAGAGGAAGCCCTCCAGGTCGCCTCCGTCATAGAGCTGCCTGCGGTCGGTGCCGCTGGTGTCCATTGTCCACAGGTTGCCTCCGCTGAGGTAGGCTATGCGCTGGCCCTTCTGGATGAAGGCGGGTTGCGACTCGCTGGTGCCCGCTGGGGTGAGCACGGTGCGTCCTGTGCCGTCGGCATTGATGATGCAGATGGCCGTGTGGATCTTGTTGGCCGCTATGTCGGGGGTGGAAACGGTGTAGACCACTCGCTTGCCGTCGGGGCTGGCTGTTTGTCCGCCCACACGGTGCATCGACCAGAGAATCTCCGGGGTCATGAGGTCGTCGGCTGCCATGGTCTTGCTGCTGGCTGCGGCCACACAGGAGAGTGCGGCCGCAGTGATGAGGGTTTTACATGTGTGTGTCATTGATTCATTATTATGTGCAATAGTCAATGTATGGGTTCTTTTTTTTTGGGGGGGGGTCAATGCCTGGCCTGCTGCTCCTGCATCTTCTGCAGGGCTTCCAGACGGGCTGCCAGGCCTGTGGCCTTGCGCGGGTCGTTCTTGTGCTGCTGGCGGTAGGCCTCCAGCTTGGCCAGGAGCTTGGCGTCGTCGGTGCGCTTGCGCAGCACCCACATGATGAGGATGCTGGTGAGGCCGGAGAGGAAGTAGTAGTAGCACAGGCCGGAACTGTAGTTGTTGAACATGAAGAAGAACATCACGGGCATGGCGTACATCATGTATTGCATCATCTTCATCTGCTGTGCCTGTTCGCTGCTCATCTGGTTCTGCTGCTGGCGCATGCTTATCCAGGTGTTGATGATGTTGGTGAGGCAGAAGAGGAGGCAGAAGATGCTCAGGTGGTCGCCGATGAGCCAGATGTGGGTGCCCCAGTTGATGATGTCGTCATAGGCGCTCAGGTCGTCGGCCCACAGGAAGGGCTCGCCCCTGAGCTCGATGGCGTTGGGCACAAAGTTGAACAGGGCAATCCAGATGGGGGTCTGGATGAGCATGGGCAGGCATCCGCCCATGGGGCTCACGCCATACTGGCTGTAGAGCTGCATCATTTCCTGCTGCTTCTTCATGGCGTCTTCCTGCTTGGGGTACTTGCGTCCGATTTCGTCCACCTGGGGCTTGAGCACACGCATCTTGGCACTGCTCAGATAGCTCTTCTTGGTGGTGGGGTAGACGAGGATCTTCACGATGATGGTGAGCAGCAGCAGCACAATGCCCATCGACAAGCCCAGCCCGTTGAGCCAGTCAAAGAGGTAGAGGATGAAGAAACGGTTGATCCACCGCACGATGGGCCAGCCGAAGTAGATCATCTCCTCCAGCCTGAGGTCGGTCTTGAGCTTGCCCTGCCCGTTGGTTTCCTTGAGCAGGTGGAAGTCGTTGGGGCCGATGTACATCTGCATGAGCGTGGGCTGGAGGCCGCTGGCGTCGAAGCTCGTCTGCATGGTGGCGCCATAGTGCTTCAGCGGGCTCTCGTAGCGCACGGGCACGTCGGGCGTGGGCTCGGGCTTGCTGCTGAGCGTGGCCTGGGCAAGGTCCTGGTGGGCGATGAGCACACAGCTGAAGAACTGGTTCTTGAAGGCCACCCAGTCCAGGGGCTTCTCGCATTGGAACTGCTTTTCCGAGGTCTCGCTCAGGTTGTCCACGCCGCCGCCCTTTTCCTTGTAGGTGAGGCTGCTGTAGCGGTTCTCGAAGTCGAAGCCTTTTTCCAGCATCCTGGCCGTCTTCTGCCATTCTATCAGCATTGTCTTGGTGCCGGGCTCTGTGTGGCGTGCCATGCCGTTGGCGCTCACGGCCATGTCCAGCAGATAGGAGCCGGCGTGCAGCGCATAGGCGATGTCGAGCGTGCTGCCGTCGGCTGCCTGCAGGCGCATGACCACGCTCGTGTCCGTCCGGGCCATGGGGGTGAAGTAGTAGTTGTCCGTGTCTATGTTGTCGCGCTTGCCGCTGATCATGAAGTGCAGCCGGTTGTCGGCGTCCATTATCCTGATGGGGTTGCCGGCCTTGATGCCCGAACCGCCTGTGATGACGGCTTGCCTTATCCTGCCGCCTTTGGTGGACAGGGTCACTTCGAGGTGCTCGTTGCGGAGCACCACATCCTGGGCCTGCCCTGTGAGATGGCTGTGGAAGAGGGCCGTGGAGTCGGCAAGCAGCTGCATGGCCTGGGCGTCGGGCCGGGCGCTTTCTGCTGCGGCCTGCTTCTGGGCCATGGCCTGTTCTACACGCTGGATGGAATCCTGGCGCGCCATTTCCTGCAACTCAGCCTCGCTGGGACGGCTGTACCAGTTGAATCCGATGAGCACCAGTGCAATCAGTATGAAACCTGTTACGGTGTTTTTGTCCATGAGAAATTAAATGATGTTGTTTATTGATGTTGGGATTATTCGTCAGTGTTCTTGTTGGCTATGGCGGCCTCCACGAAGCTCATGAAAAGAGGGTGGGGGTGGAGCACAGTGCTGCTGTATTCGGGGTGGAACTGTGTGCCTATGTACCATTTCAGCTGGGGAATCTCTACGATTTCCACCAGGTTGCTCTCGGGGTTGATGCCCACGCACTGCATGCCGTTCTGTTCGTATTCCCCGGTGTACAGGTTGTTGAACTCATAGCGGTGGCGGTGGCGCTCATGCACTTTCTCTTCCTTCCCGTAGGCTTCCCATGTGCGGCTGCCCTTGCGGATGTCGCACTCATAGGCTCCCAGGCGCATGGTGCCTCCCATGTGGGTGATGGCTTTCTGCTCCTCCATGATGTCTATCACGTTGTGCCTGGTCGTCTCGTCCATCTCGCGGCTGTTGGCGTCTGCGTAGCCCAGCACGTCGCGGGCGAATTCAATCACCATCATCTGCATGCCCAGGCAAATGCCGAAGGTGGGAATGTCGTGCTCACGGGTGTAGCGTGCGGCCACAATCTTCCCCTCAATGCCACGCTGCCCGAATCCGGGACAGATGACCACGCCCTGCATCCCTGCCAGCAGGGCGGCGATGTTGCCGGCGTTGGCCTGCTCGCTGTTGATGAAGTGGGTCTTCATCTTGTGGTCGTTGTACACGCCTGCATGGGCCAGACTTTCCAGAATGCTCTTGTAGGCGTCCTGAAGGTCGTATTTCCCCACCAGGGCTATGTGCACCTCTTCTGTGGCCTTCTCCCTGCGGTCCAGGAAATTGCGCCATGGGCCCAGCCCTGGCCGCTCGCCCACGGGAAGCCCCAGCTTCTTGAGGATGATTTCGTCGAGACCCTGGTTCTGAAGGTTCACGGGCACCTGATAGATGCTGGGCATGTCTTCGCTCTGGATGACAGCTTCGGGGGCCACGTTGCAGAAATTGGCCACCTTCCTGCGGATGCCGTCGTCCAGGTGGTGCTCCGTGCGGAGCACAAGGATGTCGGGCTGGATGCCTTGGCTCTGGAGCTGTTTCACACTGCTCTGGGTGGGCTTGGTCTTGATTTCCTTGGCTGCCGACAGATAGGGCACATAGGTGAGATGGATGTTGATGGCGTTGCCTTCGTTTTCCCACTTGAACTGGCGGATGGCCTCCAGGAAGGGGGCGCTCTCGATGTCGCCGATGGTGCCGCCGATTTCGGTAATCACGAAGTCGAACTTGTATTTGATGCCAAGCTGCTTGATGTTCCGCTTGATTTCATCGGTGATGTGGGGAACCACCTGGATGGTCTTCCCCAGATAGTCGCCCCTGCGCTCCTTCTCGATGACATTCTTGTAGATGCGCCCGGTGGTGATGTTGTTGGCATGGGTGGTGCGGATGCCTGTGAACCGCTCGTAGTGCCCCAGGTCAAGGTCGGTTTCCAGACCGTCCTCTGTCACGTAGCATTCCCCGTGCTCATAGGGGTTGAGCGTGCCCGGGTCGATGTTGATGTAGGGGTCAAACTTCTGGATAGTGATGTTGTAGCCTCTTGCCTGAAGCAGTTTCCCGATGGAGGAGGAGATGATGCCTTTTCCCAGTGAGGAAACGACACCGCCTGTCACAAAAATATACTTTGTCTCAGCCACTTTTTTCTTAAATTATGGTTTGTAATTACATTCAATCTGCAAAAATATAAAAAAAACTCCAATGACTTGACATTTTTGTGCCAAAATTCCTTATCTTTGCGCAAAATTTGAAATGAATGAAGAGATTTTGTGCTTTTTTGATAGCTGTATTGCTCCATATCGCTGTTTTCGCGCAGACTAGAAACGATTCGTTGGTGACCACATATTTTCCCGACATTGAAGTGCCCGACAGCATGCGTGTGGTGTTTGGCTACATGCAGCGGATTGACTCGCTGGCTGCCGTCAGGGATTCGCTCAATGCCGTGGGCGTGCAGCCCGCATTCGACGCCTATTACTATCGCTTGCTGCTGCCTTCTACCTTATACATGGGCGTGCTGCGCGACCTGATGTCCACCACCGACCCCGACAGCCAGGACGAAAAACTGCTGCGGCTGAAGACCATCAGTCGCACGATGGCACGGTTGTATACGCGCAGCCCGTGGCTGGTGGCGCAGACCGACGAGGACCTCAGGAATGCCGGGGAAATCCGTAACGACATAACGTCCAGCACCCTCACGCACAGCAGCAGGCTCTCGGAGAAGGTGGAGGAGGTGGACCTCAGCTCGGATGTGGACGAGAATGTGGTGGTGGTGACCCGCAGGCCCAAGTTCTGGAAGGTGGCTGCCAACACATCGCTCAAGTTCACCCAGAACTATTATTCCGACAACTGGTTCCAGGGAGGCGACAACACATACAGCGGACTCAACACCTTCAACATCAGTGCCAATTTCAACAACCAGCGCAAGATTATCTGGGAAAACAGCCTCAATGCCCAGCTGGGCTTCCAGACGGCAAAGAACGACACCAAGCGCGCCTTCCGCCCCACCAGCAACAGCGTGCGCCTGAACACAAAGTTCGGCTATCAGGCCTGGAAGAAAATCTATTATTCCACCCAGGTGCAGATGTCCAGCCAGATTGTGCCCAACTACAATTCCGGCACCGATGTCTGCAACACCGACTTCCTTTCGCCGCTCGACATGACAGTGTCCGTGGGTATGAACTTCAATTTCAACATCAAGAAGTTCTCGGCTTCCCTCGTGGTGGCCCCCATGGCTTATACGCTTCGCTATGTGGACCGTGATGCACTGGTCACGAACTACGGCATCCGCCCCGGCCACAATTCCTATCATCGCTGGGGACCCAATGTAACCTTCAACGGCAGCTGGCCCATCGCCAAAAATGTGAGCTGGAGCACACGCATCTATTGGTTCAGCAACCTCAGCTACACGTCTATCGACTGGGAGAATACTTTCAACTTCAAGGTGAACCGGCTCATCTCTGCCACGCTCTACGTTTATCCGAAGTTCGACGACAGCGCCATCCGATATAAGAACAAGCACGGAAAATACATCATGATGAAGGAATGGCTGAGCCTCGGACTCGACTACAGCTTCTAGTATCCACCCTTATTAAACAAATATAATTGAAAAGAATATGAACATTAAGTCTGCAGCATACGAAATAAGTAGCGCCCATGTGGGACAATGTCCCGATTCCCGCCTGCCCGAATATGCCTTCATCGGACGGAGCAATGTGGGAAAAAGCAGTCTCATCAATATGCTCACCGAGCGTACAAAGTTGGCCAAGACTTCTGCCACTCCTGGAAAAACCATGCTCATAAACCACTTCATTATCAACGGTGAATGGTATCTGGTCGACCTCCCTGGCTACGGATTTGCCAAACGGAGCAAAAAGGAGCAGGACAACCTGCAGCGGATGATTGCAGGCTACATTCTTCAGCGGCAGCAGCTCCTCAACCTTTTTCTGCTCATTGACATCAGGCATGACCCTCAGCGCATCGACCTGGAATTCATCGGGTGGCTGGGCGAAAACGGTATTCCCTTCAGCATCGTGTTCACCAAGGCCGACAAACTGAGCCGTGCCAAGGCCGAGAGCAACGTGAGGCAATATCTGAAGAAATTGTCTGAGCAGTGGGAGGAACTGCCTCCCCATTTTGTCACCAGCGCCACCTCGCGTGCGGGGCGCGACGAACTCTTGTCCTATATCGAAGCCATAAACAAAAGCGTCTAGCCCGCTGCAGTAAATCTGCTGCCCTGTACTGCAACGAAGCAGCCCCCCTCCTTTTAGAGGGGAGGGGCTTGGACAGATTTGTCATTTTGCTTGATGCACCACCATTTGCGGGAAGGGGAACTCGATGCCCCTCTGGCCGAACACTTCATAGATTTGCTTGTTCAGGTCGAAGAACACATCCCAGTAGTCAGAATTCTTCACCCATGCCCTCAGAATGAAGTTTACACTGCTGTCGCCCAGGCTGGAAAGGGCGATAAAGGGGGCCGGGTCCTGCATCACACGCTGGTCGGCATTTGCGATGGACAGCAGCGTGCTCCTCACCTTCTCGGCATCAGTGCCGTATTCCACCCCCACGTTCCATTCAATGCGCCTCTTCTCGCTCAGGCTGTAGTTCACCACACTTCCGCTGCTCAACGCTCCGTTGGGCACATAGATGACCTTGTGGTCGGCTGTCATAAGTATGGTGTGGAATATCTGGATTTCCTTCACGGTTCCGCTCACACCTTGTGCATCCACGTAGTCCCCGACTTTATAGGGCTTGAACAGAAGGATGATGATTCCACCGGCCAGATTCTGGAGGTTCCCGCTCAGGGCCATGCCCACAGCCACACCCGCAGAGGCCAGCAGGGCGGCAAATGAGGTCGTGTTCACTCCCAATGCACTCACAACAGAGATGAGCAGCAGTATGGTGAGCATAATGTTGATGAAACTCTTCAGAAACGATTGGATGGAGGCATCCAAATGCTTGCGCTCCATCATTCTTGCCGATAATTTGTTGATGAGGCTAATCAGAAATCTTCCCACCAGAAAGATTACCAATGCCAGCAGAAGGCTTTTGCCAGCCTCGATGCCGGCTCTGATGGCTTGTTCTATCACTTTCTCCAGTTGGCCGTTCTGTGCGGCAGCCACAATGTGTGAGGTCTTTTCCAGCGACTCGCTGGCTTCCAGAATCAATAGTTGCTTCATTGTTTTTGTTACTTGATTGAAATTTCACTGCAAAATTACAAAAAAAAACTGAGATACGGTGAGTATGCCCATTCTCCTTCTATACCATAGTATATTACGCGCACGCGATTTCTTCCTCGTTTTTCCCGGAAATGCGATTTTTTTTCAAAAAAAGTGCGTTTTGTTTTGGTCATGTCGCGGAATGTGCGTACCTTTGCACCCGCAAACGAGGGACAACCCCCTCGAGCTGCAATGAAAGAAGCGTTCTTTGAAGGATTTACATAGACATAGATTGTAGTACAAGA
>JAEDIG010000082.1 GCA_016292545.1 Bacteroidaceae bacterium
ATTCTTCCAGTAGCCGGCCATCACGTTTTCGCCCTTCACCACAATTTCGCCCTGCTGGCCTGTGGGAAGGGGGCGGCCGTCGGCATCACAGATGCGCAGTTCGATGGGTTCCACCAGCTTTCCGCTGCTGCCCAGACGGTAGAACTCCGGTGTGTTGGTGCTGATGACTGGGGTGGCTTCGCTCAGGCCATAACCCTGGTACATGGGCAGGCCAATGCCGATATAGAAGCGCTGCAGGTCCTTGTCGAGCAGGGCTCCTCCGCCGATAAAGAATCGCAGCTGGCCGCCGAAGCTCTCCCTCACCTTGCTCAGCAGCAACTTGTCCATCAGGGCTACGAGCGGCTGGAGCACCATGCGCAGTCCTTTGCCATCGAGGCAACTCTCTCCGTAGTACAGCCTGCGGATGCTGGTGGCCAGAAGGAACAGGCGCTGCACGCCTTTCCCCTGTTTGCGGATGCTCTGTTCGATGTTCTTCTTGAAACTCTTTGCCAGAGCGGGCACGGAGAGGATAAAGTGCGGCTTCACCTCACGGATGTTCAGGGGGATGTTCTTCAGCGTCTCCATAGGCGAGCGTCCGTTCTGCACCGTGGCCACCGAGGCACCCTGCATCATCATCACGTAGAAGCCCACCACATGGGCAAAGCAATGGTCGAGCGGCAGGATGATGAGTGTGCGCCAAGTGTGGTTGATGGGCACGCGCGAGAGGCATTGCTCCACATTGGCGGTGTAGTTGCGGTGGGTGAGGCATACGCCCTTGGGGTCGGCGGTGGTTCCGCTTGTATAGGTGATGGTGGCCAGGTCATCGTTGCGCAGACTCATGCCCACGCTCAGGAATTCCTCCATGGTGTGGGCCTTCAGATAGGCTTCTCCCATGGCCATCACCTGTTCGATGCTGATTTCGCCCGGTTGCAGTTCCTGCTGTTTGTCCAGCACAATCACGTGCTTCACCATGGGCAAGTCGCCCTTGATGGCACGCACCTTGCGCAACTGGCTTCCGCTCACCACGATGAAGCGCACATCGCCATGCTGCATGCGGAAAAGCAAATCACCGTTCTCTTCCAGCTTGATGCTCAGGGGAACGTTGATGGCACCGGCATAGAACATGGCTAGTTCGCTCACAATCCAAAGGTTGCGCCCTTCGGAGAGCAGGGCCATGCAGTCGCCTTTGTTCACGCCCAACTGCCTGAATCCGGCACCAAGGCGGTATACCATGTCTTGCACTTTGCGATAGGTGGTGTGGGTCCATTCCTTTCCCACTTTCTCCATGAGGAAGGTGTGGTCTGCATACGTCTTGGCACTGTGCTCAAAGACGTCCACGATGGTTCTTTTTTCTGTGGTCATTATGTAGTGTTGTAGGGTTAGGGCCTTTTTGTGTGGGCAAAGATAGGACAAAAAAACGGGAAACCCAAGAAAAAGCGACAAATTTTTTGGGTTTCCCGCGGTCAGGTTCAGACAAGCACCTACTGATTCATCTTGCGTGTGAATTCCATTCTCAGATTCCTCTTCTGCAACACAAGGCTGTCGGCAATGAGGCTGTGAATCCTCAGCGTGTCGGAAAAGGACACGGTCTGATGGTTGCCTATGCTTTGGCCGGTGAGGACGAGGGTGTCGCCCTGCCGGTGCCATGTTTCATACCGGAGTGTGGACATGTTCACCGACTCGGCCTTGCCGTCGGCTCCCAGGATGAAGCCCTGCTGCAGGTGTGGCAGGCCGGGTACCGGCTGCATCCATTGCCCCTCCATCTGGGGCATTTTCCTTGCATCAAACGTTATTAAAAGATGTAAAAGACGCCGGACCCTCCTTTTTGCCATCTCTGCCTGTCATCCCGTGCCTACAAAGGATAAGGAAGGTGAAAGAATTATAAACCAGTGGATTATTGTATGGATTAAGTGGAGAAAAAGCCGTATATTTGCATCGGCTAGCCAAAAAAGAGAGAGTGTTCTTTATGTGATTGTTTCATCTGATTAAGAACTATGCGTATGAAAAGATTGTATGTAGGGGTGGCCATTGCCACCTGGATGATGTGTTCGCTGGATGCCGTTTCCTGCACGGGCATCACGCTCTCCACCAAGGATGGTTTCACCATAACCGCCCGCACTATTGAGTGGGCCGGAGGTGACCTGAACAGCCGCTATGTGATAGTGCCTGCGGGCTATGCCCAGCAGTCGTGGCTGCCGGGAGGGGCCAGGGATGGCTGCCGCTTTGCAGCCCGATATGGTTATGTGGGCCTGGCAGTGGAGGAGGATCCTTTTGTGGTGGAAGGGGTGAACGAGGCAGGTCTGTCGGCAGGGCTTTTCTATTTTCCCGAGTATGGGGAGTACCCCGAATATGATGCATCGCAGAACGACAAGACACTGAGCGACCTGCAACTGGTGTCGTGGGTGCTTTCGGGATTCCGTTCCGTCGACGAAGTGAAGCAGGCATTGCAGGGTGTGAGGGTGGCTGGCATTGACCCCAGAGGCTCCACGGTGCATTGGCGCATCACCGAACAGGGTGGCCGCCAGATGGTGGTGGAGATTGTGGCTGGCAAGTTGCAATGCTATGACAATCCGTTGGGTGTGCTCACCAATTCGCCCGGTTTTGAGTGGCACCAGACAAACCTGAACAACTATGTGAACCTGGTGCCGGGAACCATGAGCGACAGGCTGGTGGGCGACCTCACGCTCAGAGCGTTTGGTGGCGGAAGCGGACTTCATGGCATTCCGGGCGACATGACCCCTCCGTCGCGCTTCGTGAGGGCCGCTTTTTTCCAGGCCACTGCGCCCAGGCAGGAGAGCTGCGAGGACGCAGTGTTGCAGGCTTTCCATATCCTCAACAATTTCGACATCCCGGTGGGCATACAGTTTGCCGAGGGGCAGACGGTGCCCGACATCCCCAGTGCCACGCAGTGGACGGTGGCTACCGACTTGCAGAACCGGCGCATCTATTTTCGCACGATGTACAATTCCAACATCCGCTGTATCGACCTGAAGACGATAGATTTCAGGAAAGTGCGCTTCCAGTCGGCCATGTTGGATGCCGTACACAAGCAACCGATAGAGATGGTTCGTGTGCAATGAGGGCGGTGTGGTGTTTCGTCACCAAAAAGTTTCATCTTGTCCCCTTGGCGGGAAAATGGTATTGGCCGTATGAGAAAGGAATTGTATCTTTGCAGCGAGTAAATGAGAGTGTAATCAGATTATGAACTTTAAACACAACGATGATGAAAAAACTAGCGATGATGATGATGATTGGCTTGTTCACCGTTGGGGTGACAAGTTGTCGGGCCGACAGCGAGAAGGTTATCGACGTGAAACAGTTGCCCGAGGTGGCAGAGAATTTTATCAGCGAACATTTTGCCGACTCCAAGGTGGCGGCGGCCAAGGTGGAGAACCTTTGGAGGAACAAGAGCTATGAGGTGTATTTCACCAATGGCGATCACATTGATTTTGACAGGAATGGCAATTGGGAAGAGATTGAATGCAAGTCCACGGCAGTGCCGACTGCAGTGGTGCCCGCAGCCATCCATGAGTATGTGGCCAAGACCTATCCGGGGGAGCGCATCAAGAAGCTGGAGAGAGACCGCTGGAAATATGAGGTGAAACTCTCCAATCGCATTGAACTGACGTTTGACTTGAAGTTTAATCTTAAGGACGTGGATATGTAAGGACGTTAATGTTACAGATAATTTCGGATGTGAGTCTGGAAGACGCTATGGGAGCAGAGGCCTGCTGGACATAGTCTCTTCCAGACCGTTTTTTTGTGGTATGGGTTCTCTCTTCTATTTCTTTTCGATAATACGGATGTCGAACTGGTTGCTGTCGGCTGCCGTCTTCTTTCCGTTCTCCAAATGGCTGATGGTGAGCTTCTGCTTGCGGTCGTTCCATTCGATGAGGGTGCGGTGGCAGTGGCCCTGCTCGTAAGCATAGGTGTCCCCGTCATCCTCATAAAGCGTGAATGAGGCATCTGATCCAGGATAGACGGTGATGGTCTTGCGGCCGGCCAGCGCCTGCTTGGTCCATGCCCGCAGTGTGGACGGGGGTGAGCGTGTGGCCGTCGATGAGTGCCACGCGTCTTCCTTTCCGGTCGAATGCGGCCAGTGTCAGTTGCTCGCGGTCGATGTCAATCCTTATGTCATGTAGTTTGAGGCTGGTGGATGAGGCTTTGTCCTTGCGGCGGAAAGCCAGGTCGGGATTGGGCACCTTGCCCACATATAGCAGCTCAGGCAAGGGACTGTCGGGGGCTGGCTGTTCCTCATACACCACCCGCACGGTGCGTTCCGTGAGTGGTGTCAGGCGGAGGTGCCTTTTCCAAAATCAATGGTCTCAGGTTTTTGTGCGTTTGCAGGCGAGGCTGGAATCAGGGCGAGAGCCAGCAGCAATAGGGTTAATCGCTTGTTCATCGGGTCTTGTTTTCTGGTATATAAAAAATGGCATTCCATCCGGCGGGGCTATGGAAAACTACCGATGCGGATGGAATGCCCTAGACAATTACAAATTACAGTGTTCTTTTCCTTTCTCGGCTTATTATTCGCCGAAATAGCGTTTCAGCAGGCCCAGGAAGCCCTTGCCGTGGCGGGCTTCGTCCTTAGCCATTTCGTGAACGGTGTCGTGGATGGCATCCAGATTGGCAGCCTTGGCAGCCTTGGCAATGTCCAGCTTGCCGGCGGTTGCGCCACATTCAGCTTCGGCACGCTTCTGCAGGTTGGTCTTGGTGTCCCAAACCATGTCGCCAATCAGTTCGCAGAACTTGGCGGCGTGTTCAGCCTCTTCCAGCGCATAGCGACGGAAGGCTTCGCCGATTTCGGGATAGCCCTCGCGGTGAGCCTGGCGCGACATGGCCAGATACATACCTACTTCGGTGCATTCGCCCTCGAAATGAGCCTTCAGTCCGGCCATGATTTCTTCGGGGCAGCCCTTGGCTACGCCAATCTCATGCTCGCATACGAAGTTCAGTGTGTCGTTGGCCACTTCCTTGAACTTGCTGGCGGGAGCTTTACACTGGGGGCAGTTGGCAGGTGCCTCTTCGCCCTCGTAAATATAACCACATACGGTGCATACAAATTTCTTCTTCATAACTGTATAGATTTAATGTTGAAACAACGCAAAGTTACTATTTCTGCCACTACCCACCAAATAAATCACTCTTTTTTTCATCAGTTTTAGGTATTTTTATCCGTTTGCTTGCGGTTGAAGATTATTTTTTATAACTTTGCACCCGAAAATTCGCTGTCAACCTCCATGCGATAGTAGCTCAGTTGGTAGAGCATCGGCTTCCCAAGCCGAGGGTCACGAGTTCGAGCCTCGCCTATCGCTCCACAGCATACCAATATGTAGTGTTCATTCACGTAAGTCTAATTGGCTTCTCGTGGATGGCACTTTTTTTTTGTGCTTTGTCGTAACTATATACATTAATTAATATGCAAGAGAAAACATTTATGCCAAGACTGTGGACAGGCGACTTTGTGCGCATCTGTCTGGTCAATTTTTTCATTTTCGTCAATTTCCATGCCTTGTTGCCCACGTTCCCGTTCTTTGTCACCTATCTGGGAGGCGATGCAGTAGCCATTGGTGTGGCCACCGCCTTGTTCAGTATTCGGGCTATGATGTGATGTTCTATGTCATGGCGCTCGCGGGTGTGGCTTCTGCATGGTACTACCACAATTTTGGCCGTTGCCATCGTTCTTCGCTCCGTCCGTCCCGAGGCTGATCATCCGTTCTGTTGAGTATCTCATTCAGCATTGTATGTGAAATACCAGCATGTGTCCGACTTTCCGCAAGGAACGCGGAACGTTCACATTTTTGCATGCGAGTAAAAAATACCAGCCAAGGCCATTTTGTTACCTAACTGGAGAAATTTTGCTGCCCAACTGGAAAAAAAATGCTGCCCAGTTAGGTAGCAAATTCTGTCCGGTTGGCCGTCTGTGCGGCGTCACCTTTCATGACCCAAGCGTTCCACGTTCCATACAAGCGATTTTGGATGTATACGCTGGACTATACCTAAATTAATGAAGTAATGACAAAGATTATAGCCTATCCTGGACGCAATTCATGAGCCTACGAAAGTTATTTATTGAGTCCACTTCAAAAAGTGGACTCAATTATTTACTTCCTTTCCTCCTGTTGCACTCTCTGCAGAGCATTTGGCAGTTTGACTCTACTGTTCTGCCGCCTTCTCTCCAAGGGGTGATGTGGTCGCCTTCCATCTGTTCGAAAGCATATTCTCTCTTGCAAATAGGGCAGACGTGGTGCTGCTTTTCCCATACGGCGAGTTTTACATCGTCGGGGAAGGCACGGAGGTCAAGATAATGCTCGTCGTGGGTCAAGATGTAAGGAATGATGCCGAGAGGCTTCTGGATGTCACTATCGCGCATGAGACGGGAAATCTCCTTGTTAAGGGTTGCGGTATCTAATGTTTGCTCGTGATAGGTGTCATAGAGATATGCCCAGTCAAGGCCCTTCATGATTTTCTTGAACTTATTTATGCTGAAGTTGGTAGTTGCCCAATTCAAGACGTTCTGGAAATATGTCCAAAGATTGTTGGCATTGGGGTCGTGCTGATGTTGTGACATGTATCCTACAAGTGTTTGGGGCTTTCCGCTTCGGGTCTCGTGGGCAGCCATCCATTCAAGAGCCTTTTTGAGATAGTCTTGGCGAATGGGAGTACCATTGACCAGATCCTTTCCTAGGCGATATGCACCACAATTGGACTTTGAAAAATGACGCTTGGCATCACTTACAAATGGTCCGGCATAAACGGCATTGTCTATCTCCTGGTCGTTGAGCGGCTTGCCTGCTATGTTGATCGTCTTGAACCATTCCAGTTTTTCAGACTCTTCTCCTTCACAGACATAGACAGTCAACTTATAGTCAAGGATTTTTTTCTGTATATCAGCCGGCTGATTGAAAAAAATCTTTTCATTCACGCTGAATTTTCCTGCCACATATTGGCATAGGGAGAGTGTTCGCTGCTGTCCGTCCATCACCTCGTACGGACATTCGGCATCGTCACTACGCTTCACCCAATACATCACATTCAGCGGATAACCTTTTAAAACAGTATCTATCACCGCCTGTTGCTCTTTTTCGTTGTATATGAACTCGCGCTGATATTTTGGACGGATGTCAAGAAGACCGTTATATCCTCTCACTCCTTCCTCATCATTGTTGACGTAACCCTTGGTTATCTCGTCAACTGTCACATTAATTTGCTTTATTGTCATCATAGATGCGGGTGCTTGTTACGGATTAATACTCGTTCGTACATTCTTTTAAGGGCCTCATTTTGCTTGATATAGAAACGAGGACCTCCATTAAGTTTACCTAATTTGCTCTTAATTATTGTCATGTCTGCGCATTCAAGGCTTTGCCCAATTATCTCAAATTGCTCTGGATTATATTTGTCCAGGAACGTGATAGGCACTCCCATTGCTCCTGCATAATCGTATGGTATATCAGAAGTTTTGCTGACTTCTATTGCATCATAATTTTCGTATGTAGGATATTCTTCCGGAGAATAACGACATACTAAATCAAGTTCCTCGTTGCGTTTTGGAATTTCCATATTGGTAAACCAATTAACTCCCGAAACACGAATCATATCTGCACGATGGTCGCCAGCAGTAGCTACATCTTCGTAGGGAGAGAAGAAGTGAGCTGCAGCACCTTTAAAACCATAACCTAACCAAATTTTATTATCCTTTATTAAGGGGAAAACCTCTTTGTATGTTATTGCATTCTGATGTCCAATTATCAAGAACGTTTTCTCATACTCCATCAACTGTGCGATATATTCCCTGAAAAGCGAGAAGGGAGGATTGGTTACGACGATGTCTGCTTCCTTAAGCAACTCAATGCATTCCTTGGAGCGGAAGTCGCCTGTTTCGAGAGTGGAGAGGACATTCTTATCGTTTTGCAAGAGTATTCTCACATCCGAAAGGTCAACGGCACCATCGCCATTGAGGTCTTTTACCTCGGTGATGACCACCTTGTGGGCAATCTTCTTTGGCTTTTTATCCTCGCATTCAAAAGGCAGCAACAATTCATTGCCTTGAATGGGAGAGCCATTGTAGCAAGTGCAGATGAGTTTCTTCATTCCTAGATGATTGAAGTGTAGTGCGAAGTATTTGAAGAAATTGCTTTCATAGGGATCGTCGCAGTTGCAGAGCACTGTCTTGCCTTGGAAATGTGGCCAGTAATGCTGCAATTCCCTCTCTATGTCGGACATCTGAGTGTAGAACTCGTCCTTCTTTGCCGTTTTGGCTGCGTTCAGATTCTTGTTTGCCATAATTGGACTGATAGTTTTGATGATGCAAACGGCTATCAGTCCGCAAAACGCGAGGATATAAGAAAAGCGTGATGCTATTCTTACTCGCGTTTAGCACGGGGCGGCCTCGGATGGAACCCCGGTCCCTCATAAGAGCGCATCACGCATATTGCGTGTGCACCGCTTATTGAGGAAACAGAGAACAATACAAGCCACCCTGTCACATATTATTTTCGTGCTTTTTATTCCAATAGAGTTTCCGAGGCTCTTGGCTAAACGCGAAATAATAGCGAATGCTTTGTTTTTACCCACAATGTCTTGGAGGTCCTGTTGGGAGTCTTGGACTCACCAAGTGGAAATCCGCTCCAAAGTTACAAATATTATCCGAAAAGAGAGCACTTTTGGCTGATACTTTTATCATAGGAGCATATTTTTAACACTTCCCTTTTGATAATTCATAAAAAAGCAGTATGTTTGCAGCAGAAGATGCCTCCCCCCCTCCTCCCTTTCGGCAGATTCCATCTACAATGTATGGGAAGCACGGGTGCATCGGCAACGGTTATGAAGTCAATGACGATTAGGTGATTTTGAAATATAGAAGAAAAAGGATGAAAGAGCTGTTATTGGTTTGTATTGGTAGCTTCTTCGGAGGCGGAATGAGATACTTGGTGGCACAGCTGCACGACAAGCTCATTGGCCCGTCGGCTGTGGTGTGCGGTTCGTTCCCATGGGCGACCTTTGCGGTGAATGTCATAGGGTGTCTGCTAATAGGGCTGTTTGCGGGTATAGCTGCATCAGGGCATTTGCCGACACAATGGAAACTGGTGCTCGTCACCGGATTCTGCGGAGGATTCACCACCTTCTCCACATTTATGAACGAGAACTATCTGCTTGGCAAGGACAATATGCTGATGCTCGCCATATATACTCTGGCGAGCCTTGTGTCTGGAATGGCAGCACTTGTTGTGGGGTATAGGATTGCAGGAACAAGGCTGTTCAGCGATTTAGTCCTGTAAGCTGGGGAAGGGAGGTCCTTTGCTAGATTGTTTTAACGAGGATTTGATGCAATTTTTTTGTCGTTTCTAGAATAATGCGTATATTTGCAGCGAAAAAGAGTGGTTATGGCAAAGAAATATCTCGACCCGAAGGCCGACTTGACCTTCAAGAAAGTGTTTGGTGAGCATCCTGACCTTGTTATCAGTCTGCTCAACGCTCTTCTTCCATTAAAAAAGGGAGAGGAGATAGAGACTGTGGAGTATCTTACTCCTGAACTTGTGCCGGAGAATCCGCTGCGCAAGTTCAGTATCGTTGACGTGAGGTGTAAGGACAACCGCGGGAGGCAGTTTATCGTGGAGATGCAGATGGTGTGGTCGAGAGAATTTGAGCAGCGGGTGATGTTCAACTCGGCTAAGGCATACGTGCGCCAGCTTAACAGCAAGGAGGAATACCATTTGATTGAACCTGTGTATTCCCTCAATATCGTAAATGATATTTTTGAAAAGGACATCCCCGAGTATTATCATTATTATAGAATGGTGCACGAGAAACATTCCAATAAAGTGATTGACGGCCTGCACCTTGTGTTCGTGGAACTTCCCAAGTTCACCCCTCAAACCATAAGCGAGAAGAAGATGCAAGTGCTGTGGCTCAGATACCTTACGGAAATAGAGGAACGCACGAGGGAGGTGCCGCAAGAACTGCTTGAAAATCCTGACATCAGCAAGGCTCTGACCGTAGTAGAGGAGTCGGCTTTCACTGATGCCCAAATGCTTGCCTATGACAAGTTCTGGGACATCATCCGTACAGAGCGTACCTTCTATAATAGTGCGCACCGAGATGGTTACAAAGATGGTCATGAGGTGGGTCGCGAAGCCGGATTGGAAGAAGGAAGAAAAGAAGGCCGAGAAGAAGGAAGAAAAGAAGGCCGAGAAGAAGGAAGAAAGGAAGGCCGAGAAGAAGGCATAAAGGAAGGTCTGGAGAAAGAAAAGCAAGAGACAATCAAACGTCTCAAGTCGAAAGGCTTCGACATTGCTACCATAGCTGTTGCTACAGGCATGAGCGAAGAGGATGTCAAGCACTGCCTTTAGGCATTCTTTATTTCAATACTGATAACTGCAGATGAAAGACTATGGCAAGGAGTTGTAGCCAATGATATCTAGGCATGCCATCCTGACAATAAGGCAATCCAATCAGACGTATTTTATATGTGATTGACCAACTACAAGATGTGTCTTCATATACAAGTTTGGTCACTTGACCATATCTTGGTGTCTGTGATTTGTGCGAAATGGTGTTTGCCTTAGAAACCAATGCCAACGTATTTCTTCACTCTCATTTCTTCCTTCTTATCAGTTGCTGCGCCATTGGCTCCCACTTTCCCAAAGGAAGTATAGCTCATGCCTTTCCGGTTCCAACATCAAAAAAAACCGTTCACAAGTTTCTTTCAACTTATGAGCGGCTTCTTCGATTTGTGTGGTGCCACCAGGAATCGAACCGGGGACACAAGGATTTTCAGTCCTTTGCTCT
>JAEDIG010000083.1 GCA_016292545.1 Bacteroidaceae bacterium
ACCCTATCCCTCCGACCCAAAAAGAGCAATCCCTCCCCTGCCTCCAAACGAAAGCCCTCCCATCGCACCCGCCGCACCGCCAGGAAGAAGAGCAGAGGCTTCTGGCAACGGCTGCTCCACATCCCCGCATGGACACTGTGGACGGGGGCGCTGGCGGTTTCGGTGGTGTATGCCACGCTTTTCTACATTTTCTTCGTGAGCCCCTTCAGCTTCCGCTGGAAGGCCATCTACGGAGAACCCATCTATCCCGAGGGCTACGACATCCGCGGATTGGACATCAGCCACTACCAAGCCAGCATCCACTGGGAAAGACTGCGCAACGCCAGCATCCAGAACGCCCCCATACGCTTCATCTTCATCAAGGCCACGGAGGGGACCACCCTGCTCGACGAAAACTTCAACGAGAACTTCTACCAGGCACGGAAAAACGATTTCATACGCGGAGCGTACCATTTCTTTGTGCCCGACGCCGACCCCGAGGCACAGGCGCGTTTCTTCCTCCACCAGGTGCATCTTGAACCCGGCGACCTGCCGCCCGTCCTCGACGTGGAAAAGAACGGGGGCCTCCCGCCCGAAGAGCTGCAGAAGAAGGTGGTGAGGTGGCTCAACATCGTGGAGCGCCACTACGGCGTGAAGCCCATCCTCTACACCAGCCACAAGTTCCGCGAAAAATACCTCTCCGCACCCGTCTTCAACGCCTACCCCTACTGGATTGCCCACTACTATGTGTCCCAGCTGGCATACAAAGGCCCGTGGGCCTTCTGGCAGCACACCGACTGCGGCACGGTAGACGGCATCAAGGGCCATGTCGACTGCAACATCTTCAACGGTTCGCTGAAGCAGCTGATGGAGCTCACCCTCCAGGAGGACAACGAGGAGGCCGGACAGCGGCCCTGAGCATCATGATTCCATATTTTCCTGATGACAAATGACAATTGACCATCGTGACCACAATGTGTTCCTCTACAACGCCCCCGGAGAGGCTCATCCAATCGCCGGCTCCGGAGAACGTTCAGCGGATTATCCGCTAATTTTGCATGCATAATCTACCACTGATATTTTTTTTTCAATCCTATGAAACTGAACAAAGTACACCATATCGCCATCATCTGCTCCCACTATGAGCGGAGCCTGGACTTCTACACCCGTGTGCTGGGCATGAACATCATCGCGGAGCACTACAGGGCCGAGCGGATGTCGCACAAGACAGACCTTGCCCTGGGCAACGACTACGTAGTGGAGCTGTTTTCCTTCCCCGACCCTCCGTCGCGCCTCACACGCCCCGAAGCGGCGGGCCTGCGCCATCTGGCCTTTGAGGTGGACAGCGTGGCGGCGGCTGTGGGCGAGCTGGACGGCATGGGCGTCCCCCATGAGGACATCCGTGTGGACGAATGCACCGGGCAGCCGTTCGTATTCCTCCATGACCCCGACGGATTGCCCATCGAGCTGTATGAAAGGAAATGTGCTCCAAGCCAGACATGAACCTTGATTTGAGCGTTTACCAAAATTATGTGGATTGGACATTGATACCCAGGGCGTTCTTCTTCCCCCTGAACAGGGGGACAGAGGGGGTCCGCGGCCGAGGAATCCCCGCTTCCCTTATGAGTCCTAAACGCCTCCTAATCGTTTGCTGCTGAAAGTGGTCATGACGGTCGCGATGGTCAATTGTCATGAAGGAAAAAAAGAATATGTTTTTGGTTCAAAGTAATAGATATATATATTTATATATATATCTATTACTTTGGCTTGGAAATCGGGGTATCGGGAACCGTTGATGACAAATGACAATTGACCATCGTGACCACATTTTTGCCGCTTGCCTGTGGCGGCAGGGAGGGGGTATGTGTGCCTGGGGGTTCAGGATTGCCGGCCAGGCCGGCCGGAACTGCAATTTCAGGCACCAAACCACCGTGGAAGCCACAAAAAACAAAAAAATATCACATCATGGCGGGTTCACCTTTGGTGGTTCCGTTTCTTTTTGTTAACTTTGCGTGGTGAATAGCATCATCGACATTGAAAAACAACTCAGGACAAAGATACAAGGAGCTGGCGATGGAGAAACTGAAGAGTTTCCTTATCTATAAACCACATTCATAAACAAACATAATAACCATGGCGCGTTTTGCACAGTACTACATAAAATACCATCATGAGTTTGCCCCCTACGACTGGGAGGACAGACAGAAGCATTTGGGGGCTCTCTTCGACAATGACGATAGCATCGTGTTCGGCACCGGCGAGCCGTCGGAGAAGCAGAAAGAGGAGGGCGAGAAATATGCCAGGACCTTCAACCACAGAGTGTATCATCTGCAGAACAGCCCACACATCATCGTGATGCAGTTTGCCAACAGCATAGACATCCCTGTCGAGGCATCCTTCAAGCCTGCATGGGCAAAGGACGAGCCGTCGTGCTTTGTAATAATCGACAATCGCGAGAACCTGCGTTCCGTTGCCATCCAGAAGCGCAAGAAGGCTTTTGGCAGCCCCGGACAGGTGGCCAGGATTCTGGCTGCCAGGATTGACGAGGTGCTCTATAGAGACATGTGCTACAGGGTGGAGATTCTGCCGGAGTTCTACCCCGAGGACTTGTTTGCGGCCTGGGAGAAGCTGCAGCAGAATGTATGCGAGATGCGGTTCGGCGTGCCCGGGATGACACCCGACGAGATACTCAGGAAGGTGGAAGAGCTGAAGGGGCAGGGCAAGGAGTATTTCGACGATTCGCTGATGTCGCCCCTGATGCAGATTGCGCTCGAGGCAAAGAAGGCAAAGTACAAATATTTCTACAAGGTTATGCCGGCGGACACGAAGGTGGCGCTCTATGTGGACAAGTCGAGTGTCTTCATGAAAAACCTGGTGACCATGAGCCGGGCCATGAACATGCCCGTGGAACTGGTGACAAAGGATGCCGGCACGTTCAGGTGCTTTGTGGAAACCGACGAGGACAACATGGACAAGATTGTATGCCGCGAGTTTGATGCCGACCTCCTGGAGCAGCTGTTCACCAGAACGAAGAAGGACGGCGAGCCATTGGAGCAGGGTGACATTACACGTATTGAAGGCGAGATTGTGGAGATGCTGAATGGCATGAAGCACGAGTCGGAAGATGACGAGGGAGAGCAGGTGGCATGATAGTGAGGCTGGATAAAGAGGCAATGAAGCAGCAGCGCCGACGGCTGCTGGGCGATGGGGTGTATGTCATCTTTCACGATGCCCTGAAGATGTGGCACAGGGACGGTGTGACCACACTGTCGCCCGTGGAGCTTTTTCTTTCGGCAAAGGCTTTCAGCAAGTTGCTGATGGAACTGCCCGATGTGATGGAGGGCATCGGCGACGAGATGGACGACCTGGAGGATGAAGCCGGCGACGGAAACGACGCCATGCTCATCATGATGCTTGCATCGGGTATCCTGCACGCTGCAGGCACGCATCGCATAGGGTTTGAACCGAAGCCGGTAATCATGGCCATCTATACGAAGTGGGGCGACCATCCGCTGTTCTTCCCCTTCCTGGATGAAGGGGCGAAGAAGGAGCAGGCACGATGGCTGGAAGGCAGGAAGACCAGCCTGCTGACCTACGAACTGGAGGAGATTGAAAAGGACGGGGAGGGGGAAGAAGCGGTAAGGCAACTGTTCGGACTCATCATTTCTCCTGAATATAACATAAGCAAGGAAACGCTGAAAGAATGCCTTCTGTTCCTCAACAAGTACAACAATGAACATGGGCATGCTTATGACAAGGAGATTCTTGCCATATACAAGGCATTGGGCGCAGATGCGCTTCCTGCCATGAACGACAACAACGGCATTGTGGCCGGGGGCGATGTCAAAGCAAGTTTATGCTTGACAGACAAGCAAGCCCAGATGTTTGCAGACAGGTTGACGACAAACAGCGAAAAGAAATTTCTGGAGTAATTAACACACAGACAATCAACTGAATATGGCAATAATAATAAAAGGGGACAACCGTGGGGTTGCCGTGGACGGCAATCTGACCATCGAGCATCTTGACTTTCAGTTCGGCCAGGGCGTGAAGTCGGCTTCGGGTGTCCGGCGTGAGGTTGAGGATGCTGAGGTTGTGGAGGAAGTGCCGGTTGTGGACGGCAGGGTAAAAGAGTATCCTGAGATTACTGATGACCAGCGTGATTTCTTTGAACCGGCATTTGTGAAAAAGGGCGAGGTGTACGGACAGAGGCCTACAGTTCTGGATATGCCCGTGGAGTGGATAATGCATGCCATCCATGATGAGACGGAGGGTTGGAATCCTGCGGAGAAGACTTCCGTGCACCGGTGGAAGCTGCTGTATGAGACGCTTCTCAGATTGAAGTACTTCCGGATAGAGCAGAAGCATAGGTATGCGGATTTTGTGAGGGCGGTGGTGAGATACTGCTTCCCCGATGTGGCCGACAGCTACAACAACAACATCTCAAAGAGCCCTCTGGATGAACATTTTGAAAATTGGCCGAACGATGACAAGGCTCTCTACAAAACGTTGAAAGAAGCGTTGACCTTTCCAAACTGACTTCCTTGAAACACATTTTCATTTCCTTGTAGATTTAGCACTTCCTTGCATTTGAAGTTGCACTTCCTCGTAAGGGTTCTTGGTTGATAATTGCCGGGAACCCTCATTTTTTGTGCCTAACTTTGCACCAAGAAACAAGGCGTGGCAAGGCACGTCTGGTGTAAGGTGACAAAAGTAAAGAAAGGAGAGAAAAACATGGAAACATTGAAGGTTATCAAGATGCTGCCCGTGCAGCAGGGCACCTCGGAGAGAGGGCCGTGGAGGAGCAGGGACATCGTGGTGGAGGCACAGCAGGATGTGCAGTACCCCGACAGATATGTGCTCCACTTCAGCGGAGCGGCCGTGGACATGCTGGCCGCCGTGTGCGAGGGCATGACGGTGACGGCCAGCTGGGCGGCCGGCGTGCGCGAGTGGAAGACGAAGGACGGCCGCCAGATGTACACCCAGGAGATGAGGTGCTGGAAGATTGAGGCGGCACCGTTGCAGGAGGGCAGGCCGTTCTGAGAGAAAAAAAAGGAGTGTGATACAACAGAAATACTAATCTGAGTCGAGGCATGGAGGAGGATATTCCCGGGTAAAGTGCACAGGATTCCGAATGTCTCCTCTCACAAAAAACAACAACGACTACAGATTATGGCAACAAAAAGAACCAGGAGCGGGGCAGACATCTTCTGCGGCTCGCTCAGAATGGAGACAGAAACAGTGTTCCACGCCGACGGCACCATCCGCACCTTCCCCTGCCCCTACGAGCCCGTGCAGCAAGTCACCCGCTCGGGCGCAGCGGTGAAGATGAAGGCCAAGGTGGTGGTGGAGGCCGACGGCCACACCAGCGTGGAGCCCTATCAGCGGGGCTCGGGCGAACGCTACCGCCGGCTCATGCGCACGGCCCACGGCGAGGTGAAGGAAACCCACACCGACGTGATCGTGAAGCTGCAGTTCCGCAAGAGCCACGGCAGGTATGGCATCTGCGACATGATGGAGGACGAGGTGGACGACATGCTGGCGTTCATTGAAACCACGGACAGCATCGTCAGCCTGAAGTAAGAAACACACCGAAAACCGAAACAGAAAGGACTATATGAGTGTACATTATGTATATATTGAGAACGGGGCGAAGAAGATGCGCCCCGTCCACACGCGCCAGGAATACATGGCCCTGCGCGAGAGCGAGGAGAACCGGCGGGCGCAGAAGCGCAGGATGGTGCAGATGAACTATTCCTGCCTGCCCAACGAGGACGGGAGCCTGAGGGGCAGCAGGCGCATGTCCACCACAGTGGGCATGGACATCGACGTGCCCGTGGACAGCGCTTCCGTAATCGCGCTCAAGGAGGAGCTGGGCCTGCTCATGTTTGAGCACAGCGCCTCCAAGCCCGGCTGCGCACACATCGTGTTCAGGCGCCGCAGGGAGCTCTCGCAGGAGGAGAACCTCAAGTGGGCCTCCGCCGTCCTTGGGGTGCCCTACGACCAGGGGGCCAAGGACATCACGCGCGTCTTCTACACACCGGCAGGCAGGCTCGTGTTCCTCGACGACGAGATATTCACCATCGAGGAGGCGGCAGATGCCGCCATGCCCCCCCGCCAGGACCTCGCACCATCCGCACCCCCCGCAAAATCCGCACCCTCTGAAACCTATCTGGGCATCCCGTATGCCGAGATTGTGCAGAAGTACTGGGCGATGTTCTACGGCGGGCAGGAGCCCGTGAAGTCGAACAGAGACACGCTCACCTATGAGCTGGCCAATGTGATGAAGCACATCTGCGGCTTCGACCGCGGGATGCTGGCCAGGGTGATTCCCTGCTACGACGGCTTCCCGGAGGCCGAGAAGATGAAGTGCATCGATTCGGCCCTGGCCGGCAAGCGCACACAGATGCCCCGTCGCCTGCGCGAGGTGCTCCACGAGATACAGCGCTCGAGGCTCATCAGCGGCGGCCACGACGCTCCCCTGGGGGAGCTGGACGGGGCACTGGTGCAGGACGAGCTCTTCTACTACAACCGCATCCCCAGGACCGTGATGGTGCAGGGCCTGAAGGAATCGGTCGAGGCGGCCGGCAGGGCACTGTGCATGCCCGTGATTGCAGCCGTGTGTCCGGCCATCGGCGCCAGGGCCACGGGTGTGCGGCTGGTGGTACACGGCAAGGCCAACACGCTCAACCTCATCTCTTACATCGCCGGCGACTTCGCCTCGGGCAAGGGGCAGATCGACGATGTGGTGAAGGCCTGGATGAGCGAGGACATCGCCATGGCCGAGATGTATAACCGCCAGTGGGCGGAATATGCCGAAAAGAAGAAGCAGAGCAAGAACAAGAAGGAGCAGCCGGTGGAGCCCAGGTTCCCCAAGGTGTGGCTCACGCTCAACAACACCACCGCCAACCTGGCCGAGGAGCTGGCCAACGTGCAGGGGCGTCACGCCTTCTCGTTCACGCCCGAGGCCGATGTGGTGAGCACGAAGTGGAAGTCGTCCATCTCGGACTTCTCCACGATGATCAGGCAGAGCTACGACGGCTCCTCCTACGACCGCGAGGCGCGCAGCGTGGATGCCGTGAACGTGCACATCCCGCGGCTGCTGTGGAATGTGGTGATGTGCGGCACGCCCGATGCCCTCTACCGCGTGGTGGACAACTACACCGACGGTTTCCAGAGCCGCATCGCCGTGGCCAGGACCCCCGACAACACCTTCGCCCCCCTGGAGGACAACCCCGCCCATCTCACCGAACGCCAGCGCGAAAGGATCGTGCAGGTTTCCCACCTGCTGCCCCTGATGAACGGCAGCATCGAGCTGCCCCGGCTGGAGGCCCGCGGGCGCGAGTGGCTGGAGGAGGTGCGGCTGGAAACGATAAAGAACGACGACAAGGTGATGGCGCGCCAGCGCATGCGCATCTGTGTGACGGCCCAGCGCATGACCTGCTGCCTGATGCTCACGGCGGTGTGTGCAAGACTCATGAAGGAGCATGGCGCCGCGGGTGCCGAGGCGCGGCTGAAGAACGACCCCCTCCTGTGGCAGCGCATGACGGAGAAGATGCAGACGCAGGCGTTCATGGACATGTTCGGCCTCATAGCCGACTCGCTCATCGACAATGCCCTCTACTTCTTCCGCGACCGCATAGAGGATGCCTTCTCGGCCCGCACCTACGGCAGCCACCGCGCACGCCTGGGCGGCCGCCTGCGCAAGGGCAGCAACGACAGCATCTATGCCCGTCTGCCCGACGAGTTCGGCATGGGCGAGGCGATGGCACAGAGTGTGAGCGTGAAGGGCAACGGCGTGACGCACAATGCCGTGCGCCAGATGCTGAAGAACTGGACAAAGCAGGGGCTCGTGGGCGAAAAGGCCGACGGCAGATATGAAAAGATTAAGAAATGAAAACGCAAGCCAGACATGAAACTGTACATCTTCCGACAAGCAATAAAGGACACCACAACCGACGGTGTGCTCAAGGACGAGCACGGCCAGCGCATCTGCGACACGGCGGAACACACACACCACATGTTGCCCCCGGGCACCTACAGGGTGACCCTCAGCATGCACCCTTCCCATAAGCACCGCGCCCCCAGGGTGGAGCCGTGCGGCGGCCCGGGGGCCTGGATCATCCACGGCAACGGAGTGCACGCCAAGGCCTTCGGCAGCAGCATCATCACCGGCGACCGTCTGGCACCGGGGGCGGTAATCCGCAGCCGCCCCTACTTCGAACGGCTGGTGAAGCGCATGGAAAAGGCGTTCAAGAGAGGCGGCCAGGTGGAGCTGGTGATTGTGGAGCCGCCGCATGTGTCATGACGGTTGCGATGGTCAATTGTCATCAAGGAAAATCCGAACCATGAACCGCCCCCCTTCCCTTCCTCCTCCACGGGAAAGAGAGAAGGGGGCGGCAAAGTGGGCGACACGGCGCACACAGCGGGGGCGACAACTATTGCCCCACGGGAAAAAAAACCGTAACTTTGCACCGTCGTTAACGCACACACGCCCGCCGTTCCGGCAAGGAGGCCGCCAGGACCCGGGCAAGAGAGAGAGAGGCCTCCGCAGTAACATCCACCCCCCAAAAACAAGCAAGAACCATGGCACGAATCACACCAATCGACGTCATCCAGGGAATCTCCGGGAAGTATGGAGGCGGCAGCAGCGACTACTTCGCCACCAACACGAGTTCCAACCGCATCCACATCGCCAAGTACAAGAACAAGCCCACCGGCCCGCTCACCCAGAGCCAGAAGGACCAGATGGAGAAGTTCGCCACCCAGGCACGCCAGGCCTCCGCATGGCTCCGCGCCAACCACCCCTCGGCCGAAAACGGCAACAAGGGCACCGAGGCCTACCAGCGCGCACAGGCAATCAAGCGACAGCTCCGCATGAGCAACGTGCGCCAGGTGGTAATCAAGTACATGGACGAGCAGGGCAACGTCAGCCTCCCTATGGGCAACGGCACCACCACCGGCGGCACCACCCCCCTGGCCAGGCACACGCTCACACTGAGCGCAAGCCCCGCCGGAGGCGGCACGCTGACGGGAGCCGGAGAATACGACAACGGCACCACGGCCACCATCGAGGCCATCCCCGCCGAAGGCTACACCTTTGACCAGTGGACCGACGGCGACACCAACGCCCGGCGCACCGTAGTGATGCAGGCCGACCTCACGCTCACGGCCATCTTCAAGAGCACCACCGCCGGCGGCGGCAGCGGCGGAGAAGAGGGCGGCGGCGGCCCGGATTTCAGCTAACGGCCAAACCCACATAGCCGATGAAGACACGCCTTGCCCTGTGTAGCTTTGTGGCAGCAGTCCTCTTTGCTGCCACATCGCTCTTCCTCCCGCCTCCCGGCATCATCGACCCTTCGGTGCTCATCCTTGTGGCACAGCTGCTCGTGTGCTGCGCCACCTTCCTGGGAATCAAAGATTACACAAACCTCATCAACAACAAAAAACCATGACACAAGACAAAAAGAACCGCTGGAGCGTAATCATCAACATCGCGCTCACCACCCTCACGGCCCTCCTCTCGGCCCTGGGCTTCACCATAGGATGACACGCCATCCCCCCCATCCCCCGTCTCTGTAGCGTCAGCTACAGAAACCATGTCGCCCCCCTTCCCCCGTCTCTGTAGCGTCAGCTACAGAAACCATCCGAATGCTCCCCCCCCTGTTCGGGGGGAGCCCGTATGCCCCCCCCCGCAGCAAGAGTGAAACACCGCGCAATCAAGGCATAAAGCAAAGAAAACGATTATTTTTATTTGTTTTCCCCTTTTCCATGCAATTATCTCAGAAAAAACATGTACTTTTGCGATGAAGAAAATCCCCACAAAGGTATTAAACACCCTCACCGAATCCCGCAACCGTCTGCATCCCAAGCTGATGAATGCACAAACACCAAACCACATGACAAACAAGAAAC
The DNA here is from genome assembly GCA_016292545.1 of Bacteroidaceae bacterium. GTDB lineage: Bacteria > Bacteroidota > Bacteroidia > Bacteroidales > Bacteroidaceae > Physcousia. Next base: position 9,895 of record JAEDIG010000083.1, read on the forward strand.
CTAAATATATCGAGGGCATAGGCTGGCGCTACGAAACGGAGCACAACCAGAAACGTCGTTTCATAGGTCATCGCTACAACGACGTAGGAACCTATCTAGTCACCATCGTCGTAAGAGGCCGCGTCCCCGTCTTCGGCACTGTCGCCGGCAACATCAAGGCTCTCCCCTCCGCCCCCACCTACCCCACCACCGTGCTCTCTCCGTTAGGAGAGAGAGTACTGAACGAAGAACTCCCCAAGATCCACGCCATATACCCCATGGTCGAGGTATGGCCACCCGTATGCATCATGCCCGACCACATCCATCTCATCATCCGCGTCAACAGCCTCCTGCCGCCAAAGAAGCACCTCGGCACCATCGTAGGAGCCTTCAAGGGAGGAGTGAGCAGGGCATGGGGTGCCACTGCGCTCTTCGAGGACGGCTACAACGACCGCATACTCATGCGCGACGGCCAGTTGAAGAACTGGGCAACCTATCTGCGAGCCAATCCCTACCGCTGGCTGGTAAGGCGCGAATGCCCCCATCTGATGAAGCGGTCGCTTTGCATCGTGATAGGCGGCATCCGCTATGGTGGTTTTGGCAACTTCATGCTCCTGAGGCATCCCGAGAAAGTGCAGGTATTCTTCCACAGGAGAATGGAGGAAAACGGGCAGAAGGTGGCCACCGAACACACACTCTTCTGGCAAAGGGAGCATGAGCGGCTGATCGAAGCCGCCGTCCAAGGCGATGTACTGGTAACGCCAGGCATCAGCGAGTGCGAGAAACGCATCAAGAACGAATGCCTGCAAGAGCTACACCCGCTCATCCACATACAGGACAAGCCCATCGGTCAGTACTGGAAACCGGAGAAAAGCCGTTTCGAGGCA
>JAEDIG010000084.1 GCA_016292545.1 Bacteroidaceae bacterium
TATGTTTTCGTTGTGGGCAAATCGTTCAGCTGTGCTCTTGACGATGGCAAACACTTCGGGACGCACTTCGTCGAGAGCCGTTTCGTAGCGGTCGAGCACCTCTTTCTCCAGTTTGTCTATCTGGGCGAAGATAGGTGCACGGTCCTGGATGTCTGTACTTTTGATTTGTTCTCTCAGCGTCTCAATCTCTTTGCGCAGGTCTGCGGCCGATGCTGCAATCTGCTGCTTGATGGCTGCTGTGCGTGCACGCAGTTCATCGTTGCTGAGAGCCTGTATGGCTGGATAGGCCTTGGTCACCATATCCACCAGAGGACGGTAGGCCTTGAGGTCACGCGACTTCTTGTCGCCGAAAATCTTTACCAGAAATTTGGAAATATCCATATATATATTAATGTATTGTTATCGGGTTGTTGAATAATGATTGATTGTTTTGTCACTTGAATGCGGGCAGGGGTGCCAGGTCGCAGGCGTTCGGTGCCCTGATGCGCATCGACTTGGCCAGTGTGGGTGCCACATAGTCGATGGTGACAGGTGTGTGTATGGTGTCGGGTTCAATGTTGCTTCCCATGAAGAAGAGCGGGAATCCCACATACGATTCGCGCACGATGGTCTCTTCATGTGTGTTCTCGTTCACCAGCGTCCATCCTGGCGACACCTGTATCAGAATGTCGCCCGAGCATTTGGGGTGATAGGCATTGCGCAGGCGTGCGATGCCTGGTGTGCCTGCTCCCAGTGCCAGTCGCTGGCTGGTGTACACGTCGCGCACGCCGCTCAGCTGTATCAGGAAGTCGCTGCACCGCTCCAGTATCTCTGTGAGGTTCAGGTTGCGGTTTTCGATGAGTTTCAGGTTCAGGTATAGCTCGTTCCCCAGGCAGGTCTCCACATATTCCCCGGGGCCATAGACGGCAATCAGGTACATGTTGAGCAGCAGTTTGGCCTTGGTGATGGAGAAGGTGCCCGTTGGGATGCGGTACTTGCTCAGGTCGGATATGCAGTCGCTTTCGGCGGAACCCGTTCCCGTGACGGTGAACAGCACATGTCCCTTGCCCACACGTTTCTCCAGATATTCAAACAGATCGCCCAGGTCGCGGTCGAGCCTCACGTAGGTGTCCTGCAGTTCGATGGGGCTTTGCGACACCGAGTTGTGGTCGAAATTTCCTGCATAGTAGGCGATGTTCAGGATGTCGGTCACCTCATCCAGGCCCACCTGGGTGTTCTTTATCACCTCACGCATGAAGTTGTTTGTCTCTTCGTTCACCAGCGCGCTGGCAATGAACTGTACAAACTTGCGGTCCCCGGCAAACTTGTGCTTGAAGGGCTTCTTGGCTGCGCCCGACACAAAGTAGTTGTATTTGCCCACCAGTTCGTTCATCGGCTCCCATTCCACTTTGCCGATGCGTTGCTTCATTGATGTGGTGTTGTTGTAGGTGGTGGCCCATCCGGGGAATGCACCGTAGTAGCTGCTGCTACACCATTGGCCCGTTTCCCCGTCGAGCCAGAACGCACCGTCGGCTGCATGCCCGCCCAGCAGCACGGCTGCGTCGCGGAAAGGTGCGATTGCATACACCAGGCCGTTGCCTTCGGTGGCCACTTTCAGTTCGTCGGTAATCGTCGACACGCCCAGACTGCGGGCCGAGGAGGCGTCCTTGGTCTGCTGGCCCTGAAATTCCTTGTCGTCTACACAATAGAGTGGGGTAAGGGTCTGCCGGTCGAGCCAGCGTTCGCCCACGATGCCGTTCTCGTATGGGCTGGTGCCGCTCATCAGGCAGGCCACGGCGGCAGCCCTGTCTGGGTCGTTGAAGGGATATTCCGCCTGGGTATACACGCGCCCTTCTTTCATCAGGCGTTGGAATCCCCGGTCGCTGTAGAGCGGCGAGAAGGCTTCCATGTAGTCGGTGCGCAACTGGTCGATGACAATGTTCACGACCAGACGGGGCACTTCGGGAGCCGTCTGGGCGTCTGCACTGGCTGCCGAAATCAGTATGAGCAGCGAGGTGAGCAGTCTTAGTCGTTGTGGTGTTATGTTCGTCACTTCTTGTTTTTGTTGTAATATGCCAGATAACTGAGCGGTCTTGTCAGCAAAGCCAGCGCCAAAGGTACGACTATTCGGCCGAACTGCTGAGGAATCCATGGCATAAAAAATATAAATAATGTTAAATAGGCGGCGTGCAGGGCATGCCATCTTGTTTTTTCTCTTCTGGTGGCAGCTTTCACCACCCATGGAATGGCCACGAGAGCCAGTGGCGTGAAGGGCCATAGCAGCCAGTTGCTGTTCACCCCGGGGTGCGAGGAGAAGAACAGCATGAAGGCAAGCAGTATGCCGATGCCGCCCTGTACCAGCAGCAAAACGATGTCCCATAGCCACCACATCTTGTGCAGCCTATATTCACACAGCACCACCATCAGGTTGAAGGCCAGCAGCAGGATGCCTGCCCACAGGGGGGCGATGGGCAACAGTTCGGTCTTCTCCGTAGGCCGTGCTTCCAGCAGGGTCCTGGTTTCCTTTACCAGTGGTCTGAGACTTCCGTCGGTGGCATACACCTGTGCCTGGTCGGCCATCTTCATCAGGTATTCGGGGATAAACATGGCATCCCTGTCGGTCACCACCGTATCAAGCGATGCACCCAGCAGGAAGTCGTTCCCTTCGCTTTCCCAGCTTCCCCGCGGGGCATATTGGTGGAGAATCTGTCTGAAGGTCATCTTTTCGGGCAGGGATGGATAGGCTATCCGTCCATCGATGCTCTGTTCTATCATGTCGCGCACCTTGGTGGTGCAGTTCCCGAACAGGAAATTGTAGCGGTAGGTGCAGTTTTCCGGCTGGCAGTTCACCAGCAGGTTCGTGAACAGCCGGTTGGCCTCGACGGGTGTCAGGTTGAGCACCTGTGCCGTGATGGACGAGCCCCGGCTTTCATAGTCGGCGGGGAACTGTTGCCAGAGGGTGCCCATCACCATATAGTCGCACTGCCCCAGCACAAACCGCCATGCAAAATTGGGTTGGCTGAAGGAGAAGATCCCATAGTTGAACACCACGTCCATGCCGCGTGTGAAGTTTTCGCAGCGCAGCGCCGTGTGGCCATACAACTGATAAACCTCATGTCCTGGCGAACAGGTGATGAGGCTCACGCGAATGGAGTCGTCGGCAGGTTGTGCCTGCAACAGGAAGGGGCAAATGGCCCATATTATTATTAATAGGAAACGTTTCACGGGTACAAAGGTACAAATTTTCTTCCAACCAGCTCTCATGTCGGGCCCTTTTTTGACAAAGAATGAATCTTTAGGCCTTGATTTTGGTTAAAATCCAACATATTATTGTAACTTTGCACCGTGAAATTGATAATTGACATAGGTAACACGGTGGCGAAACTGGTCGCATTCGACGGTGACGAACCCGTGGAGGAGGTAAGGACCAGCAACGAGTCGCTTGCCGCCTTGGGGGCTTTTGCCGCCAAGTATGCCTTCACGCATGGCATTGTGGGAGCGGTTCGCGAGATTACGCCCCAGGCCGAGTCGCGCCTTCAGGCATTGCACATCCCCCTGCTCCGTTTCACCCCTTCCACCCCTGTGCCCATCATCAACCGTTACCGCACACCCCAGACACTGGGCAGCGACCGTCTGGCTGCCGCCGTGGGTGCCCGTTCGCTCAAGCCGGGCAAGGATCTGCTCATCATCGATGCCGGCACGTGTGTCACCTACGAGGTCATCGATGCCCATGGCAACTATTGGGGAGGCAACATCGCGCCTGGCATGCACATGCGTCTGCGTGCCCTGCACGAGTTTACGGCCAGGCTCCCGCTGGTGGAGGCCGAGGGTGCCGTGCCGGGCATGGGATACGACACCGACACGGCCATCCGTTCGGGCGTATTGCGCGGCATGAAATACGAGATTGAGGGCTATATCCGCTCCATGCGTGCTAAATATCCCAAACTTTTGGTTTTTTTAACGGGCGGAGACAAAATTAATTTTGATACTACAATAAAAAGTATCATCTTTGCAGACAAATTCATTGTTCCTCGCGGATTAAACAAAATACTTGATTACAATAATGACAAAGTTTAGACACTTGGCCGCATTCATGCTGGCATCCCTGATGTGTGCCCACGCAGCGGCCCAAGGCAACGGCAGCAACAGTTCATACACCCGCTTCGGGCTGGGCACGCTCAACGACCAGTCGGTGGGTTTCAACAAGGCAATGGGCGGAGTGGGCAAGGCCATCCGTCCCACCAACCGCATCAATCCCGGCAACCCTGCTTCCTATTCGGCTGTGGACTCGCTCACCATGCTCATCGATGGAGGCATGACCTTCAGCGTGGGGCAATACAAGCAGGGCAATGCCACTGTGAAGGCCAACAACTGCTCCTTCGATTATGTGACGGCGGGTTTCCGGCTTCGCAAGGGGCTGGGCTTCTCGCTGGGTATGCTTCCCTATACCACCATCGGCTATTCCTTTGCCACAGAAAGCAAGATCACCAATGATTTCACCACCACCCAGACCATCACCAGCCACAGTGCCTTCTCGGGCGACGGTGGCCTTCACCAGCTCTATGCCGGTGTGGGATGGAATCCCTTTGCGGCTCTTTCCGTGGGTGCGAACATCAGCTATGTGTGGGGCAGCTACAGCCACACCCTTTCGCAGACCTTTGACGAGGGCGGCACCACCAGCAGCCTCTACAGCGGCCTGCATTCCGATTGCGAGTCGGACATCCAGACCTATAAGATTGACCTGGGTGTGCAATATCCCATCATCCTCAATCCCCAGAACCGCCTCACGGTGGGTGCCACTGTGGGCTTGGGACATGGCATCGGCGGAACGTCCACCCTCACCCGCTACAACACCGTGGGCGACACCGTGACGATAGAGGCCAAGGACGCCTTCGATCTTCCTTATACCTTTGGTGCGGGTGTGGCCTGGGAGAGCAAGGGCAAGATGCTGCTGGCTCTGGACTACACCTATGAGAAATGGGGCTCGTGCCATACGCCCCAGCAGTCGTCGGTGGGCGACCAGCTGCTGTATGCCAAGCAGACGGGCCAGTATCTCGACCGCAGCAAGGTGGCTGCGGGCTTCCAGTATGTCCCCAATCCGCTTTCACGCAACTTCTTCAACCGTGTGGAATACCGGCTGGGTGCCAACTACTCCACGCCCTATCTCAAGGTCAATGGCCACGATGGTCCGTCGGAATATGGCGTGACGGCAGGCTTTGGCCTTCCCATCACCAACAAGATAAACAAGGGCACCATGGCCAACCTCACCTTCCAGTGGTTCCGCCGCTCGCCGTCTGCTTCGTCGCTCATCCGCGAGGACTATTTCATGGTGAGCGTGGGTGTCACTTTTGCCGAGTCCTGGTTTATGAAGTTCAAGATCCAATAATACGCCTGTGACAGCCTCCCTACGTTTAAAGACACTGCTTGCGGCTTCTGCCCTGACGGCATGGTGTGCCCTCCTGCTGGGATGCAATGGAGAGGTGGAGCACACGGCCGAGGCCATCCGTGCGGAAGACTCGCTGCCCTTCATGCACGCGCGGGGCATCAACACCCTCATCTCCGACTCCGGCATCATCCGCTACCGCATGGTGGCCGAGGAGTGGGACATCTACACGCCCGAGACAGGCGGCCTGTCCACATGGAAATTCATGAAAGGCCTGCTCATGGAACGGTTCGATGAAAAGTTCCACGTAGACCTCTATGTGCAGTCCGATACGGCCTATCTCCACCAGCAGTATCTGTGGGAACTGCGTGGGCGTGTGGTCATCCGCAACATCAAGAACGAGGTGTTCCGCACCGAGGAGCTTTTTTGGGACATGGACCGCCATGAGATGTGGAGCCACAAGTTCATCCGCATCGTCACGCCCGAGCGTGAGCTCCAGGGCAACAATTTCCGCAGCAATGAAACCATGACCCGCTATTGGATTACCAACAGTTCGGGAGCCTTCCCCGTTTCCGACACCACCCCCGGGAGCCCGTCATCTTCCGACACGCTGGCTCCCGCCACCCCCCGACAACTTCAACCCTTATGAATACGTTGATAATAGAGACTATTGTAGTGCTGCTGTTTTCCGGCTTTTTTTCCGGCCTGGAGATTGCCTTTGTGTCGAGCAGCAAGTTGCGTTTCGAAATGGACCGCGATGAACAGGGCTTCACCGCCCGCATCATCGACCTTTTCTATCGCCACCCCAATCATTTCATCTCCACCCTTCTGGTGGGCAACAACATTGCCCTGGTGGTGTATGGCATACTCATGGCGCAGCTCATCGACCAGCTGCTGCTCATCCCCCTCGGCCTGCGCGACGCTCTGGCCGGCGGCTCGGGCGAGGCTGTCTGCCTTGTGGTGCAGACGTTGCTCAGCACCCTGGTGGTATTGGTATCGGGCGAGTTCCTTCCCAAGACGCTTTTCCGCATCAACCCCAATCGCATGATGACGGTGTGCAGCATTCCCGCCTTCATCTCTTATGTGCTGTTGTGGCCTGTGAGCAAGTTCACCAGCGGCCTCAGCAAGGCGTTGCTCCGTCTTTTCGGCATGAAGGTGCAGAAGACGGTGCAGGAGAAGTCGTTCACCAGGGTGGACCTCGACTATCTTATCCAGAGCAACATCGAGAGTGCCCAGGGCGGCAATGAGATTGAAGACGAGGTGAAGATTTTCCAGAACGCCCTCGACTTCAGCAGCGTCAAGGTGCGCGACTGCATCGTGCCTCGCAACGAGATACAGGCCGCCTCCGACAAAACCGACCTGGCGGTGCTGCGCAACCTTTTTGTGGAAACGGGCCACAGCAAGATTATGGTCTATCATGAGGACATAGACAACGTGAGGGGATACATCCATTCCTCCGAGATGTTCAGGCTGTCGCCCGGTGCCGACTGGACCCAGTCTGTCATTGAGGCTCCCATCGTGCCCGAAACCATGAATGCCCAGAAGCTCATGCACACCTTCATCACCCAAAAGAAATCGTTGGCTGTGGTGGTGGACGAGTTCGGGGGTACCCGCGGTATCGTCACCCTTGAGGACCTTGTGGAGGAGATCTTCGGCGAGATAGAGGACGAACACGACAATGTCAATTATGTGGCCAAGGAAGTGGGAGCCGACGAATACCTGCTCTCTGCCCGTCTGGAGGTGTCCAAGGCCAACGAGATACTGGGGCTCGACCTTCCCGAAAGCGACGATTACCTCACGGTGAGCGGTCTTATCCTCAGTGAATACCAGAGCTTCCCCAAGCTCAACGAAGTGGTGAAATTCGGGCATTGGGAGTTCAAGATTGTGCAGAAAACCACCACTAAGATTGAACTGGTGAGGCTGAAAGTAGTGCGATAAGTGCAATTTTCTGCAAAATACACCCCATATATCGAAAAAAAACCTTATCTTTGTGCGCTTTAAGCAAGAAATAATAATAATAATTAAATAAAAAATGGCAACATTACAAAAAATCAGAAGCAAGGGCAAGTTCCTCATCGCAGTGGTGGGACTCGCTTTGTTCGCATTCATTGCCGAGGAATTTGTGCGTTCGCTCTCCTACAGTCAGTCCGAGAGCCGCCAGCGTATCGGCAAGGTGAATGGTGAGAGTATCAACATCCAGGAATTCAATCAGGAGGTGGACGAGTATGTCAATGTGGTGAAGTTCTCCAATGGCCTTACATCGCTCACCGACGACCAGATGTCCATGCTCCGCGACCAGGTGTGGCAGACAATGGTCAACAACAAGATTATCGAGCACGAGGCCGAGAAGCTGGGTCTCGTAGTCACCGATGCAGAGTTGCAGGACATTATCTCCAAGGGCAGCAGTCCCATGCTGGCACAGACTCCTTTCCGCACACAGCAGGGTGCTTTCGATGCCAATGCCCTCAAGCAGTTCCTCAGCCAGTACGACGAGATTATGCGCAGCGCCGATATTCCCGCCGACACCAAGGAACAGTACACCAACATGTATGAATATTGGAAGTTTGTGGAGAAGAGCATCCGTCAGCAGACGCTTCTCCAGAAATACCAGTCGCTGCTCAGCGGTTCGCTCCTGTCCAATCCTGTGGCCGCACAGGCCAACTTCGACGGACGCACCAGCGAGGCCGACATCGTGATGGCCGCAGTTCCCTATTCTTCCATCAAGGACGATGAAATCCAGGTAGAGGACAAGGACATCAAGGCCAAGTATGAGGAGATGAAGGAAATCTTCCGCACCCAGGCCGAGAGCCGCGACATCAAGTATATCGACGTGAAGGTGGAGGCCAGCAAGGCCGACAAGGATGCGCTCCAGACAGAGATGCAGGCATACGCCAGCGAACTCCAGGCCGAGGGTGCCAACCCCGCCAAGATTGTGCGCGAGGCTGCCAGCAAGATTTCTTTCAGCGCGCTCCCCGTCAGCAAGAAGTCGCTTCCTTCCGACATCGCTGCCGAAATCGATTCTCTGGGCGAAGGCCAGCAGAAGGGTCCCTTCCTCACGGCATCCGACAATACGCTCAACATCGTGCGCCTGATTTCAAAAGTCACACTCCCCGACTCTGTAGAGATTCGTCAGATTGCCGTGCCCGGCACCGACATTGCAGAGGCTGAGAAGCGTGCCGACAGCATCATCAGCGTGCTGCAGGCCGGCACAGCTTTCGACAGCATCGCCAAGAAGTTCGACCAGCCCGCCACCAAGAACTGGATCACCAGCGCTCAGTACGAGGGCCAGACCATCGACGAGAACAACCGCATCTTCCTGCAGACCGTTACCACAGCCGCCACAGGCTCTATCAATAAGATTGTCCTCCCCGGCCAGGGCGTGCTGGTGAATCAGGTGACCGACCGCAAGAACATGGTGGAAAAATACAATCTCGCCATCATCAAGCGTGTCATCGATTTCTCCAAGGATACCTACGGAAAGGCATACAGCGACCTCAAGTCGTTCCTCGTAGCCAACAAGACACTTGAGCAGATCGAGGCCGAGGCCTCCAAGGCAGGCTTCAATGTGCAGAGCCGCAAGGGCATGAGCAGCGCAGAACACGGTGTGGTGGGCATCCATGGCACCAGCGAGGCATTGCGTTGGGTGTTCAACGAGGACACCAAGATTGGCGCTGTGTCGCCCCTCTATGAGTGTGGCGACAACGACCATCTGCTTGTGGCTGTTCTCACGGGCATCCATCCCAAGGGCTATCTTCCCTGGGACGATGAGCAGGTGAAGTCGTTCCTCACCGATGAGGTGAAGAAGGACAAGAAGGCTGCCCTCATTCAGGAGCAGATGCAGGGCGTGAAGGATATTGCAGCAGCTGCCAAGCTCAAGGGCGCAGTGTCCGACACCATCAAGCATGTCACCTTTGCCAGCAGCACTTTCGTTGGCAAGCTGGGTAGCAGCGAGCCTGCACTCAGTGGTGCGGTTAGCACCGCCCAGAAGGGCGATTTCAAGCAGGGCATCAAGGGCAAGAACGGTGTGTATGCCTTCCAGGTCATCTCCACCAACAAGACGGGTGCCAAGTTTGACCAGAAGCAGGAGGAGCAGCAGTTGGCCCAGACCAACATGCGTTCGCTCAATCTCCTCACCAGCGAACTGCTCCAGAAGGCCGACGTGGTTGACAAGCGCTATCTGTTCTATTAATATTAATAAGGTATAGGGGCGGAGCAGTTGCCCTGCCCGGCCAAGCCACTCTTTCCCCCTCCTCTGCGCACCATTGGCGTGCGGAGGAGGGGGAAATGTATTGCTTCGCGTTTTACGGTTACACAATACGAAGCCCTGAAAGGTAGGGTGTTCAAAATCGTTGTTAGGTGATGGGGAAAGGGTATGTTTATTCTGTTCCCCTGTTTAGAGGGAGGAAACCACGCCCTGGAGGGGCAAAAGCACCTAGCCCAGGGCAGAATGGAGCGAAGCGGAATGGCACCCTGGGTAACAAAAACGGATAATTGAAAAACGCCCTGGAAGGGGCAACCGACACCAAGCCGAGAGCCATCAAGCTCCGCTTGAATGGCCGAGGCGCGAAGGAGGAAGGCGAAGCCAAAAGCTGGACTACATGTCGGGGTTAATATCAATTCCCTTACTGATAGTCCGGCTTTTGCCCCTGTAGGGCGACATTGTGTGGATTGGGGATTGATACCCAGGGCGTTGCCCTGGGCTGGAAGCAGCTTGCCCTTTCAGGGCGCGACTCAATCGTTATGGTAATCAAACGGGATTGCGGAGGGTGTTTAAAATATCTGTTTCAGACAAGGCCATTTTGGCAATCAATATTCTCCTGTGTTCCACGCCCTGGAGGGGCAAAAGCACCTAGCCCAGGGCAGAGCGAAGCGGCACCCTGGGTATCATATCAAACGGATGATAGGAAACGCCCTACAGGGGCAAAAGCCAGACTACATATAGGAGGGACACACCCATGCCCTTACTGATAGTCCTGCTTTTGCCCCTGTAGGGCGACATTGTATGGATTGGGGATTGATACCCAGGGCGTTGCCCTGGGTTGAGAGCAGGCTGCCCTTCCTGGGCGCGACTCAATCGTTATGGTAATCAAACGGGATTGCGGAGGGTGTTTAAAATAGCGGTTTCAGACAAGGCCATTTTGGCAATCAATATTCTCCTGTATTCCACGCCCTGGGCTGATGGCTTCTGCCCCTCTGGGGCGTGGTGCTGTGTTTTCGACTGATTTTAATAGGGTGTGAACCCTGTGTGCCACGTTGGTGTCTCCCCTCAAAACCCTGAAAGGGTGACATAATTCTATATTCACACATTACAGGTTTGTTACCATATAAACATAATGTCTTGTACTGATATAGGTAGACACATTTTATAACAATTAAATGTGTATCACCA
>JAEDIG010000085.1 GCA_016292545.1 Bacteroidaceae bacterium
TCCCATCAGGCGCACGGCATCCATATTGATACCCGTCTTGGTGCTGCCCACGTTCACACTGGAACAGATGCGCTCCGTCACGCGCATGGCCTCGGGAATGCTGCGGATGAGCAGCTCGTCGGCACGGCTCATGCCTTTGCTCACCACGGCACTGTAGCCGCCCAGGAAATTCACGCCCACCTCCTTGGCTGCAGCGTCCAGTGTCTGGGCAATGCGCACAAAGTCGGCAGGTGTGTGGCAACATGCACCGCCCACCAGACTGATGGGTGTGATGCTCACACGCTTGTTCACGATGGGTATGCCTATTTCGCGGCTGATGTCCTCGCCCACAGCCACCAGGTCGCGGGCCAATGAGGTAATCTTGTCATATATCTTCTTGCAACATACGTCCAAATCACGGTCGGCACATTCCAGCAGGTTGATGCCCATGGTGATGGTGCGCACGTCCAAGGTTTCCTCTTCTACCATTCTGTTGGTTTCGAGGACTTCGTTCATGTTAATCATAATCTTCGGTGTAGTTACGGGAGTTAAATACGGTGCATCTTCTCAAAGATTTCCTCTCTCTGGCACTTAATCTGCACACCCAGTGCATCGCCTTCGGCCTCCATTTCAGAAGCCATCTGTGCGAAAGGCTTTGCCAAATCGGTGGTGTCCACTATCATCATCATCGTGAAGTAGCCCTGCACGATGGTCTGGGAAATGTCCAGGATATTGATCTTGTTCTCTGCCAGATAAGTGCATACACGGGCGATGATACCTGTGGTGTCCTTGCCCACAACTGAAATAATAGTCTTTTCCATGTGTGTGTGTTAATTAAAATGTGAATAATTATTTGTCATATATTATATATATAAGCTTAGGGGTGTGCGTAGGTACCTCCCACCCATTCGGTGGCCGGCTCTTCATGAAGCAGCAAGTGCCACTCCAGAGGATGTTCTTCGTCGTCCATCACCACGACAACGGGTCCTTCCACTATCTGGCCGTCGTCTAGAATCATTCTGTTATAGGCTTTACGCATCATGGCCGTATCTGTTTTCTTCTTTAATTGGTCTCTTGCAAAAAGTCACCTCACTTGCGGCGCACCGGTGTGTTGAGCCCTCGTGCTGGACGCAGGTTGGGGTTCACGGGCTTCTCCTTTATCACCCGTATGCGTTTGTCGCGCGGCTGGGCATCCCTCATCTCTGCTGGCGAGAGACGATGGCGCACAGGCTGCACATCGGGCAGTGTATCGTCCATAAGCGTGTCGGCCTGCAGGGTATCGGCCACCACGGCCACCTGGCGGGCATGCTGACGATGGAAACGCACCAGGGCGATATTGCGGAGCATCAACATCCTGTACTGGCTCTCCCCTGCCCCCTTGATGGGCAAGTAGACAAAGCCAGACACAGAACGGATGTCGAGCGTGTCCTGACCGTTCCTGGGCGACACGCGCACCTCCACGGTGCCTCCACCATACACCATCTGGTCCTGACAGGCGCAACTTCCGTCGGCATAGCGCACCAGCAGCTGCACGAAGGCATCCGTGCGACTGCCCTGGGTCACATACAGGGGGTCCATGCTCCACATGAAGCTGTCGCCCACATAGAAGGTGGTGTCCACCTGGAGCGAGAAGGTGAAGAGATTGTCCAGTGCATTGGGTCTGAGCACCACGGCCTTGCGGCCTGCCCATATATTGGCCGTATCGCCGTCGGCCGACAACTCGTGGTATTTTGTCTCCGTAGGTGCCTCCACACCCATCACCACGGCATTGGCTTCTATCCTGCGCGTCACCACATCATAGATGCGGTTCAGGTCCTCTGCATGTTCGCAGTAATAGATCATCGACGAGTCGAACTCGGCCTCCGTGATACGATGTTTACGAAAAACGGCCTGGGTGTAGGCATATCGCAGCTCTTCCGTGCGGTCTTGCCCTTCAGCCATGCCCTGCGCCAGATGAAAGTCCACCAGCACGGCGGCCATACGGCCCTCCGAAAGCACTCCCTTGGGTTTGGAGGGCTTGCAGGCCATCATCAGCAGGATGGGACACAGCAGCAGCAAGACGCGCACACTTCTCATGCAGAAATCCGTTTATGATAGAACAATACCAGTGCCACGATTCCACACGAGATGCAGGCATCTGCAAAATTGAAGATGGGACTGAAGAAAATGAAATGGTTGCCGCCCAGCCAGGGCATCCACGATGGCCAGTCCCATTCCACCAAAGGGAAATAGAACATGTCCACCACGCGGCCTTGCATGAGCGTTTCATATCCTTCGCCCCAAGGCACGAACTCGGCCCGCAAGGGAGCGGGCGGGTTGTTGAACACCATGCCGTAGAACAGGCAGTCGAATATGTTGCCGGCGGCTCCGGCCATCACCATCACCAGACAGATGAGGTAGCCCCAGGGTGTCCCCTTCTTGATTTGCCGGGCCACATACCATGCCAGAAACACTACGGCCACGATACGGAACGAGGTGAGAAGATACTTGTCCATAATCTCCATACCAAAAGCCATGCCTCGGTTTTCGGTAAAGAGGATATAAAACCAGTCGGTGACCCTGATGCTCTGGTGCAGATACATACCCGTCTTCACGGCTATCTTTATCCATTGGTCTGCCACCAGAATCAGCAGGGTCATCCACGCGGCGGTGAGGGCTTGCGCTTTTCTTGTCTGCATTACATATATATTAATTAATGTATATAGGGCCGCTACCCGCTCATTTGCGACGGTCGCGCTGCTGCTTGGCCTCAATGCTCAGTGTGGCATGGGGCACGGCGCGCAGGCGTTCCTTGGGAATCAGTTTGCCCGTTTCGCGGCAGATGCCGTAGGTCTTGTTGTCGATACGCACCAGGGCGGCCTTCAATCCCTGCACAAACTTCTGAGCCCTGAGGACCATGTTCATGAGGGTTTCCTTGCTCTGCAGGCTGCTTCCCTCCTCCAGGGTGTGATAGGTGGGCAGCGTCTCATCGGTCTCGCTCTCGTCATGGGCATTGAGTTGCTCCATGAGCGAATCGTAATCATGCTGTGCCACCTCCAGGCGCGTCAGCACGATTTTGCGGAACTCTTCCAGTTCCTCGTCTGAATAGCGTACTTTGGGTTCTTCCATTGCTGTAAGGATTTGCTATAATTATTGATTAAAAAAGAATCGAATCCACTTTATTGCTTTTCGATGCAGAAGGCCACTTCGGCTGTTTCCAGCTCAATCTTGCCCTCGAAGCCTCCTTCGGGCAGCGTGTCCACGGTCTGCAATTCGTCGGCCAGCACCTGGGCACCCACATAGTCGCGGAATCCCTGCAGGGCCTCATCGGTGGCCGGATGATGGAGGATGCTCACGCGGATGCGGTCGGTTATCTCCAGTCCGCTATCCTTGCGCAGGGTCTGGATGCGCTTCACCATCTCGCGTGCCACGCCTTCGTTGCGCAGCTGGTCGGTAATCTGGATGTCCAGTGCCACGGTGAGGCTGCCCTCGTTGGCCACAGTCCATCCCGGAATGTCCTCGCTGAAGATTTCTACATCGGCATTCTCGATGGTGGCCACGGTGCCGTCGGGCAGGGCCACGTCCACACTGCCTTGTTCCAGCCGGGCGATGTCTTCCTGCGACAGGGCGGCCACGGCATCGGCCACGCTCTTCATGAGCTTGCCGAACTTCTTGCCCATGACGCGGAAGTTGCACTTCACCTTCTTCACCAGCACACCGCCGGCATCCACGAATTCCAGTTCCTTCACGTTCACCTCGTCCAGGATGAGCTGCTGCATGGCTTCGATGCGGCTGCGCTGCTCTGCGTCGATAGCCGGAATGGCAATCTTCTGCAGGGGCTGGCGCACGATGATATGTTCCTTCTTGCGCAGGCTCAGCACCATGCTGGTCAGCTGCTGTGCCAGCTGCATGCGCAATTCCTGCTCCCGGTCGATAAGTGCCTCGTTGGCTGTGGGGAAGGTGCTCAGATGCACACTCTGCGACGGACGGCCCACGCCCTCCAGCAGGTCGCGGTAGAGGCGGTCGGCATAGTAGGGAGCGATGGGAGCCATCAGCTTGGCCACCGTCTCCAGACAGGTGTACAGGGTCTGGTAGGCACTCCGTTTGTCGGTGCTCATGGCCGAGCCCCAGAAACGCTTGCGGCTCAGGCGCACAAACCAGTTGCTCACATTATCCACCACAAAGTTCTGTATCAGGCGGCCCGCACGTGTGGGTTCATAGTCCTCATAGCAGGCTTCCACCTCGCGCACGAGGGTGTTCAGGCAGCTCAGCATCCAGCGGTCCATCTCGGGGCGGTCGCCACTGGCCACATCGGCCTCTTCATAATGCCATCCGTCCACGTTGGCATACATCGACAGGAAGGAATAGGTCTGGAACAGTTTGCCGAAGAAACTGCGGGTGACTTCCTTCACGCCTTCGGTGTCGAACTTCAGGTTGTCCCAGGGCGCACTGTTGGTAATCATATACCAGCGCACGGCATCCGACCCAAAGTCTTCGATGGCACCAAAGGGATCTATGGCATTGCCCAGTCGTTTCGACATCTTCTGACCGTTCTTGTCGAGCACAAGACCGTTGGATATGACAGCCTTGTAGGCCACGGAGTCGAACACCATCGTGGCAATGGCATGCAGGGTGAAGAACCATCCGCGGGTCTGGTCCACACCCTCGGCAATAAAGTCTGCGGGATAGCATACGCCCTTGTCCAGCAGTTCCTTGTTCTCAAAGGGATAGTGTATCTGTGCGTAGGGCATGGCACCGCTGTCAAACCACACGTCTATCAAGTCCAGTTCACGGGTGAGCACCGAACCCTGCGGACCCACCAGTTTGATTTCGTCCACATAGGGGCGGTGCAGGTCGATGCGGTCATAGTTCTCCTGGCTCATGTCGCCCGGCACGAATCCTTTTTCCTTCAGGGGATTCACCGGCATCACGCCGGCTGCCACGGCCTTTTCTATCTCGCCATACAGCTCTTCCACACTGCCTATGCACACTTCTTCCTTCGTGTCGCGGTTGCGCCAGATGGGCAACGGTGTGCCCCAGTAGCGGCTGCGGCTCAGGTTCCAGTCGTTCAGGTTCTCCAGCCATTTGCCGAAGCGTCCCGTGCCCGTGCTCTCGGGCTTCCAGTTGATGGTGCGATTGAGTTCTATCATGCGTTCCTTCACGGCTGTACTGCGGATAAACCAGCTGTCGAGCGGGTAATAGAGCACAGGCTTGTCGGTGCGCCAGCAATGGGGATAGTTGTGTACATGCTTCTCTATGCGGAAGGCCGTGCCCTCGCGCTTCATCTCCATGCAGATGACGATGTTCAGGTCCTCGTCCTTGGCGGCTGCCTTTTCGTCATACTTGCCGTCGGGATTGTATTTGGGGTCGTAGGCATTCTTCACATAGTCGCCCGCGTGGTGCCAGTAGCTTTCGTCCACACAACGCTCCACAAAAGTGGGGTCCATGTCTTCGCGCACGAAATACTTTCCCGTGAAGTCCACCATCGGACGGGTGTCTCCGGCCTTGTCCACTACAAACAGGCTGGGAATGCCCGCAGCCTTGGCTACCCGGGCATCGTCGGCACCAAAAGTGGGGGCAATGTGTACGATACCCGTACCGTCGTCGGTGGTCACATAGTCGCCGGGAATGATGCGGAAGGCTTCGGCCTCGCGCACCACCACTTCTCCGTCCACCAGCTCGCAAGGCTTCACCCAGGGCATCAGCTGACGGTAGTGCAGGCCCACCAGCTCGCTGCCCTTTCCGCGCCACAGTATCTGGGCAGGCTGCTCCTCGGTGGGTTTCAGGTAGCCGGCCACTGCGGCCTCGGCCATGATGTAGACGGCCTTTTCGCCGCTGTATTTGTTTTCGCCCACGGCAGCCACATAGTCAATATTGGGGCCCACACACAGGGCGGTGTTGCTGGGAAGGGTCCAGGGTGTGGTGGTCCAGGCCAGCACATACACGGGCAGGCCCTGTGCATCCAGTCCGGCCAAAGGCTCTGTCAGACTGAACTGTGCCGTCACGGTGGTGTCCTTCACATCGCGGTAGCAGCCGGGCTGGTTCAGCTCGTGGCTGCTCAGGCCCGTACCTGCTGCGGGGCTATAGGGCTGGATGGTGTAGCCCTTGTAGAGCAAATCCTTCTGGTAGAGCTGCTTCAGCAACCACCACAGCGTCTCTATGTATTTGTTGTCATAGGTGATATAAGGATGTTCCATGTCCACCCAGTAGCCCATCTTGTGGCTCAGGTCGGTCCATTCGCTGGTATACATCATCACATTCTGGCGGCAACGCTGGTTGTATTCCTCTATGCTGATGGTCTTGCCAATGTCCTCCTTCGTGATGCCCAGTTCCTTCTCCACGCCCAGTTCCACCGGCAGTCCGTGGGTGTCCCATCCGGCCTTGCGCAACACCTGATAGCCCTTCATGGTCTTGAAGCGGCAGAAGGTGTCCTTTATACTGCGGGCCAATACATGGTGGATGCCGGGATGGCCGTTGGCCGATGGAGGCCCTTCAAAAAAGATAAACGAAGGACATCCTTCCCGTTCTGTGATACTTCTGTGGAAGACATCCTCGTCGTCCCACTGTTTCAGCACTTCCTTATTCACCTCCGAGAGGTTGAGTTGGTTGCGTGATGCAAATCTCTTGCTCATATTCTATATTTACGTCGTTATGCGGTTTTTGGATGTGCAAAATTATAAAAAACCAAGGAAACTACCTAATATTGTACCCTATTTTATTTGAATTCCCTCAGATATGACATGCAATCAGCCCCGTAAGCCCATGGCAAGGGAGGATTTATACTGATATTTCAGAGAAGATATACTTCTCCGCCAAAGTAAGTATATCTTCTCTGGCCACCGAAGTATATCTTCTCTGAAAACAGAGGCCGTCCCACCTAAAGGACGTCTTGTGGAGTGAAATAGGTTATGGACACAGGCGTTTCAGGCTGTGTACGCAGGAAAAGGCAGGTATGGACGGTCTGTCCGCGCTTGGCAAAAGGCAGTTTTCCGGATATGTCTTCCAGACGTTTGGCCAAAGCATCCGCATGCTCCTTTCTGGTCCATTTGCATTCGCCTATCAGCAAATGCTTGCGGTCGAGCGATTCCGCCACCACATCCAGTTCGGCCATTGTTCCGTCGCTCAACATTCCCCACCATCTGGCGCCTCTGGTGTAGAGTATGCCGTCAACAGTATTGCCGCACACATAATCGCGGCATAGTTCCTCCCAATACTGGCCCACATACTGGCTGAACTGCGCCTCTATTATTGTGCGGATGATGTCAGTTTTTCCCAGCTCGATGAAAGAGATATAGGGAGCCACAAAGCGATAATGAAAACGGAACAGGTGGTCGGCAACAATATATATTCCTTTGCGGCTTTTTTTCTCATCCTCCCCGAACGGGAGCTGGCGGCTGATGAACCCCAAATCACGCAGTTTGTTGAGTTGGGCGGTTATCTCGGTAGCTGTCTTCTCCGCCCTAGCCGCTATCTCCGACATTTTGTTGGCCCCGTTACCGATAATCGACAGCAAGGTTGATGCCTGTACGGTATCTCTCATCTCGTCGTGCAGCAGGCGTGAAGGCTCCTCGTAAAGTATTCCATGAGAATCAAGCATAAGATGGTCAATCGCCGTTTGGATGTCAGGATAGTCCTTACGCAATTCCCAATATCTTGGTATGCCGCCCCACACAGCATATTCCTGCACAGCCTCGTCTGCGTTGCAGCCGATGGCCTGACATAGGTATAAAGGGGGAATCGGCGAGAGACGGATAATCTCGTCAGCGCGGCCATACAACGGCTCGTCGCGTTTCATCACATATCCATGCATGAGCTGTTGCGCCGAGCCGCAAATCACAAGGTCATATCTAAGACCGGCAGATTCCAGCAGTCGCTGTATGACAGACGGCAACGACGGACAGCTTTTCACCAGATAGGGGAACTCATCGATGCACAGCGCGAATCTGGCTTCTGTCCGCTCGTTGAGATTCAGTAGCAAAGCTTCCCAGGAAGGATAGTTCACCATGTCGAACCCTTTAATCCTTGTGGCAACGATTTGCGCAAACCGTTGCCGCTGGTTGGCCTCTGTTGTTTGGTCTGCAAGGAAATAAATGTCGCGCCCATTGGTGTCAAGCACCTCTTTCAGAAGCGTCGACTTTCCGATGCGTCGTCTTCCGTAGAGGACAATGAACTGTCTTCTTTCACGTGTCAGCGCCTTGCGCAGCCGCTCTATATCCTTTTTCCTATCCAAGAATTCCATATTCTACTGTTTTTGGAGGCAAAGATAAGGGTATGATTTCAAATAAGCAAGCTATAAGTCGTTTGTTTATGGATAATTAACAATATAAACCAGAAATATAATAATTCTACTTTATACTATCCATCCCCTCCAGTCACAATGTGAGGGAATGGGCGGAAAGACAGCAGCCCAGGGCTGAGCGAAGCAGCACCCTGAGCTGATGTCTTTTGCCCTTCCCGGGCGTTTTCTTCCCCCTAAACAGGAGGATTGAGGGGATCCGGGGACCCGGTCCTAGAACTGCAGGTCAGCCCAATGCGGATTGTGGTCCGAAATGATGTAGCTGCCGTCGTTGGTGGGGATGCCCGTGCGGATGACCTCTATCTGCGGGGTGATGAAGATGAAGTCAATCTTGGGACACTGCGAGGCAGGGGTCCGGGAGAAATTCTGATAGGTGTAGCTCACACCGCCGTGAGACGGACTCACCTTGAAGGCATCGCGCAGCACAAACTTGTTGGTGGTGATGGTGGCGTATGCCTCGTTGCTGTCGTCGATATTGAAATCGCCCGTCACCACAGCAGGACGGTTGCCCACGATGTCGCGGATTTTCTGGATGATGAGCAGTGCACTCTGCTTGCGTGCCTCCACGCCCACATGGTCGAAATGGGTGTTCACGGCCATGAAGATCTTGCCCGTCTGCTTGTCGCGCAGCTTGCCCCAGGTGGCAATGCGCTCCAGGGCTGCATCCCATCCTCTGCTGCCCACCGAGTCGGGTGTCTCGCTCAGCCAGAAGTTGCCGCTGTCGAGCACCTCAAACTTGCTGGTCTTGTACCAGATGCAGGCATATTCGCCCTTGGTCTTCCCATCGGTGCGTCCCACACCGATATAGCCATATCCCGGCAGGTTTTCCTGCAGATAGGTGAGCTGCGGATAGGTGACCTCCTGCATGCCCACCACATCCAGGTCGTTGTCCGTCACATAGTGTGCCACACGGGAACGCCTCACTTCCCATCCCCACCCGGCCTTGTTGTCACCATCGTTGATAAGCCGGATATTGAAGGTGCACCATCTCACGTTGGCCGTCTTGGCCATGCCCGCCAAAGGCATCAGCATCAGCAGGCAAAGAAACAGTTTTCTAATCATATCAATTCTTTGTTACCGTATACTTATATTTCCCCGCCGGCACCAGCACAGCCACACGTCCCTTGCGCTGGAGCGAAGCGTCCGACACACGACTGCCCAGAGGCAGATTGCCCTTCACCTGCTGGATGCCAGCCTCGGGCAGATACACAACGGCCTCCGTGCCCTCGGGCACCGTCAGGCAGTAGCGCACACCGTCCTTGGCCTGCTTGAAGTCGAAATGCACCATTCCCATCACAGAGGGCACATCGAGGGATGCCTGGCCGAACCGCACGATGGTGGGGTCCACGGCAAACCGTTTCCAGCCGGCTTCCACTGGTGTAACACCCATCACATACTCGCACAGCGTCACCAGCGGGCCGCCGCTCCAGGCATGGTTGTTGGTGCCACCGCCAAAACCGTCCTTACCTACGCCCCACCCTTCGAAGAGCGTGGTGTAGAGGGCACTGTTCACCATCTGGCTGTAGCGTTCCTCACAACGTTCCAGTCCGAAGGCTGGCTCGCCCATGATGAAGCAGGCGTCCGTTACATATTTCTCCATATAGGGGCTCGCCCATTTCTCCTGCTCAAACACACGCTTGATGGCTGCATACTTGGAAGCGTCGGCCAGTCCGGCCACCACAGCCAGGGCCTGCACACGGTCGTCAGTGGCTCCCTGATAGGAAGGATGGCGATAGGCCGTGCCGTTCCAGCAGGCATTGAAGCCCACCTTCAGGCGATCCATCTGCTGGCGGAAGTCCTTGGCCTCGGCAGGATGCCCAAG
This sequence comes from Bacteroidaceae bacterium, assembly GCA_016292545.1. Taxonomy (GTDB): domain Bacteria; phylum Bacteroidota; class Bacteroidia; order Bacteroidales; family Bacteroidaceae; genus Physcousia. Next base: position 10,077 of record JAEDIG010000085.1, read on the forward strand.
CAGGTCGGCCATGCGGGCGGCAGCGTCCAGCGCAATATAGTGCCAGGCTGCATAGATGAGGCGTATGTCGCGGTTGTCGCCCCAGTCGCCCCAGTCCCAGGCTCCGTGACGCTCGGCCGTGAGGCCACCCGGTTCCAGTGCCCAGATGGACAGGTAGCGGCACACATGGGGATAGGCCTTCTCGATAAGGTCCTTGTCGCCCGTGTTCATATAGTATCTCCACATGCCTTTCATGCCGATGGTAGCCAGCATCTGGCCGGGCAGTTCTGCATCATAGATGCCCGGGATGGGGCTGTGGATGGTGTGGTCGGCCTTCTGGTGACTGCACAGTTCCAGCAGTCCCTTGCGCATGATGCCGTGCGAACGGGTGTCGAGCGAATAGAAGCTCTCTGCCATGAGCAGTGTGCCGTCGCCCCACCATTGGGCACGTTCGCGTTCGGGGCAGTCGAAATAGGTGTCGCGCATGTTCACATACAGTGTGCGCATGCCTTTCTCCCAATAGCGGTTGAAGAAGGGGTCATCGCAGTGGAAGCCGCCCATCACCTCGGTGTCGTAGCCTGTCTGGCGATAGGCCACACGGCTCACCTTCACCCCGTGGGGCACGGTCACATAGAGCCAGTCGCCGTTCATCC
>JAEDIG010000201.1 GCA_016292545.1 Bacteroidaceae bacterium
TAGGCGGTCATGCCCTCGCAGTCCTCCCTGCAAAGGAAGCGCATGGGCAGCGCCAGCACCGTGTAATCCGAAACCAGCTTGGTCAGATCGACAAGACAGCCGGTGTAGGCGAAGATCTCATCGTCCTGCGGGTCACCGTTGTGAACGAAGGTTTCCCGGAAGCTGTTTTCCACGGCAGCAGAGGCCGGAGCCAGACAGTTGGCGCATCGGGTGTGTGCCACCGTGCGGATGGTGCCATCCACCGTGACCGAGCCATCCTCCATGGCCTGAAAGATGCCCTTGACCTCAGCGTCATCGAAGGACACGATGTCGCCGTAGATTTCCACGGGTGCAATGGCCTGCTGCCCTTGGAAAGCATATTCCTGACCGGGGGTACGGATCGCGGTTGATACATCCAGCTTCATGTCGCCACTCCTTTTGATGCAACCACTCGATATTATAATGTGTGAAAAGCGTTTTGTCAACAGGAAATCTGGAGAGGAAGCCCCCGGAAATCCGCATGTTTACCTTGCCACCAGCAACGCGACCGTCGCGCACAGCCAGATCATCATCTGCTGCATTTTTCGCTCCTGCTTTTCCCCGAGCACGGTCGTCCCGGCTTCATTCTCAGGAGCCTCGATGGATTTGAGGTAGATTTCGCAGCACTCGCCCTCCTCGCAGGGCACAATGCGCTCATCGGTTCTGCCGCACTTCACGCAGGCAAACTGGTAGTAGTGCTCCCCCGTCTCCGACAGGTGCTCCTCTCTCACCTGCTCGAACTCATGGCCCTCGACGATGTTGTACGGCGTAACAATCTCCACGCCGCATTTCACGCAGCGTGCGGGGCGAAGAAGGACCTTATTGTGGGACATGCCCATGTCCTCCCATACAACCTCCGTCTCCTCAGACGCAAGATCAATCCACTGATGAACGCACGTCTCCTCCGCAAGCGCCCATCCGCCAAAGCCAAACGTCGCCAGCAGCACCAGGGTCATCACCATGCACCATGCTCTTTTCATGTTCAGGCCTCCTTCTGAATCTGTCCATGCAGCACCTTGGTGGGATTCTTCCTGTCTGTATTCTATCACATAGCAGGCATTTGTCAACATTCGCCTTGATAATCTGCCAAATTTGCCAAATTACCCCCCCCCGATCATTGTCTGGTTTGAACCACGGAAAAAGGACGGCACCCTCGGGTGCGCGTCCCTCTTTCCGACGAATCGGTTGGATAACCTTACTTGCTCACCAGCTCCAGCGTATCCCGTGCAATCATGATCTCCTCGTTGGTGGGGATCACGACGACCTTCACCTTGCTGTCGGGGGTGGAGATGATGGTCTCGGACAGGTGCGGGTTGTGGCAGTAGTCGTTCTTCTCCTTGTCCAGCTCGATGCCCAGATAGCCGAAGTTCGCCATCACGCGCTCGCGCAGGCCGTTGTTGTTCTCGCCGATGCCGGCGGTGAACACGATCACGTCCACGCCGCCCATCGCCGCCACATAGCTGCCGATGGCCTTCTGGATGGAGTAGGTCAGCATGTCGCGGGCCAGGATGCAGTTCTCGTCGCCCTCATCCGCCTTGGTATCCACGTCGCGCATATCGGAGGACACGCCGCTGATGCCCAGCAGACCGGACTTCTTGTTCATCATGGTCAGCACCTCGTCCACGGTCCAGCCCTCGTTGTTGGCGATGAACTGCACCACGGCGGGGTCGCAGGTGCCGCAGCGGGTGCCCATCAGCACGCCCTCCAGCGGGGTCAGGCCCATGGAGGTATCCACGCACTTGCCGTCCACCACGGCGCTCAGGCTGGAGCCGTTGCCCAGGTGGCACACGATGATGCGCTGACCCACGGGGTCGATGCCCAGGAACTCGCACACGCGCTTGGACACATAGCGGTGGGAGGTGCCATGGAAGCCGTAGCGGCGCACGCCCAGCTCGTCATGGTACTTCTTCGGCACGCCGTACATATACGCCTTGGCGGGCATGGTCTGATGGAAGGCGGTGTCGAACACAGCCACCTGCGGCGTGGTGGGCATGACCTTCTCGCAGGCCTCGATGCCCATCAGGTTGGCGGGGTTGTGGAGCGGGCC
>JAEDIG010000086.1 GCA_016292545.1 Bacteroidaceae bacterium
GCCCCATGGCAGGAAGACCAGAAAGGCAACAGCGACCATGCGCGTTTCCACAACCTTAACAGCCTTGCTGCCGCCATCTGCTCCCTTGATGCAACCACATCCATGAATCTCACAACCAAATAACCCCCCGTCTCCCTCATTTCCCCCGTCTCTGTAGCGTCAGCTACAGACCCCCTCCCTTTATCAGGATGCTGTCAGCATCAGAGGTAGCGATGATGGATTGCCACCCCGACGGAGCCAGGGCATAGGCGGCAGCCGCTGCAAGGAGGAGCACGGCGAAGCACATGGCATACAGGATGACGTGGGCCTTCACGTAGTTCCACACCGTGCGCCGTTTACTGGTGCCGAAAATCTGCATGAGCGCCCACAGGCGCAGCACGATGCACACCATATCCACGTTGCCGTCGCTGAAGAGGACCGCAGTGGGCGTCCAGTGCGAGAAGACGAATCCCAGCGGTATCTGCAGCACCTTCACGATGAAGCTCTGGCAGTTCAGATAGAGCATGATGAAGAAGAACTCTGCAACATTCAGCCGCCTGCCCGTTTCTGTGTTCCGGAAGGCCCATTTCAAGGGCCACACCAGAAGCGTGATGGAGATGATGGTGCGCCATGCGTCGTTCCAATACAGGGAGTAGAGGACGCGGATGACCTTGTCGGGGATGCTGCCCTCCTCACACCATCTCACGGAGTCGCCTATCCGGTAGATGCGGGGGTCAAACACGTGGGTCGTCTCTATGTTGCACAGTTGCGACACGATGATCAGCACCGACGCCAGCACGAAAAGCAGCGCCATCGGCCTGTAGTAACCCACACGGTTGCCGTCCACAAACTCCATGATCATCGCGCCGGGGCGCCGGAAGAGGTCCACACAGGTGCGCAGGAACCTGTTGTCAAGATTATATATGTCGGGGAGCAGTTCGGTGACCACGCGCCTCATCGACAGCCGCCCCACCGTGTGCGACTGTCCGCAGTGGGGGCAGTAGTTTCCTTCATACTCCATGCCGCAGCTCAGGCATGTGTGTCTGTCTTGTTGTCTTTCCTCTTCGGGCAGGTATGTCGTTTCCATGTCGTTTACTTGTGTCCGGGGGCAAAGTTACACATTTTTTCAATAAAAACGGCTTTCGGGGCAATTCAATTCAGAATAATGCGTATCTTTGCACACGTTTGGCACAGGAATATACCTGCTGCCACAAGCAATTGAAAGGAACTGACATAAAAAAGAGAGGAAAAATGCCAATGAAAAGAATCCTGCTGGCTGTGGTGATGGCTGCAGCATCCGTGCCCATGAGCGCGCTGCCCGAATGGCCGCGCAAGTATGCCACCACCGTTGTGCGCGGGCGCGTCACCAACCTGCCCGCGCACATGGGCGAAATCCTGGGGGTGGGGCAGCTCTCCACCCTCCACAAGCGGCTCATGCCCGACGACATAGAAGAGCATCAGGAGGCCGACGGGGTGCGCGCCTTCTCAATCACATGGCCGATGTGCTGGCCGCAGAGGATGACCCTCACCCTGTGCGGCTACACGCTGCTGCTGCCGCTATGCCCCGGCGACACCATCGACATTGACATGGATTATCAGCGGCGGCAGCAAGTGAAGGGCGACACAAAGCGTGTCTTCCGGGAAGCCATAAAGATAAGCGGCGGAAGCCTGCACCGCTCGCCCGCCGGCATGGAGCTGGCCGGCAAACTGGGGATGGATGCGGCCGTCATCGACGAGGACTACATGAAGGAGCATTGCCGTGCCGACTTCAATGCCTACCGCGAATGGAGGTGGGAGAAGCATCTGGGAAGGCTGAAGCAGGTGAAGGCCGCAAAGCTGAAGAAGGAGGAGAAGGAATACCTGCGGCTGGAGATGGAGAAGCTCTACGTGGAGAGCCTCTACGGCTACAAGTTCATGATGCATGTGATAGGTTGCGACTCCGCGGAGATGGCCGCCGAAAAGGCACAGTTCACCCTTTCCGACCCCCATGCCGCAAAGCTGGAGTTCCCCAGGCGCATCACCAGCGCCTACCGCTTCGGCATGGAAAGCCTAGGGTACCTCGAAGCCAACGGCCTCGACGGCCTTCCGCTGGGGCAGTATCTGCAGGAGCGCCGGCAGGCCGAGGCAGTGGTGGCGCGGATGAAAGCCTTCCGCCCCGTGACGGAAGCAGAGATAAGCGGCCTTGCGTCCGAATTCCAGCCGCCCGTGCGCGAGCTGCAGCAGCAGATTGCCGCATCGATGAAGGAGAAGGAACAATCCGCAGCGGACGGATGGAAACCCACAGGCGACCCCTCCACATGGCTGAAGCAGATAACCGGCAGGCACGCGGGGCGCGTGGTGTTTGTCGACCTTTGGGCCACATGGTGCGGCCCTTGCCAGAAGGGCATCCGCGAGATGGCCACCGTAAAGGAGGATTATGAAAAGCGCGGAGTGGATTTCGTCTACATCACGGACAACAGTTCGTCGGCAGACGGTTTCCTTGCCCTGCAGCAGAAGCACACAGGCGACCATTTCCTGTTCCTGGCAGAAGAAATCCGCGCGATGGACATCCCCGGCTATGCCGGCAGCATCCCCCATTACCTCATCTATGGCCGCAACGGAAAGCTCATCAGGCACATCACAGGATGGGCCGGCCTGGAGCAGATGAAGCAAGAGCTCGACAATGCACTGAGGAAATGACCGCCCCCCTCAATCCCCCCGTTCAGGAGAATTGAGGGAGCCGCAAGCACAGACAATGAAAATCATCCAATTGCCCCCTTACGCCAGCCATAAGGCTGGTGTCAGTTTGTCTCCCCCTCCCCCCGGTGGAACCCACCATGGTCACGATGGTCAATTGTCATTTGTCATCAAGCAAAACGGCATCCACCGCCACCACCACACGGCAATTAACGGAATCGCCCGAATAGTATGTGATGAAATGCTTTCCCCCGCACGCCACGGCATTGGCATTCCCCGAATCATAGGGACGCTGCGTGCCTCCGCGCGCTATTACCCGGGCTTCCGGCCACGCCCCGGGGGCGGCAAACACCCTATCGGCATCGGCCACTCTCACCTTGAGCAAACCGTGCCCCCGCTGATAATAATAGTTGTAGATTTTGCCGGATGAACTGTCGAAAACCAATGAGGGGGTGGATTCTCTGACATCGGTGATGTTGGTGAGGCGCTTCACCCAGGTTTTGCCCCAGTCGCACGATGTGAGCTGGAACTGGTGGCCGGTGTCGCCCTCGCTGCGTGCGATTGCAAGCAGACGGCCACCGCCAAGCACAGCCACCGACGGCTCGGTGGGCCATTCGCTGATGCTGAGCCCGTCCTCCACCACGCGCTGCTCCCAGGTGGTGCCATTGTCGGTGCTCGTGAGCATCCCCCAGCTCTTGTTGGCCTTTTCGCGGCTGTAGTCGTCGGAAAACCACAGGCATGCCAATGCACCGGGGATATGGAATACGTCGGTCACCTGCATCGGCTTGGGGTTGAGAAGAGGTGCCGACAGGAGTTCGAAGTCCACGCCGTCGGCTGTGCGGTAGAGCGCCATGCGGCGGTCGGTGTCGAGCCGCCTCACCCAGAACAAGGCGTTGCCGCAGGCATCGTTGCCCTTGCCTATCGATGAGGTGCCATAGCCATCGTCAAGGTCGATCAAGGCCTTTCCCGACCAGCTTCTGCCGCCATCATCAGAGTAGCGGGCATAGGCCGCACGCCCCTTCTCCCACGGGTTGTGGTGCTTTCCGATGGTGTAGACACACACCAGCCTGTTCCCCACCGGCTGAATCATCGGCCAGCAGTTGTACCCCGGATTGCCGTCTACCTCATACACCTTCTGCCCGCAGGCGGGCACAGCGCCGCCCACGGCAAGGGCGAATGCTATGGACACAATTCTTTTCATGACTGTGATGCTGTCTGATAGTGACAGCGTCCGCCCCCTCTCCACGGTTTTTTCCATGGATTCGGGAGCAGACGCCGAATGACTCTCATGCACGGTATGCGGGACAAGTAGGTCCTACTCCTCGGGCTTCATGTTGGTGTAGACGGTTTGCACGTCGTCAAACTCCTCCATGCGCTCAATCATCTTGTTGATGGTTTCGCGCTGCTCGGGGGTGACGTCCTTCAGGTCGTTGGGGATATAGGTGAACTCGCCGCCCACGTCCTCATAGCCGTCGCCCTCCAGCTTCTTCTGGATTTCGCTGTACGACTTGGGGTCGCCATAGATGGTGATGGTGCCCTCCTCTTCGTCCTCGTCGAATTCCTCGTCCACTCCGTAGTCGATCATCTCCAGGATGAAGTCGTCCATGTCCACTCCGTCCTTCTTCTTGAAGGTGAACACACACTTGTGGTCGAAAAGGAACGACAGGGAGCCCATCGTGCCCATGTTGCCGTTGAACTTGTTGAAGATGCTCCTCACGTCGGCCACCGTGCGGGTGGGGTTGTCGGTGAGGGTGTCCACGAAGATGGCGATGCCATGGGGCCCGTATCCCTCGTAGGTCATGGTCTTGTAGTCGCTCTGGTCCTTGCCCATGGCGTTCTTGATGGCGCGTTCGATGTTGTCCTTGGGCATGTTCTCGCGCTTGCACACGGCGATGACGGAGCGCAATGCGGGATTCATGTCGGGTTCAGGTCCGCCGGCCTTCACGGCAATGGCAATCTGCTTGCCCAGGCGGGTGAATGTCTTGGCCATGTGGCCCCATCTTTTCAGTTTGGCTGCTTTGCGGTATTCAAAAGCTCTTCCCATAATGATATAATATGTTTTCTGTTGTTTTAATGTTTCTATCTGAGTTCGGCGTTCAGCTGCTTGGTGAGCGCGGCGATGAGTTTTCCCATGATGGCGTCTATGGCCTTGTCGCTCATGGTCTTGGAGTCATCCTGAAGGATGAAGTTGACGGCGTATGACTTCTTGCCTGCGGGCAGGTTCTTCCCTTCATACACGTCGAAGAGGCTCACGGCCTTCAGGAGTTTCTTCTCCGTCTGGTAGGCGATGCGCTCAATGGCGGCAAACTCCACACTCTCGTCGAGCAGGAGGGCCAGGTCGCGGCTCACGGCGGGATACTTGGGAATCTCGCGGTAGGTGACCGCCTGGCCGCGCACGGCCTTCATGAGGTTTGTCCAGTGGAAGTCGGCATAGAAGACGGGGGCCTGGATGCCGAACTTGGCCAGCCGGTCGGCTGCCACGGTTCCCATCTCCACCAGCATCTTGCCGCCGCGGTTGGTCACGGCCAGGCTCTTGCCGAAGAGGTCGCTCCTGCCCTCGCCGAACACCATCATGCCAAAGGGGAGGCCTATGCGCGTGAGGATGTTGAGCACATGGGCCTTCAGCTCGGCAAAGCAGGACTCCTCGTCGGGGTGTGCCCAGCAGCCGCTCACACGCTTGCCCGTGATCCACAGGGCCAGATGGGCTTCCTCGCTGTAGGCATCCAGCACGTGCTTGATCACCTCGGGGTCGCGGCTGGAGCTCACGCCGGGGATGATGGCGTCGCTCTTGCGGGCGGCGTCGAAATGGTAGCAGTTGCCGAACTCGAACAGGCGTAGGTCGGCATTGCGGTGGTTGGTGTTGCGGGCGATGGTTTCCAGGCCTCCGAAGAGGAGTGTCTGGCGCATGGCGTTGAGGTCCTGGCTCAGGGCGTTCATCACACGCACCAGGCGTTCGGGCGGGAAACTCTGCAGGCCTTCATAGTAGGCACCGCGCTGGAGGCTGTTGTTGAGGATTTCGTTGAATCCGGCTCCCACCAGCTGCTCGCCCACGAGGTTCTGCAGCTTGTGGCTGCGGTCGGGGTCGCCCTTCACACTGAGGCTGCTCTTGACGGAGGTGGGAATCTCCACATTGTTGTAGCCATAGATGCGGAGGATGTCCTCTACCACGTCGCAGGGGCGCTGCACGTCCACCCTATAGGCAGGCACGGTGAGCTGCAGGCCTTCGGCCGTTTCCCCGTCGATGCGCATCTCCAGGCTGGTGACGATGCGCTTTACCGTGTCGGCGGGGATGTGCTTTCCGATGAGTGCGTCCACATAGGCATAGCTGAGGTCCACATTGAATCCTTCCGCACGGGCGGCACACACGTCCGCTATCTGCATGCTCACCTTGGCTCCCGCCAGCTGGCGTGCCAGGATGGCCGCCTGCTTGAGGGCATAAATCTGTCCGTCGGGGTCGATGCCGCGCTCAAAGCGGAAGCTGGCATCGGTGTTGAGGCCGTGGCGGCGTGCGCTCTTGCGTATCCATGTGGGGTTGAAGTATGCGCTCTCCAGGAGCACGCTGTGGGTGCTCTCATAGGTGCCGCTGCCCTTGCCGCCGAACACGCCGGCGATGCACATGGGCTCCTCGGCGTTGCAGATGGCCAGGTCGCGGTCGCTCAGCTTGTGCTCCACCCCGTCGAGTGTCTCGAAGGGTGTGCCCTCGGGCATGGTCCTTACCACCACCTTGCGGCCCTTTATCATGTCCACGTCGAAGCAATGCAGCGGCTGGCCGTATGCCATCATGATGTAGTTGGTGATGTCCACGATGTTGTTGATGGGACGGAGGCCGATGACGCGCAGCTTGTTCTGCAGCCATTCGGGGCTTTCCTTCACCTGGCATTCCGTGAGGGTGAGCCCGCAGTAGCGGGGGCAGGCCTCTGTCTGCTCCACGCATATCTCCACGGGCAGGTCCTCGTTGTCCACCACGAACCCGTCGTCCGAGGGGCGGTGGAGCGATGTGGGATAGCCGTTCTGCACGAGCCATGCATACAGGTCGCGCGCCACTCCGTAGTGGCTGCATGCGTCGGCCCTGTTGGGGGTGATGTCCACCTCAATCACATAGTCGCTCTCGATGTGGTAGTACTGTGCGGCGGGCATGCCCACGGGGGTGTCGGCGGGCAGCACGATGATGCCGCTGTGGTCGGTGCCTATGCCTATCTCGTCCTCGGCGCATATCATGCCCAGGCTCTCCACACCGCGCAGCTTGCTCCGCTTGATGGTGAAGCATTCGTCGCCGTCGTAGAGCTTGGTGCCCACCACGGCGGCTATCACCTTCTGGCCGGCTGCCACATTGGGGGCGCCGCACACAATCTGGAGGGGGGCCTCCTGCCCCACGTCCACCGTGCACACATGCATGTGGTCGCTGTTGGGATGGGGTTCGCAGGTGAGCACATGTGCTGTCCACAGGCCTTCCAGCCCTCCCTTTACCGACTGTACTTCCTCCACGCTGCCCACTTCCAGGCCGATGCTGGTGAGGGCGTCGGCCACTTCCTGTGCGCTGAGCGTGGTGTCTACGTATTCACGAAGCCATTTATATGAAATATTCATCTTTTTTTATAGGATAATATTGTTTCTGAATCTGCATTCACATGCCCCCCAAAAGGGGGGTGGCCGCTTTTAGAGCCGCGCAAAATTACACTTTTTTGTGCAAATGACAAAGCAAAACGCACACTTTTAGGCCGTTCATGCAAAAAATCGGCCCTGCGGGACAATCAGAAGGGCACGTCGCCGGGGTTATGGCTGAAGCCGGGCGAGCCATCCATGCGGCTGGCCATGTTGTGGGCCTCGGCCATTTCCTCGGGTGTGATGCGCGAACTGATGGTGCCGCCCATGTCGCCGCTGCTGAAGGTTTCGCCGGGGAGGGGCACATGCTCGTCGGGGTCGCTGAAGCGGGCGAACTCGCTGCGGAAGTTCAGGTTGATGTCGCCCACGCTGCCGTTTCGGTGCTTGGCGATGATGAACTGCGCCACACCGTGCATGTCGCGCCCCTTCTCGTCCTGATAAATCTTGTAGTACTCCGGGCGGTGGATGAAGCACACGATGTCGGCATCCTGCTCGATGGCACCCGACTCGCGCAGGTCGCTCAGCTGGGGGCGCTTGCCCTCGTTGCCCTCGCGCGACTCCACACCGCGGTTGAGCTGGCTCAGGGCGATGATGGGGATGTTGAGCTCCTTGGCCAACCCCTTGAGCGAGCGGCTGATGGTGCTCACCTCCTCCTGGCGCGAGCCGAAGTTCATGCCGCTGGCATTCATCAGCTGCAGATAGTCAATCATGATGATCTTCACTCCGTGTTCGCGCACAAGACGGCGGGCCTTGGTGCGCAGTTCAAAGATGGAAAGGCTGGGGGTGTCGTCCACATAGATGGGTGCATCGTAGAGCAGGCCCACACGGGTGTCGAGCTGCCCCCATTCGTGAGGGGCCAGATTGCCGCTGCGCAGCTTTTCGCCGCTGATTTCACACACGTTCACCATCAGACGCTGCACCAGCTGCTCGTTGGCCATTTCAAGGCTGAACATGGCCACAGGTGTCTTCATGTCCACAGCCATCTTGCGCACCATGGAGATGACAAACGCCGTTTTTCCCATGGCCGGACGGGCGGCAATGATGATGAGGTCGCTGTTCTGCCATCCGCTGGTCATGCGGTCGAGCTTCTCGAACCCCGTGCTCAGGCCGCTGAGGCCGTCGGTGCGGGCGGCAGCCTTCTTGAGCAGGTCGTAGACACGGCCGATGACGGGGTTTATCTGGGTGTATTCCTTCTTCAGGTTGTTCTGGCTGATTTCAAACATGCGGCCCTCCACGTCCTGCATCAGGTCGGCCACGTCCACCGTGGAGTCGAAGGCCAGCTGCTGCATGTAGCTACTCAGGGTGATGAGCTGGCGGGCCAGGTATTTCTGCGCCACAATCTTGGCATGGTACTCGATGTGGGCGCTGCTCGACACATCGGCGCTCAGCTGCATGATATAGGCCTCGCCGCCCGCCTCTTCCTTCACTCCGTCCCTGTCGAGCTGCTCATTCACCGTGATGATGTCCACAGGGCGCTGCTCCACATTGAGTGTCTGGATGGCACGGTAGATAATCTGGTGGCGGTGGTCGTAGAAGCTCTCGGGCTTCAGGATTTCACACACCTGCGCATAGGCCTCCTGCTCAATCATGAGCGCGCCCAGAATGGCCGCCTCCATGTCGAGGTTCTGGGGTTGCTTGTGTCCGAAAGTGTCCACCTGGGGCACCTCGATTATTTTTGTCTTGTTGCCTTTTGTTGTTGCCATGTTTTTTTTACAATTAGGTCTTCCGGCTTGCAAAGTTAAAAAAAATATTCCAAAGTTGGCCCCAGGAGGGTTAAAAAAGGTTATTTGAAGGGCACAGGATTGGCCATACGGCTTTTTTTTCATACTTTTGCAAAATGTTATCAAGAACACGCTTATAAAAAACGAACAAAAAAAACGAACAATGAAAAAGTACATCATCGCCCTGGCGCTGCTGGCCACCACCGGCTCCGCCACCCTGCTGGCACAAACGGCCAAGCAAACCGCACATATCAACTACGTCCTCAAGAACATGAAGCTGGACAACGCCACCAAGACAAAGTTCCGCCCCATGCTGCTGAGCTACTATGAGGACATTGCGGCCGTGAAGAAGGACAACAAGGAGCTGAAGGAAAAGTACAAGGCCGCCGACGAGGCCGGAAAGCTCACCGATGCACAGTGCGACCTGCTCTTCAACAGCAAGCAGAAGCAGGAAACCGACGAACTGGCCATCCGAAAGAAATACTATGCCCAGTTCAAGACCGTGCTCACCGTGCAGCAGGCCTACAAGGCCATCCGCCTGTGTAACGACAAAGTGGAATAAGGGGGTGGGTCGCATACAAGCCAATTCACCCGCTGCATGGCTTGCAGCCATACGGATGAAAACCCTCACGGGGGCAATGGTGCCCGTAGCCATTGCCCTGAGCAAGACCTACGCCGACGGGAGCCCTATACAATGGGTTCCCGCCGTGTTGTGTATGGCCTTTGCCCTGCTCATGCAGGTGGATGCCAATTTCGTGAACGACTATTTCGACTGCGTAAGGGGCATCGACAGGGAAAACCGTCTGGGGCCTCCCAGAGCGTGCGCCCAGGGATGGGTGACCCTGAAGGCCATGCGGATTGCCATCGCCCTGGTGACGGTGGCCGCCTGTCTTGCCGGCCTTCCCCTCATCCTGTGGGGCGGCATGGTCATGGTGTGGGTGGGGATTGCCTGTGTGGTCTTCTGCTTCCTCTACACCACCCTGCTTGCCCAGCGCGCCCTGGGCGATGTGCTGGTGGTGGTGTTCTTCGGCCTTGTGCCCGTGGGCGCCACCTACTACCTGCAAACCCAGCGGCTGACAGCCGACATCGCCATGCTGGCGCTGGGATGCGGCCTGGTGACCGACTGCCTGCTCCTCGTCAACAACTACAGGGACAGGGAAACCGACCGCCTGAGCGGAAAGCGCACCCTGGTGACTCTCATCGGCGCAAAGGCCACCGAGATGCTCTATCTGGCCATGGGCATGGCCGCCTGCGCATGTGCCGCCTGCGCCCTGGCATGGCCACAGTCATGCGCACTGGTGCCATGGCTGCTGCTCTTTGCGGCCCTTCCCTGGCGCAGGATGAAAACCATCCACAGCGGCAGGGCGCTGAACAGTGTGCTGGGGCTCACAAGCCTGTTCATCCTTGCCTATGGCATCGTGGTGAGCCTGGCCCTGACGGGCGAAAGAATGATACAATAATATAATAATATATAACAAACTAACATCAACAGTAATGCCAACAGTCGACGACAAAAAGATTATCTTCTCGATGGTGGGCGTAAGCAAAACCATCCAGCAGAACCAGAAACAAGTGCTCAAGAACATCTATCTGAGCTTCTTCTACGGAGCCAAGATAGGTATC
>JAEDIG010000087.1 GCA_016292545.1 Bacteroidaceae bacterium
CTTGTTGGCGATGTTGGCCCGCTCGGTCAGTTCCACAAACACATCGGTCTTGCGCGTATATATGACCTTCACGTCGGGGCAATTCTGCTCCACAAGCCGGCCCAGCTCGAGGGCTACGGCCAGGTTGATGTTCTTCTCCTTACTGCTTTTTCCGATGGCTCCGCCATCACGTCCGCCATGGCCTGCATCAATCACGAGCGTGAATGCCTGTGCACTCACGCTCATGACAAAAAATATGATTGCTGTAGCAATTTTCTTCATTACTGCGTTAATTTTGCTGCAAAGATAGTTTTTTTTTTGCACAGCACAAAATAAAATCGCTCACTTATGGTCAAAATGAACAATTCCATCGTATTCCTGCCATAATACAGATGCCTGCCTGGGGTATATTGCCAAGGTCGTAGTATGTTACGTTGGTCAGATTCGTGCCCTGGACATACACTTGGTAGTGCTTGTCCACCCATTGCAGTTTCAGGTCCAGGTTGGCGTATGGCTTGTAGTCATGGAGCTGTCCGTCGGTGGGCTTGCGCAGGTAGCCGGTGGTGGGGTCCACATACGTGTCGCCATACTCCATATAGGAGCCTTCCCGCTCCTGCCATCGCAACTGCCATGAAGCGCTCAGGCGGTTCCAGATGCGATGGTCGAGTGTGCCCACGAACTTATGGCGGAGATATTCCATTGCATAGTTGCTCTTGTAGATTTCCACGTCGTCGTGTCTGGTCTGGTCCATATAGGTGTAGCCCAGCTTGAGGGCGGTGAACCAGGTGTCGCGCTTCATCAGCCGGGGGAAATCCAGCCTCAGGTCGGCCTGTACGCCCAGGTTGTCCACATCGAAGTTGGCACTGTGGAATGCGTCGTCGGCACTATACATGACCCAGTCGATCATCCTGTGGCCCCTGTGATAGAATCCGCGCACCATTGCCGTCACGCCTTCCGGACGGAACTGCACGCCTGCCTGCACACTGCGGTTCTCCTCGGGCCTGAGGCCTGCGTTGCCGTTGTGCGTGGGGCTCTTGTAGTAGAGGTCGGTGAAGGTGGGCAGGCGGAAGCCCTTGTTGTAGGACACAAACACCTTCCAGCTCTGCGTAGGCCTGTAGGCGATGTCCACACCGGGATAGAAGTGGTGGCGCGAATCTATGCCCGTATTCATGTTGGACAGCACGCCTGCGCTCACCGTCCAACGGTCGAATATCAGGTTGTGCTCTACATTGTAGCTGAAATTGCTGCGGTTGTCGCGACGCGTGTAGCGGATGCCCTTTTCGCCTCTCACATCCACATACTGGTTTTCTTCGAGGTCCTTGCCCAGGCTGGTGCTGAGCACATCCTCCTGACGGAGGTCTGCGCCAACGGCGGTACGCCCTCCCCACCAGCTGAACTGCGTGCCCACTTTCACACCGAACACGTCGAACCGATGGAAGTTTTCGCCGAAGGTTTCGCCATGCACCAGTTCAAAGTTGTCATACATGCGGTTCCAATAGACGGTAGGGGTAAACTGCACGCGCCCCTTCGTCTTGGCTCCTACGCTGGCCGAATAGCGTTCGTTGCGCTCGTACTGGTCGGGATAGGCTGCACTGTAGAAGGTGTTGGCACCGTATGACTTCTTGCTCACACCCACCTGCCAATCCAGGTCGGCCGCATCGTGTGACCATCCGCCCTGGTAATAGAACTGGCCCTTGCTCCACCGGCTGTTTTCGGTGCCTCCGTCGCTGCGGCCTCCACCGCCGCTGATGCGGTTATACACACGCCCCAAGGGCAGCACAATGCGGCCATCGGCCTGGAAGGTGCCAAAGCTGCCACCCTCTGCTCCTGCGCCCACTTGGCGCTCCGTGTCCTTGCGGGTGACGATGTTGATGGCGCCACCAAAGGAATTGCTGCCATACACACGTCCGGCAGCCCCCTCAAGCACCTCTATGCGCTCGATGTCCTGGATGGACACAGGAAGGTCCATGGACAGATGGCCTGTAATGGGATTGTTGAAATAAACGCCATTGAGAAGAAGGGTAATCTGGTCAAATGTGCCTCCGTCAATGGCAATGTCCGTTTGAACACCAAAGCCACCGCGTTGTCGGACGTCAACGCCGTTGACTAGTTTCAGAAGATCGTTGATGCAATGGACGCTGGCCCGTTGGATCTCTTCCTTGGAAATCACGTTCACCACACGTGCGCTTTCCAGCTGGGTGAGCTCAGCCATGGTGCCACTGACCGTCACCTCGTCGAGCGACAGTTCCCTGTCATCGGCCTCCTCGGTTTCCTCTACGCTGGCCACGGGGCACACACTCCCGGCATGGGCCTTGGCGGCCACAACCAAAGTGGCAAAGCCCAGCACACCGATCTTCACCTGCAGACGCAGGCTGTTGAAAATTGCGTAGCTGCGGTTGGAAAACTGCTTCCAGACGACAACATGCTCACCTTTTTGGGGTTTGTTCTGCATAAATTTGTTTGTTGGTTTTAATTGGTTATTTCCGCAATATCGCGGTTTTTCGCTTCTCCCTCAGGGTATGAAATGGCTGATTTTAAAAACTCTCCGCGTTTCGCAACGCAGAGAGCAAAATTCTAAAAATTAAACTTATGAATTCTATATTAGATGTATGCCACATTCCTTGCATTTCCTGCGGTCGTCGTCGGGCCAGATGCTGCTCTGCGTTTCGCCCACATGGGCCTTGTGGAGCAGGATCATGCACAACCGGCTCTGGCCGATGCCTCCTCCGATGCTCAGGGGGAGCGACCCCTCCAGCAGCCGCTTGTGGAAATAGAGCTGCCTGCGGTCTTCCTTCCCCTGGAGGGCCAACTGGCGCTCAAGGGTTTCCTTGTCCACACGTATGCCCATGCTGCTCAGCTCCACCGCACGCTCCAGCACAGGATACCACACCAGCAAGTCGCCGTTCAGCCCCAGGAATCCGTCCTCGTTGGGGGTGCTCCAGTCGTCGTAGTCGGGCGCACGCAGGTCGTGCTCCTTCCCGTCGTCCAGCTTGCCGCCGATGCCGATGATGAACACGGCACCATACTGTTTGCATATCAGGTTCTCGCGCTCCTTGGCCGTCTTGTCGGGATAAAGGCGGCGGAGCTCCTCGCTGTGGATGAAATGCACATCCTCGGGCAGAAAGTGCTGCAGCTGGGGATAGGTTTCGCAGATGTAGAATTCCGTGCGCAGGATGGCGCCGTAAATCTTGCCCACTATCTTGCGCAGGAAGGCCAGGTTGCGGTCGCCCCGGGTCATCACGCGCTCCCAGTCCCACTGGTCCACATAGAGGCTGTGCAGGTTGTCCAGCTCCTCATCGCTGCGGATGGCATTCATGTCGGTGACGATGCCGAATCCTGGTTCTATCTGATACTCTGCCAGCGTGATTCTCTTCCATTTGGCCAGGCTGTGCACAACCTCGGCCTTGGCCTCCTGCATGTCCTTGATGGGAAACGTCACAGGACGCTCCACACCGTTCAGGTCATCGTTGAGCCCCAAACCACGGAGCACGAACAGCGGAGCTGTCACCCTGCGAAGGCGCAGTTCGGTGCTCAAGCTGCTCAGGAAGAAGTCTTTTATCTTCTTTATGGCCAATTCTGTCTGTTTCAAATCCAGCAGTGGCTTGTAGCCTGCGGGAATGATTAACTTGCTCATTATGTCGAAACAATTATAGATTTTCTGTCAATTTGCATGCAAAGTTACATATTTTATTTCAATATGTCAAACATTTGATGAAATTTTATTCTATAAATATTCATTGCATGATCAATTTCGACAGATAAGCCACATACAAGGCCAGCAGCAGGCCGCCCTCCCAGCGGGTAATCTTGCGCCCTGTGAAGGCAAACAGCAGGAGCAGCATGCCGCTTCCGATGAGCACCACCCAATCCAGCAGCGCAATGCTGGGAATGTTTGTGGGCGAAAACAGGTTGCATGCACCAAGCACAAAGGTGATGTTGAAGATATTGCTGCCAAGCACATTGCCCAGGGCCAGCTCGGCCTTGCCCTTCCGGGATGCCACCACACTGGTGGCCAACTCGGGCAGGCTCGTTCCGCAGGCCAGGATGGTGAGGCCGATCACACGCTCGCTCATGCCCCACATGCGCGCCAGCTCCGTTCCGCTGTGCACAAGCATATTGCCGCCTCCCACCAGACAGCCCATACCTATTAATATATATAGGCAGATGCGCCAGTAGCCCATCTGACCGGCCTGCCCTTCGGGCTGCGGCTGCCTTTTCCTGCGCTCATTGTAGGCCAGCGCCAGCAGGTAGAGGCAGAACAATGCAAACAAGGCTGCACCCCCAAGCCGGCTGATGCGTCCGTGCATGGCAATGAGCCACAGCACGCCTGAGAGGGACAGGCTCAGCACCATGTCGCGCTTCATCATCACAGGGCTCACACAGATGCGCATCACCAGGGCCGCACATCCCACAATCACCATCGAGTTGAAGATATTGCTGCCCATGATGT
Source organism: Bacteroidaceae bacterium (assembly GCA_016292545.1). Lineage (GTDB taxonomy): Bacteria > Bacteroidota > Bacteroidia > Bacteroidales > Bacteroidaceae > Physcousia. Next base: position 4,430 of record JAEDIG010000087.1, read on the forward strand.
TTCCGATGCTCATGTCCCCACTGCCCCGGATGCTGCTCAGGAGACTGACGATAAGCTCGGGCAGACTCGTGCCAATGGACACAATCGTGAGGCCGATGACCAGCTCGCTCACCCTCCACCGGCGGGCCAGGCCACACGAGCCGTCCGTAAACTTGTCGGCTCCCCATATCACGAGGAAGAAACCGACCAAAAGGAGAAATAAATTCAGTATCATAGACAATCCTTGATTAAAACGCTGCAAAGATATACAATATTCTTCACTCAAATGAACAAACAAGGCAGAAAATACGTTTTTTCACCTCCTGCAACACCATTTAATGGCCCAAGTCTTTGTGCATACAAAGAAAAATGCGTAAATTTGCGGTTGAATAAACAAAACCAGATTCATCTCACATGAGCACGAAAACAAACCAAGACCCGTTCGTCAGCTGCATGGAATGCCGTTGGGCCACGCTGATGCAATGGTATGAAAACCCCGTGGTGGCGCAATGCGCCGTCAAGGGCGACAGGCAGGTTGCCGCCAGCCGGAGGATTTGCAAAGAATACAAAAAAAGAGCAGATAAGCCCCAAATACAGCATTTTGACAGCTATCAACAATAATTTTAACCACTTTTACAACAATATTCATTGTAAAATAACATTTATTTTGTAATTTTGCAGCCGCAATTTACAATTTCTGGACAAAATATAAACGGATTATAAGACATGGTATTCAAAAAACTAGCTTTAATCGCGATGATGGCCGGAGTATCCGGCACAGCGCTTGCACAGTACGAGAACACAACTATCGACGAGCGTATTGCAGCCACGAACAACAACAATGAGGACAGCATCAAGATCGGACGCGGCTACATCTCACTCTTCCAGCAGAGCATCTCCAACCAGAGTTGGGCAGATGCCTACATCAACTGGAAGTGGCTCATGGCCCATGCACCCTATGCCGTCAACGGCATCTACACCCAGGGCCCACTCATGTTCTACTATCTCATCAATTCCGAACAGGACGATGCCAAGAAACTGGCCTACTTCAAGGAAATGATGGAGCTATTTGATGCCCGTCAGAAGAACCTCGACGCACTCAACTCGTTTGCCAAGACCAAGTCCACCCAGGGCGATGTGCTGGCAAGCAAGGCGGAATACTACAACTGGACGGCTCCCAAGATCAAGGATTCCGGCTACACGCTCAACAAGTCCTACGAGAACTACAAGAACGCCATCACGATGATCAACGAGAAGGGCGGCCGCGAGATTGAAGGAAGCGTGCTGCAGAACTTCTTCCTCATCAGCGATGCCATGTACAAGGCACAGCCCAATGCATTCCGCGCCTACTATCTCCAGGACTATCTCGACTCCAAGGACGCCTGCGAAAAGATGCTGCAGCTGGCCAAGGAGGCACAGGCTGCCGGCGACACCGCCACAGCCTCCAAGCTCGTGGCCAAATACGACGGCCCGCTGGCCTTCATCGAGCAGACCTTCACCAGCAGCGGTGCAGCCGACCGCGAGCAGATTATCGCCATCTTCACCAAGAGCCTCGAAGGCGTGAAGTCCGACCTGGCCAAGCTCAACAGCGCCATCAACCTGATGGCCGCCAACGACTGCGACGACAGCGACATCTACTATCAATATGCACAGGCCGCCTACGCCATCGAGCCCACCTACCAGAGCGCCATCGGTTGTGCACAGTATGCACAGCAGCAGGGCAACAAGGAAGAGAGTGCCACCTACTATGACAAGGCGCTCGAACTGGCCAGCAACGACAACGTGAAGGGCATCATCTGCCTGCGCATCTCCAAGGCACTGGCCGGAACGGATGTGGACAAGAGCAACGCCTACATCGAGAAGGCCGTAGGCTTCAACGCCGAACTGGCCGGAAAGGCATACCTGCAGCAGGCCGTCAACATGGTCCATGCAGGCAAGTATCCCGAGGCCATCGCCTTCTGCGACAAGGCCGCCGAATCGGACATCACCGTGGCCCCCAGCGCCAGCCGTCTGAAGGGCAATATCCAGCACGCCCAGTCGGTGAATGCCGAGAACGCCCGCAAGAAGGCCGAATACGATGCCTACAAGGAAAAGCAGAAGAAGGAGGAGGATTTCTGGAACCAGGGTGCCACCAACAAATAACAGCACACACAGACAGGGTTCCACACACCCATATTACAAGAGCAGGAGGAAAAAACGGATCCGTTTTCCTCCTGCTCTTCTTTTTTTTGGAGGGGGGTCCTCATGACCACATACATTATCCTCGCTCAGAATGTACACCTGTGTCCCTCACGAAATGCGGATACAGTTCTTCTCCCAATTGCGGGGCATATTCAAAACCCTCATAGCTGAAGGAATGCAGTTCCTCCGGCATGAGCAGCCGGTTGCGGAGAATAAACCTCACCATGGCGCCCCGGCACGACTTTGCCCACACGGCCTGCATCCTGAGCGTTCCATCGGGCCGACGCACATAGAACAGGGGATGAACCATCCTCACCTCGTTGCACACCCTGTTCCAGTCGAACAGGTGCTCATATTCCTCGGTCGACAAATGGACAAGGACACCGTCGTCGGCCTTCACACTGTCGAGAAGCACATCGGTGAGTTTGTCCTTCCAATACCGGTTGACAGGCTGTCCGTGTGTAGCCTCCAGCGCCACACAATGTTCCATGCGGTAAGGCACGATGCCATCCATCGGCCGGAGCAGGCCATAAAGGAAGCAGGTGATCCACAGATGCTGCTGGCCGAACTCCAGCGCCCCACGGTCGAGCGTGTCCGCCCTCAGGTGCTTGTAGGCCTGGCCGTTGTAGGCCAATATGGCAGGCATCCGCTCTGCATGGAAGAAATCCTGGTAGCGTTGCCAGCTTGCGGCTGCCAGCTTGCGGCTGCAATCCAGCTGCCGGGCAAGCATGTCCACATCACACATAGCCATCTCCGCAGCCAGCTGGTTGGCCACGGTCTGGAAGCATGGCTCGCTCCATGGTGCGGTCCTTGCCTCGCTATACATTATCTTTGCATTTGCCAATAGTATCTGCATATATCTGGTATTCTATTTGGTGTTCATTTCATCTGCCGGCATGCAAATATAACGCATATTTCTGGAATACCGCCCTGAATTCAGAAAAAAGATTGCAAAGGGCTGAAAAAAACAACGCCATCCTGCAATTTCGTCCCGTAAGGCAGGAAGCAGCAAGGCCTCCGCCAAGCCCTGTTTTCCGCCTTTGTCGGGAGGAAAATATTTTTTCCACGCGAGGCAGCAAAAACCGTCCCCTGCGGTTACCCCGGTTACCTGGGTTACCCCACATGTTTTTTTATGTGGAGAAAAAGGCCCTTGACAATGGTAATGCTTAATTATTATTTATATAATATTATTATTATATTATTATATTATATATATATATAGCAGACCTTGCGGAAATAAAAACACGTGGGGTAACCCGGGTAACCGGGGTAACCGCGAAGATGCCGGTCACTCGGGACGCGCTGGGTTACCTCACATGATTTTTTATGTGGAGAAAAGCCATTATCCAACTTTCTCAAGTTCAATTTCGTTGTGAATGAGTGTATTAGCACGCCCCGCAGGGGCAAAAGCCATCAGCCCAGGGCAGAGCGAAGCGGCACCCTGGGTATCAATGTCCAATCCGTACAATGTCGCCCTGTAGGGGCAAAAGCAGGACTATCAGTAATGGCACGGGCGTGTTCCTCCTACATGTAGTCCGGCTTTTGCCCCTGTAGGGCGTTGTTTTTGTGTGTGGTGCGTGACACCCAGGGTGCCATTCCGCTCCGCTCCATTCTGCCCTGGGCTAGTAGCAGGTTGCCCCTTCGGGGCGTGCTCATACGCTCATTCACAATTCATTTGAACCCAACGAAAGTTGAATAAAACTTTATCTTGCTGGCCTTCACCTCCAGCTCGCCCAGGTCGCGCTTCATGATGCGCCTCATGCGGAATGTGCCCAGTTCCGGATTCAGTTCTCTGCGATAGAACTTCACATGTACGGTTTGCCTTACGGGCTCATAGTCGGGATGCGATATGCACACGGTGTAGTCGCCCTCCACGTCCATACGCACCAGGAATTTCGTTTCCCGGCTCCTGCCGCTCCCGTAGGACTCCACGATGATGGTGTCCAGCCTGGTGCTGTCTGCCCTCAGCACATCCACCGTTAGGGCAGAGTCTGGCACAGCCGTACCAGTCAGATAGTCGGCCACATTGCCTCTGGCCAGCTTTTGTGAATGGGCATGCTGGCACACCAGCATGATGGCAAACATGCAGAACAGGCTTCTCCTTATCATTTCTTGGATTTTGGTTTGGTGTTTATAACATAAATATTTCTTATCTTATTTACATCTATCTCTGGAACATTTTTTGCCTCCTTAAGATATTTCGCAAAAAGTGGGTCACCAGGTTTGAGGTATCCAATGATTTCAAATCCCTTTCCTCGCAAATACCCTTCAGGAGCCTCCTTATATATTTTTCCATCTAATACAAAGAAATGATCATCGAGGGCAGTGTTATCTACTTTCTCAACTGCAACTTTGTTGGTAATGATGCTATGCTTTGTTCCATCAGGGCTGATTGTATAACTCTGAATGGTTTTCCCTATAAGCTGCGAGCCATCAAAATTCTTAATAATCTCTCCATCTATAACGTATATCAGCTGCTGGGTGGGCGTCTTCTTTTTGTCGTCATTTCCCTCCGCATAGTTGGTTTCCGCAGACGGTTCTGCATCGGGAGTAGCATTCATGGCGGCGGTGCGGACGGCTGCCGTAGCTGCCAAAAGCAAAAAAACAAATGTTCGTTTCATTGTTGTAATGTATTGGTTTAAGTTATGTTGTTGCATGTTTGTTAAAGTTATTCCGACAAGGACACCAGCTCTAGCGAGGGGCTGTTGGGGTCTTGCTTCAGGAGATAGCACTTTGTGGTGTTGTCCCTGTACAATGCCTTCACGATGATTCTGCCGTCTTCACGCTCCACATTGACGGAGTGGATTTCGTGGCCCGATGCCTCCATCATGATTCCAATCATCCTCAGCAGGTTGTATTCGTCTGCGCCTCCGGCCTCTGCCTGCGGACATTCCTCCTCCACGGCCCCATCGGCCAGCAGGGGTATGCCAGTGCCGCTCCATCGGATGAGGGCGGTAGCCAGGAATGCTGCCACAATGCACGCGGCTGCAGCCCATTTCAGCCATCGCAGCGGCCTCGGCCTTGCAGGGGTGCAGGGGGCCATCATGGCATCCAGCTCCTCCTCGTCGAAGTCGTAGGCATCCGAGCCGAAGCTCCGGAACATCTGCCTGAGGGGCAGCCATTCGATGGGCAGGTCCTTCTCGTTTTCCAGATAATCGGCCAGCAGCTGTTCCTCTTCTTCTGTGGTCTGGCCGTCCAGGAATCTGGCTGTCAGTTCCTCCATTCTCTTTTTTTCATCCTTCATAATCCTGATTCTTTTTCATGTTTTCCAAGAGTGCATGCCGTGCCTTGCTCATCATCCCCCTGACGGAGGATTCGCTGGTGCCGATGACCTGCGCGATGCGGGCATACGACATGTTTTCCACGTTTCTCATTCTGATGATGGCCCTCTGCTTGTCGGTGAGGGCCCTGATGCTCTGCCTCAGCTGCAGCCGGCTTTCCCTCTGCTCCAGCCGTTCGTGCGGGTTTCCGGGCGTGGCCACAGTCCTGGCGCTTTCTATTGAAAGTGGATGGCTGGCCGCCCGCAGCATGTTGAGCGACACATTCCTGCAGATGACCGTCGACATGTTCCGCATCTTGGACGTGTCGGCCACCCTGTCTATGGCCACCCACAATTTCAGCAGCGTTTCCTGGACCGCATCCTCTGCATCGTCTGCGTTTCCAAGATAGTGCGTGGCCTGCCTCAGCAAGTCCTCCCGCAGGTGTGCCACACTCTGTATGAATGTTTCTATCTCCATTGACTGTATCTGCTTTTTGTGTCTGTTTCTATCTGAATAACAAAAAAGGGCCGCCTCCGCTACCGGAAAAGGCACTTTTTTTAAAGAAAAAGGCGAAAAAAAAGTGCCTTCCACAGGGAGAGGGGAAGACACAACCTGCCATTTCTGGCACGGGAAGAGAGGCTCGAACTCCCGACACCTGGTTTTGGAGACCAGTGCTC
>JAEDIG010000088.1 GCA_016292545.1 Bacteroidaceae bacterium
TTACACAAGGCAATGTCTGGCAAGCGAAGCCTTGGCCGCATACAACATGGCAGAAAAGTATGCGAAACACGATGATGATTCACTGGGGATTTACAATATTTGGAGCAACAAGAGCAATGTCTATTTCTATCTGGGACAATACCAGGAGGGCGTGGCTCTGAAGGAACAGGCCGCCGACGGGTTACAGAAAATGGGCTATCCCCAGTATGCCGCCCAGACTAGAGGTCTCTGCATCGAATGGCTTTCCAAGGAGCATCAATGGGACAAGGCCAAAAGCTACCTGGAGGACTATGTGCATCACTCCGGCTATTTCCATGCGGACGGCACGGCCGTGCCCGGCCATGAAGATTGCTACGACATCTTGCTTATCCATTATATAGCGAGAGGCGAGGCGGATTCCGCCCGTCATTATTTGCAGAAATGGGCACCACACGTGGAGACCCTCAACGATAGTCTTTCCTTTTTCCGCAGACTGCATGACTACTACTATTGGCAGGGGCGGATAGACTCTGCCTACAAATATTCGGAGGAAAGCCTTGCATCATTCGGTTCCCTGCACACGGTGCGCACCACCGATGAATACCAGCGTTTACAGGCACAAAACAACTATCGGCGTCATGAACGAAATGCCCTGAAGCATGAATTGGAGAGCCAGCATGCCCAATTCCGGTTGCTTGTATGGACCAATGTCTCCATAGCCAGCCTGCTCCTCATACTAGCGGGTGGCCTGTTCGGCAGAAGGGCGTTCCAACGTTTAAAGACGACGCATATACAGGACTTGATGAAGCAGGAAGCCCGGCAACAGCAGGCCTTATCCACCTATGAGGCGGAAAAGCAACATTTAAAGCGTCAGATTGTTGAGCATTCGCACACCATAGAACGGCTTCATGACGAAATCCAGCAGAAGACAAACGATTTGATCCAATTCGCAACCCAGTTGAAGGAGGCACGGCAAAAGGAGACCGACATCATGGAGTTGCGGCAGAAATTGACCTTGCAACAGGATGCCCTCAGCGAGTTGCAACAGGAAATCGCTGAATACCGGCTGCAAACGGAACAATTGAATGCCACACGACAACTGGACCAGCTCTATGACGAAGCGCCCATAAAACGCCTGATAGAACTGGCCAAACAACATGAGACGCCCGATGAGGGGGAATGGAAGTGGGCCATCAAAACCGTGGAAAAGTACCATCCCAAAATGAAGACCATACGTTTCATGAACAACATCTCGGATGTGGAGTACCATATATGCATTCTCATAAAGCTTCGGATGAGCATTTATGACATCATGCAGCTTACTGGCAAGAAAAACGGCTACCTGTCCACAGCGCGGAAACGCCTGCTCGATAAAATCTTTAAGGGCAAGAGCGGTGCCAAGGATTTTGACCGCGCCATTCAGGAATTTTGAAAGCAAACAATCGCCCAGAAGAGTCTTCCACGTCCCAACAGAGACACAACAGTACAACCTGTCATTGACTCACCACCCGCATCGTGTTTGCCAGGACAGTCAGGCATCATTATTGTCCATTCTATATTTTTTGTGCGGCTTGTTGAAAATTGTTGAAAATGGATTTGTGCACAGTAAATAGATGATACATAGGAAGATAACCATGACTAAAAAGGCGGATTTTGTTGAAAATTATTGAAAATTTCACCTTTTTTTTCTTGCCTGGACTTTGGAAAAGGTCTAACTTTGCCGGCGAATTCAGGCCTTTCATGGCCAGTTTCAGATTATTGAAAATATAAACCCAAAAAGATAAGAGTATGAAACAAACAATTTTTGCTTTGGCATTTGCCTGCAGTTGCACTTTGACCACAAACGCAACATCTATTTATTCAAGTTGTGCCTATACTGTGGCGGCCTGCACTTCTGTAAGTGATGAAAATGTGGTTCATTTTAGTGTCCTTCCTGTTGATAATTCAAACAAAGGTCTTCCTGATAGAAAATCCCTCGTCCTTATCCCCGAGGTTACCCTGGACGGCCACACCCTCCATTTCATCACCCCATGCACAGGGCTCACCTTCCAGCTGGTGCAGGACGATGAGGTGTGCTACGAGACGGTCATCACATCCGACTATCTGGAGATTCCTGCTGACATCACAGGCGTGTATGAACTTCAGCTTCTGTGCGGGGACTATATCTTCTTTGCGGAAGTGGAGCTATAAAAAAGAATCAAATGACACCAACCATCCAATCTCTCCTCAACCACCTGCTCTTCCAGAGCGGTTCCGTGCATGACCTCGGCCTCTTCCACGGAAAGACGGGCATGGCCATGGCACTGTATCTGTACGCCCGGCAAACGGCAGACACGCTGGTGGAGGATTGCGCCTGGGAACTGCTTTCCTCGGTCTATGACGGCATACACTCCGACATGCCGCTGGGCCTGGAGCGTGGCCTCGCCGGCATAGGTTACGGCGTGACACTGCTATGCCTCGAGGGCATTCTGGAGGGTGACCTGAACAGCATTCTCTCTGAGGTGGATGCAAAAATCATGGAGCGCGACCCACGCAGGGTGACGGACTTCTCCGTGCGCACCGGAGTCCGTGGGCTACAGCTCTACCTGGACCTGCGCCAACAGACACAGGGCACGCTGGAGAGTTTTGACCCGCAATACCTTGTCGAGCTGCGGCAACGCATTGCTGGAACAGACACTACTCCTTTCCGTCCCCTGGAGCTGATGGACATCCTGCATAAGCCCTCCTTCCCCATGGAGGACTATGCGGGAAAGCCCACAGGCATAGATGCAGGCAGCGGATGGTACCTTCTGGACAGTGTCAATCCGTCCGTAAGCGGACACGAAAGAAACTAAAAATCAACATGCACAACCTCTACATCTTCAACAATGCCAGCCGGGCTTCCGGCTACGGCATCGGCACTTTCCTGCGCCAACTGTCCGCCGGCATGGCCGCCTTTCCCGATTGGAAAGTGACGGTGGTGGACCTGATGGCCGACGTGAAGGACTTCACCGTCACCACCGATGCGCAGGGTATCCCCCATCACCAGGTGCCCGCCCTGCCCATGCTGGCGGAGAGCGTGTCCTACTGCCGCAGTGCCTTCCACTATGTGGCCCGCAACCTCTGCGACAGGCAGACGGAAGAGAATTCTGTGTTCCACTTCAACTACTACCAGCACCTTCCGCTGGCCATGGCACTCAAGAGCCGCTACCCCTGCGCCCGCATCGTGCTCACCGTCCACTATCTGGGCTGGTGCTTCGAGTTGGACGGCAACCTCACCCGCCTGCGTGCCATCACGGCCGAAGGGCACGAGCCGCAGGACGACAAGGAACGGCGTGTGCTCTCCAGCATGGAGCAGGAGCGCGAATTCCTCCATCTGGCCGACAGTGTGGTGGTTCTTTCCCGCGCCACGCGGGAGATACTCATCGCCGACTACAAGACCTCCCCGGAGAAGCTCTATCTGGTGTACAACGGCCTGGGCGACGCCCCTTGTCCGGCTGCGGAGCGGTATGATGCGGCCGGCGAGAGCCGGGACATCCTCTTCGTAGGCCGTCTGGACGAGATAAAAGGCCTGAAGTTTCTCATTTCCGCTTTTGCGCGGATTGCCGCACTCCATCCCGGAAGCCGGCTGGTGATAGCCGGTGACGGCGACTTCCAGCCCTATCTGCGCCAGAGCGGCACGCAGCAGGGCCGCGTAGTCTTCCTGGGCCGGCTGGAGGCCGGCGAGATGGAGGAGGCCTACCGCAGGGCCTGCATCGGGGTGATGCCCTCCTTCCACGAACAATGCAGCTACACGGCCATAGAGATGATGCGCCACGGACTGCCCGTCATCGGCACGGACTCCACCGGCCTTTCCGAGATGCTGGACGCCAATCCCGACCTGCGTGTGCCCATCCGCGAGGAGAATTTTAGCGAGGAGGACTTTGTCTCCGCCATCGCCGCGCGGCTGGACACACTGCTCTCCGATGAGTGCGCCCGCCTCAAGGCCTCCCGGGCCAGTCTGCGCCTGTATGCGGAGCGGTACACCGCCACGGCCATGACGGAATCCACCCGCTGCGTGCTGGAAACCACGCTGCCGCACATCATTTCCGCCGACTGGCTGCCGCACATTGACGGACACATGATTCAGCTCATCAACCTCCATCCCGACATAGACGCGGAATTTTTCGGCATGAGCGGCATTGGAGCCTACCTGTGGTGGCGTGTGCGTTCGCTGGGAACCGCAGCGGAAAGCGTAGGCCAGTCCATGCTGGTGCAGGAACACCTCATCTATCTGCTGGACTGGCTGCAGGAAACGCGCGACGGCACTCCGCTCCCCTGGCAGATGACGGCCACGCTGCAAGATATGTTGCGGGCAGGCTTCTACAAGACCCGCGTCCGCTCCCTGCTGGCCGGAGACACGGAAAGTGCGACACAGCTACCCCTCCCCTCAGAAACAGAAACCATCCATAATGCTTTGAGAATATGCAACTGCAAAATATGAACACCGGAAACGTCAACCCCCTCTCAACTCTGCTCACCATCGTCATCCCCGTGCGGGTGGACAGTGCAGAGCGCAAGGCCAATCTGCAGGCCGTGCTGCGCCACCTGCAGCCCCTCCGGTGCCGCACCATTGTGCTGGAGGCTGACACGGTGTCCCGTCTGGAAGATCTGGAATGGGGACAGGCAGAGCATGTCTTTGTCCTGGACGAGGCCCCCTCATTCCATCGTACCCGCTACATCAACCGCCTGCTGGACATGACCGACACGGACATCGTTGGCGTGTGGGACACGGATGTGCTGGCGGACCCTGCCCAGATAGCGGGAGCCGTGGGCCTGATACAGTCAGGATGCACCATAGCCTATCCGTATGACGGACGTTTCGTGATGTTAGCGGAGCAGACCACCATCGCCGAGCGGGAACACCCTGACCTGGAAAGCCTCCGCGCCCGGAAGTTGCCGTCCTTCCTTGGCCGCAAGTGGTGCGGGGGAGCCTATATCGTGAGCCGCACCCGTTACCGGCTGTGCGGCGGCGAGAACGAACGCTTCACCGGCTGGGGGCCCGAGGACGCCGAACGCCTGCGGCGCGTGGAGATACTGGGCCACAGGGCCGCGTGGTGTGAGGGCGGAGAACTTTTCCACCTGCACCATCCGCGCACCAAAAGCTCCTGCTTCCAGACGGAGGCCGATGCAGCGCGGATGCGGGGAGAGCTGATGCGCGTATGCAACATGGACAAGGAGGAACTGGAGGCATGTGTCGCCAGTGCCGAATGGAACAGTAAACGACGAACAACGAAATGAAAAATCTGCTGGAAAAATTTCTGGACGAGATAGAAGTGCGCCACACCTGGATATTCGCGGACAGGCTCTACCAGGAGCATCCGCACCGCAACAACATGTATGGTCTGAAGCGTATGCTGGACGTGTATGGTGTGCGGACGATGGGCGTGCGGATGGAGGGAGCAGAGCCCTCCGCGCTTACCTATCCCTGCATCCTCCACCTGCACGGCGACTTCGCCATCGGGCTGGACTATACGGACGAGGGTGTCACCTACCTGTTGCACGGCCACCGCACCCATTCGTCGCATGAGGACTTTGCACGGCTGTGGACAGGCCATGCCCTGGTGGTGGAGGAGACCACCGATGCTGCCGAACCGGACTACCGGCGGCACCTCCGCGAGCAATGGGTCACGCAGGGCTCCCTGCTGGGCCTGCCCGTCCTGCTGGCAGTGGCCGCCCTGGCCGGTATGGTCCACCACATGGCCACAATGTCACCCTTCCGGACGCTGGCACTGCTGCTGGACGCTGTGGGCCTGTGGGTGTGTCTGCTGCTCATGCAGAAACAGCTCTTCGGCAAAAGCCGCTATGGTGACAGGGTGTGCTCGCTCTTCCACCACGCCGACTGCAACAGCGTGCTGGACGGTCCGATGGCCAAGGTGATGGGTTTCAGCTGGAGCGAGGTGGGATTGGGCTATTTCATGGCCAATATCCTGCTGCTCTGCCTCTGCCCCTCCGCCACGGGTGCAGTAGCCGTCCTCGGCCTGCTGGCCATGCCTTACGGAGTGTGGAGTGTATGGTACCAGTGGCGTGTAGCCAAAAACTGGTGCGTGCTGTGCCTGCTGGTGCAGGCCGTCATCTGGGCATCAGGCATTGCAGCGTTGGCCACCGCCCCCTTCACCTATCCGGGCAATGACCTCTTCGGCTGCATGATGGCTGTCATCGTCATGGCTGGGAGCATCCTCTTGGTCCATCAGCATGCCCGGTGGCACACGGCAGAGAAGGAACGCATCCACGCAGTGCAGCAGTTCCGTGCCCTGAAGGCTAACAGCGTGGTGGCCAAGGCCATGATGAAGAGTGGGGAGCGTTACGAAGTGACAACGGAGGATTCCTCCATTGTCTTCGGCAATCCGGAGGCGGCCATGCGCGTCACCATCCTCAGCAATCCCCACTGCAATCCCTGCGCACGCCTGCATCCACAGATAGAGCGTCTGGTGGAGGACAGTGGCCGGGACGTGTGTGTGCAACTTGTCCTGTCCGCCTTCAATGAGGAACTGGAGCCGAGCAACCGCTATCTGATTTCCTGCTATGAGAAGTGTGACAGAGCGGAAGCCATGCGACGCTTCTCCCGCTGGTACAGCCACGACCGTCTGCACTACAAGGCTGTGCTGCCGCCGGCCGAGGACGAATCGCAGCATACACCCTTCGTGGAGGTGGAGATGCTGCGACATAAAGCATGGCGGGAACGCACAGGCCTTGTGGCCACCCCCACCATACTTGTGAACGGACATCTGATGCCGCAGGAATATGAACTGGAGGACTTGGGTATGATAGTGGAAGATTAAATAAGGAAAAGAAAAATATATTATAATATATCAGTAGCTGAGGCACTGGGCTACTGGGAGCAGGGTCGCGACCTGCAGAAAAGTTCGTGCGATTATACTATCAGTATTATTTATGTCATTAAGTAAAGTAAGCAAAGAAGAACAGATGAGACCACACCATTTTGGCAGTTTGCCGTGTGTTGCTTAGTGGTGTGTAAGAAAAGGGATTATTTATCATACGGCTAAATCATACAATCCATATATATGAAAAAGTTAAGAAAATTTATTATTGCTAATGGCGTTCATCCCATGAATGACAGTGAATTGGCTCTTATGGAAGGCGGCGGCGTAACCAGCAAATGTGTTACGGGCACTCACGTTTGTTATCTTGTAATATCTAGTAAATATTATTATGCAGTAAAACAAGGCTTTTGTATCACTAGAACAGTGGAAAACATTCAAAGATGCATCTGCAATGTCGGTGATCATGAGCTTGTTAGCGATACCTGTAAAGTATAAAGGGAGATTACTGAAAAGAAGGCATTGGAATCCGTTATTGGCTTCCAATGCCATAAAAACATTAGATGGATTGTCAAGATGAAAAAGACAACACTTTTCTTACTGCTTCTGTGCCTGTTTTCTTTACAGGCCGTGTCCCAACAGAACAAGAAAGAGCGAATGGTTGCGCTTTCCGGCAAAGTGTCGGACTCCTTCACTAAAATGGGTGTTCATGACTGTAAAATGTCGTTGCTGGCGGCGGACAGCACCGTGTTGGACACCATGACAGTGGTAATTTTTGAAGGTAATGCGTATTATGGATTCGATGTACCTCCGAAGAGGCAACGCTACATCATCCGTGCCGAACACAAATACTATGAAACCGCCTATATGCCTTATGAATTGAAGCGGGTGGGACGCAACACACAGCTCTACCTTCCGCTGATGCTGATGAAGCTGAAAGGACGTGGCCAGGAAACCACATTGGGAGAGCTGAAGGTGACAGCGACCAAGGTGAAAATGGTGCACAGGGGGGACACGATTGTGTTCAATGCCGACGCTTTCAACGTGGGCGAGGGCAACATGCTGGACGGACTTATCCGCCAGTTGCCCGGCGTGGAGCTGAAATCCAACGGAGAGATATTCGTCAATGGCAAGAAGGTGGACTATCTGTTGCTGAACGGAAAGACCTTCTACCAGGGCAACAATCGGCTGATGCTGGAGAACCTTCCCTACTACATGGTGAAGGACGTGAAGGTGTACAACCGCACCACGGACCGTGCCCGCTACGCCGGGCTGGAAGACGAGAAGAAGGACTTTGTGATGGATGTATGCCTGAAACGTGAATACCGTCAGGGCTACATGGCCAATCTGGAGGTGGGAGGCGGCACGGAGGAGTCTTACATAGGCAGGCTCTTCGGATTGCGGTTTACCGACCATTCACGTCTTACCCTCATAGGCAACCTCAACAACCTCAATGCGGAATACCAGCCTCTGGGCAACGGCCTTTGGCACGAGGACGATTATTATTCCCGCGACGGACGCACCACCCGCAAACTGTTTTCAGCCGGGGTGAGGAACGAAACGGACAAGTGGGAGAACAATCTGGAAGTGGGCGGTGGATGGACAAAGCGCGTGAGCGAAGCGCGCCAGTATGCCGAGACATGGCTGTCGGCCGACTCCACACTCTTCAGCGCCGACAGCACACGCGGTGCTGACCGCACGTTCATGACAACGGTTTCAAACCAGTTCATGCTGAAGATGCCGTTCTATCTCACCTCGTCCACCTCCCTGCAGTATAGCGATGCCAACAACCTCCATACAGGCGCCTATGCCAGTTCCTCTTCCGCGCAAAAGAGTGTGCAGGACAGCCACGGCAGGGATGTGCGTCTGAGCCAGTCGCTCGCTTCCACCAGAAAGACTGCTTGGGGCGATGCGGTTGACCTCAATGCGCGCGTTGATTACCAGCATCGGAAACACAGCTCCATGGAGAACCGGCTGGCCACGTATGCCGACGGAACGACGGAGCGGCGGCATACGGATGCGGACCTGCCCTTGCGCGCCTACACCTACAGCCTTGGCGTGGGATACACCATCAAGGACCTGCACCACGGATCCTACCAGTTCCAGGCCGGCTATGACCAGCAGCAACGGTCGGAGAGCGACGACCGCCAGAATCTGCTACTGGGAGAGACGGATGCAGACAATAGCTACAATATCAACCAACTGCAGCGCACCGGACGCACGGCCTTCAACTACAGCTACGAGAACCGTGGAGAAAACAAGCACACCGGCCTGGAGGTGTCGCTGCCCCTGCGCCAGGAGCACCAGCGCTCCTTCTATCGAAAGGCCACACTGGACACCTGTGCGCTCAGACGCTACTGGGTTTTCGAGCCCCGTGTGCTGCTTGAACGGGAGAATGGAGATGATAGCTATCGTCTGGAAGCGGGATACACGCAGCAACTGCCGGATGTGACACTGCTGGTGGATAGGCCCAACACCACAGACCCGCTTCACACCTATCTTGGCAACCCTTCACTCTCCCGTGAGAGCGAAGCGCGTGTCAAAATAAGAATAATAAAAGAGAACTGGGAAACTTCGAAACAGATTATTTTCCGCACGGGTTGGACGCAGCATTTTGACCGCATCACACAGTCGTACACCTACAATCCGCAGTCGGGCAGCTTTGTGCACCGTCCTCACAACGTCAACGGCAACTGGGACGGGTATGTCCATCTGTATTGCAGCAGGCCAGTGAAGAAAGGAGCACCCTTCTATATGGGCATGGCGACCAATGCCTCCTACTGGCGCGAGAGGAACCAGTCCACCATGGACGCTTCCAACGACCAAGCCTTGCACAACATTCATTTCCTCAATGGAGAAGAGAAGGTGAACCTATCGTATGCGAAGGGCGGCACCAACATAGATCTGCGTGCCGGTGTGATATGGAAACGCTCTGCCTCGGACAGTCCCTGCTTTGAGACAGTCAACGCCCTGCACTATCGCTATGGAGTGGATGCCACCGCAACGCTGCCCCTACAGTTGTCGTTCACTTCCAGCCTGTTTATGGAGCATCGTCGCGGATATGCCAATGCTTCGCTCAACACCAACGAATGCGAGTGGAACCTGACGCTGGGCCGCTCCTTCCTGAGCGGCAATCGGCTGCTTGTGCGCCTCACCGCGGTGGATGTGCTCCGCAGCCACAGTGCGGTATCCTACCACATCTCCTCTTCCGGACGTACGGAAGCGTGGCACTACAGCCTGCCCTCCTACTGGCTACTGAGAGTGGCATATAAGCTGAACGTCAATCCTAAAAAGAAATCGGGGGATGGACGATGAACAGCGTTGATAGGCATGTCGGCCCGAATGGCCACTATAAAATAACAAGAAGAATGAAAATATCAAGCAGTGTTTCCCTCATTACAGGCAGAACAAAACTAAAAAAGTTTACTCTTGCCCAAGGAAAGATTCTCTCGGGTGAAGAAATGGTCATGTTGGCCGGAGGGTATTCCCTCATTTGTGAACATAGCGGAGATAAATGCTCGCTTGTATTAAACGACTATTCGTATGATGGAGTTTGTGGCTTTACATACTATACGAGTGGTGGTCAAACATCTAGCAGTTTAAGTTGTATAGCAAATACTTCTGGCTCCAAATGAGAACTTAAAAGCAAGTGGGAGAATTTCTCCCACTTGCAAAAACATTAAAAGAAAAATATTATGAATAATCCTTTCGCGGCGTTTCAGACATGCCGAAATG
>JAEDIG010000202.1 GCA_016292545.1 Bacteroidaceae bacterium
TCAGGGCGTGCTCATACGCTCATTCACAACGAAATTGAACTTGCGAAAGTTGAATTAGTTACAATTCACTCGTATTCTGCGCCCCGAAACTATGGGACCATATATCTAGCGCAATGGTAAAGGCTCACGGCAAACCACAGCAACAACACTGCACACACGGCCACCCCCATGCCGCAAAAAAGCAACAAGGACAGGGCTGCGGCCAACGCATTCAGCAGTCTCAGGCTATGCAGAGCCTCCACCTCTTCTCCCAATATCCTTGAAACAATGTCCGCCCACCACAATACCACTTCACTCTCCACTATAACCTGCATCCATGTGCGATTAACCGGTTTTTCCAATACTTCTGCTTTCATTTTCTTATGTTATTTATGTTTCACGCTACAAAATTATCCCTCTACTGCACCAAAATGCGTGCACACGAAAGATAATCCAATTTTTTTTGCGTATTTTTGCCCCCGCTAATCAAAAAATGACCTTTTATGATAAAAATTGCAAGGCTCTTTCAGACGTATATCTGGATTATTGACACAATTCGTCGCACACGAGGCATCACGCTTGAAGAAATCAACGAGCAGTGGCTGCGCACACAGCTGAGCGAAGGGATTCCGCTCCATCGCAACAGTTTCAAACGCTATCGGGATGCCATCGAGGACACGTTCCACCTGAAGATTGAATGCCGCAAGCAGGGCGACCAGTTCAGATATTCCCTCAGCCAAAGCCGCGACCTCCATGGCAACCAGCTGAAACATTGGCTGCTCAGCACCATGACGGTGGCAGGCATCGTGGGCGAAAGCAAACACTTGCAGAAACGCATCCTGCTGGAATATGTGCCATCGGGTGAAGACTATCTGGCCGAAATCACACGCGCCATGGAAAGGAACTGCACGCTGGAGATTGAATACAGGAAATTCACCGATGCCCAGTCCTACACCATCGAGGTGGAGCCCTATTGCCTGAAGCTCTTCCGCCAACGCTGGTACCTGCTGGCACGGCGAGTGGCCGATGGGAGGATGCGCATCTTCTCGCTCGACCGCATGCAATACGCCTTGTCTACAGACCATCCTTTTGTGTTCCCCGATGATTTCAATGCAGCAGACTATTTCCAGCACGACTTCGGCATCTTCCACGATGACAAAGCCCCCACCCTCATTACCATCCGAGCCTACAACGGGCTGGGCAAGTACTACACCACCCTGCCCCTGCATCACACCCAACGGCTGGTGGCCTCCACCGACCAGTACGATGAGTTCACCCTCTGCCTCCACCCCACACCCGACTTTATCCAGGAGCTGCTCTCACAGGCCGACCGCATAGAGATAGTGAGCCCCCAGACGCTCCGCCAGACATTCCACAGCCTCCTTTCGGAAGCAGCCATGCGCAACAACTAACGCCCAAAATATATTTGTCCCATGATCTATGGATACATCAGAGTGAGCAGCGACAAGCAGACCGTAGAGAACCAGCGGTTCGAGATTGAGCGCTTTTGCCGTGACCAGAACCTGTCCATAGACGGATGGATAGCGGAAACCATCAGCGGCACATTGCCCTACAACAAACGTGCCTTGGGCCGCCTGCTCCGTCGCGTGAAAAAAGACGATGTGATAATATGCGCCGAGCTGTCGCGTCTGGGCCGCAATGTGTTCATGATAATGGAAATCCTGCATATATGCATGAACAAGATGTGCCGTGTGTGGAGCATAAAGGACAACTACAGGCTGGGCGACAACATCCAGAGCAAGGTATTGGCCTTTGCCTTCGCCCTATCGGCAGAAATTGAACGCACGCTCATCAGCCAGCGCACCACCGAGTCGCTGGCCAGGCTCAAGGCCGAAGGCAAGAAGATT
The DNA here is from genome assembly GCA_016292545.1 of Bacteroidaceae bacterium. Classification (GTDB taxonomy): domain Bacteria; phylum Bacteroidota; class Bacteroidia; order Bacteroidales; family Bacteroidaceae; genus Physcousia. The sequence continues at coordinate 1,848 of JAEDIG010000202.1, forward strand.
GGCCGCCCCGCAGGCTCCAAGAACAAGAAACACCCCCTCACGGGGAAAGAGGGACAGGTGTATGAATGGCTTCGCCAGGGAATATCGAAGTCCGAAATCGCCCGTCGGTGCCACATCAGCCGCAACACACTCTACCGCTTCTTGAAAGAAGCCAGTGCCATGTAATCCATGACAGAAGGCAG
>JAEDIG010000089.1 GCA_016292545.1 Bacteroidaceae bacterium
AGGAGGCTTGCACGCCTGTGGGCATGGCTCCTTCCGGATTTTCCTCCTGTGCCGGTGTGGTCTCGCCGAACCCTTCAAACAGGTCGCCCTGCACCACCTTTGGCCCGCTCTTTTTCTTCGGAGTGCTTGCCGGCCGGTTCCCCTCGGCCTCCTTCTTTCTTCTCAGGAGTGTCTTGAATTCCATCTCCTCATATATCTGCTGCAGCAGCTCCATGTCGGGCTCCTCCACAGCCAGTGCATCCATGTCGAGCACGGCTCCGGGCACATCTGTGCGGATGGTGGCCAGCCATTTGCTGGTGCGTATCTGTTCGGCGTTGTCCGTCACCCGCTGTTTCAGCACACCCTTCAGCTGGTCGGCATGTGCAAGCAGATTTTCCACGCTCCCGAATTCCTTGATCAGGCGCACGGCCGTCTTTTCCCCCACGCCCGGACAGCCGGGGATGTTGTCTACGCTGTCTCCCATCAGCCCCAGCAGGTCAATCACCTGACGGGGATGGTCGATGCCCCATTTCCGGGCCACTTCTTCGGGACCCATCACTTCGGTCACGGACATGCGGCCTGCAGCAGGCTTGTAGATGCGCACGTTGTCTGTCACCAGCTGTCCGTAGTCCTTGTCGGGTGTCATCATGTAGGTTTCGATTCCCCGCTCTCCGGCCTGCAGGGCCAGTGTGCCAATCACGTCGTCGGCCTCAAACCCCTCTGCCTCCACCAGCGGGATATGATAGGCCTCCAGGATTCGCTTGATATGAGGCACGGCAAAGCGGATGGCTTCTGGGGTGGCCTCCCGCTGGGCCTTGTAGGCAGGGTAGGCCTTGTGGCGGAAGGTGCCTCCTGCAGGGTCGAAGGCCACTCCTATGTGGGTGGGGCTTTCCTTTCGCAGCACCTCCTCCAGTGTGTTCACGAAGCCCAGGATGGCCGAGGTGTTCTCGCCGCGGGAGTTGATGAGTGGATTCTTGATGAAGGCGTAGTAGGCCCTGAAGATAAGTGCGTATGCATCCAGTAAAAACAGTTTGTCCATTGCTCAAAAGATGTATTTTGGTTGATTCTGGTGAAATTTGCGGTAAATTTACCTAAAAATTATGAATCGGTCATCTTTTTTATGTAATTTTGCAAAAATTTTGAGCGAAAGTGAATCCATTAGACAAGATACAAGCACCCATAACAGAAGAACTGGCTTCCTTCAGTGTCATGTTTGAGCAGGCCATGTCGCACGAGAATCCCATCCTCCACCAGGCCCTTGTGCACATGCGCCAGCGGCTGGGAAAGATGATGAGGCCCATTCTCGTCATCCTGTCGGCACGCATGGTGGGTCGGTGTACCCAGGAGGTGCTCCATGCCGCTGTGGCACTGGAGCTGCTCCATACGGCCAGCCTTGTCCACGATGATGTGGTGGACGAGAGCGAGAGGCGACGGGGGCAGGCCAGTGTGAATGCACGCTTTGGCAACAAGGTGGCTGTGCTGGTGGGCGACTATGTGCTGAGCATGGCCTTGGAGCATGCGGCCTGCACGCGGTCCACCCGTGTGGTGGAGCTGGTGGCGAATCTGGGCCAGACGCTTGCCGATGGTGAACTGTTGCAGCTCTACAACACACAGTCGGACATAATCGACGAAAAGAGCTACTACAGCGTCATACGCAAGAAGACGGCTTCCCTTTTTGCTGCCTGCTCGCAGATAGGTGCCATCCTTGCCGGAGCCGGCGACGACGATGTGGAGCGTCTGCGCCAGATAGGGCAGATAACGGGCACCTGCTTCCAGCTCCGCGACGACATCTTCGACTATGACGACAAGCACGATGTGGGCAAGCCTGCGGGCAACGACATGAAGGAGGGCAAGCTCACGCTCCCGGCCATTCATGCCGTTCTCAGGGGCGACAATCCCGAGATGAAGGCCCTGGCCCTGAAGATCCGCCGCCAGCAGGCTTCTTTGTCCGACATCCAGCGTATGGTCGATTATACGCGCCAGCAGGATGGAATCGCATACGCCGAATGGGCCATGCAGGAGTTCCAGTATATGGCAGCGGGACTGATACCAGAAGAATGGAATCCCGACATTGCAAAGGCGCTCCATTCCTATATCGACTATGTGGCCGGCCGTGTAGTCTGAGTTTTCCCTTCTTTTTTCATCTAAATGTAACAATTTCGTTCGAATTTCGCCCCCAAATGTAGAATTTCCTGTGTTTTCATTTGGGGATGGATGTTTTTTTCGTATATTTGCAGCAGAAACAATAAAAAATCATCCAACTTATAACATTTTTTGCTTATGAAGAAGAGAATTCTCTCTGCAACCCTTTTCGGGTTGCTTCTCTCCGGCGCAACGCTGTCTTGGGCCTTGGAGATGAGCCCCACCCCGGCTTCTCCCCAAAGTCCGGCTCCTGCAGAACCGGAACGAGTGGAAACACGTGCGGATGAGGTGGCCCTGCCTGTGGCCGACCTGCTCGACGTGCAGTTTACCGACGACGGCAATGCCGTTGACGTGTCACCCATGCAAATGGAAGTGAAGACGATGGGAGCCCCCGAGGTGGCTCTCAACGAAAAGTTCGGACGCAACTCCGCCCGCATGACCAATGGCTATGGTGCGGGAACGTCGAACTATTACCGGATTGAGTACAGCGGCAACCAGGCCTTCAAGGATGCCCTGGCCGACGGCCACACCCTGGAGCTGCTGTTTTCTGCCAACTATGAGGAAATCCTGGACAAGGAGACAAAGCCCTTCTCCGGCCATGAGGGTGGCGGCACGGGTTTGATGATCAACGGCAACAACCATGGGTATGAACTGAACTTCCTGCCCCACGTGGGCGGTGCCTACTGCTGGACCCAGAGCGGCATTGTGCCCTCGCCCCACACCTACTACCACATGGTGGGCGTATGGAACAAGGAAGAGGGGAAAGCCTATATATATATTAATGGTAAGCTGGCCGGACAGGCCAATGCTGTGGGCGACCTGAAGTTCCCCGGCGAGGCTGCCCAGTGGTTTGGCATCGGCGGCGATGCTTCCGGCAATATGGAAGCCCAGTCGGGCAGCAACTGGGAGATTGTGGCCGCACGCATCTACGACAAGCCCCTGGAGGGCGGTGAGGTGGAGGCCCTGTGGTACAATTTCTGCGGCACCGACATGACGGAGCCCGACAAGCATCAGTGGGACGAGAACGGCGTTTGCTCCACCTGTGGAGAGCTCAACAGCGATTTCGTTTCTACCGACGCGGACGGATATTTCCTGGTGGGCAATGTGCAGCAGTGGAACTGGGTGCGCACCTATGTGTCCACCCGCAAGGCTTCTGTCAAGGTTCGCCTCACGGCCGACCTCGACCTGAGCGGGCTGCAGAATCCTTCGCTGGCCACCTTCCGCGGCACACTCGACGGCCAGGGGCACAGCGTGAAGCTCGACATCGTATCTCCCGAGGTGGCTCGCATGGGTCTTGTGCGTTTTGCCACAGGCGGTTGTACGCTGAAGAACCTCGCCATCACCGAGGACAGCCATGTGGAAGGTGCTGCCTTCACGGGTGGCTTCATCGGCGCGTCTGTGCCAAGTTCGGGCACCATCACCATGGACCGTCTGGTCAACTATGGCGAAGTGGTGGCCCATGGCGCCAATGCCGGCGGTATCGTAGGCTGCTGTGACGGCTCTTTTGCCACCTTCATCCTCACCAACTGCTGTGCCACAGGTACTGTGATTGGCGACAAGGAGTCTGGTGCCATCAGCGGTTGGGTGGGCTCTTCTGCCACCATGACCAACTGCTGGGCCGTGGCCGATGTGTCTGGCAACGACGAGGGCAAGTACCTGTATCGTGGCTCGGCCAAGGTGACCAACTGCTACAACACGGTAGACGAGCAGGTGACCCTGCTCGAAGCTGATGCAGTAGAAAGCGGTGAACTGGCATGGAAGCTCAACGGCCAGTCGTTCAACAATCCCGTTTGGTATCAGAACATCGAGGCAGGCGACCCATATCCCACCTTCGATGCCACACGCGGCATTGTCTATGCCAAGGCCGGCGAGGAGTATGCAACCCTGGATCCCTCAAATGAGGCCAGCGTGGCCACGTTCATCAAGAACGTTGTGGCCTTGGAGCAGGAATATGTGGAGGAACTCGTGGCCCGTCAGGCTCTGATTGACGAGTTCAATGCCCTGGTTGCGCAGCTGGGCGAAACCACCACCCTCGAAGCCTTTGGCGAGGTGTATGCACAGGTAGTGGCCCTGCGTGCCGAGCTGGCAAAGAGCCAGCAGGAATATGCAGCCTATGAGGAGGCCGTGAACAGTTTGCGCACCTATCTGGAGGAGCATTCCGGCCTTACCAACGAGTACCGCGACCAGCTGGAAGAATATGTAGACGGTGACCTGAAGCCCGGCGACAACGAGGCCTGGCCCAATGGCTCCTACAGCTATATCATCGAAAACCTCCTGCTCACAGGCGAACAGCTGGCCGAGGAGCAGGCCCGCATGGACCAGATGCTGCAGATGGCCATTGCCAACGGTGTGGTGCCCGGCACCGACATCACCAACCTCTTCACCAACCCCCGTTTCGAGAATGGATTCAACGGATGGGAAGGAGCCCGCATGACAGGCTATGGAGCAGACGAGGACGGCATCATGACGGCAGCAGAATACTGGGGCAGCGGCACCTTCGACATGTACCAGACCGTCAGCGGACTGGAGAACGGTCTGTATGAAGTGGAAATCCGTGGTGCATATCGTCCCTTCGACGACCAGAACGCCAACCAGTATTATCCCTACATCTATGCCAACGGCAACATCAACTACCTCCAGGCCGACTTCGAGGACATGATTCCCGTGGCCGAGGCTGTGGACAAGGAGAACTGCTGGATTGGTGAAAACGCATCCGTGCGCGACCGCGAGATTGTGGACATCGAAGGCAATGTCATCGGCTATGTGATGCATGGCATCCAGAGTGCCTGCTACGCCTTCCGTGCCGGCAGGTATCCCAACCGTGTCATCGCTGAGGTGACCGACGGCACACTCACCATCGGCATCAAGAACCCCGGCTCCAAGTGGGGTTCCAACGAATGGGTGGGCATCGGCGACATCCGCGTCACCTATCAGGGCACACTGGAAGAAGCCGGCGACGGACTGGACGAAGCCCTGGAGAGCATGCTGGCCCGCGCAGCCACCATCATGGAGTACACGCCCTCTACCGACAATGACTTTGCCCAATATCCAGGTTTCTCACAGACCTTGCGCGACCGCATCACCGCTGCCCAGGCAGCTGCTGCATCTGCACAGACCGCAGCCGAGAAGTATGCGGTAGTGGAGGAACTGAGCAATGTATACAAGGACATCATCGAGTGCAAGTGGGCCTATATCGACATGGCCAAGGAGGCTGAGGCCATCTACTCCATCGCTTCCACCCTGGGCAACGAGGAGGAGCAGGCCACGTCTGCCATCATGGACGAGGTGTTCGCCATCTACTCCGACGGCGGCTACACCACAGAGCAGGCTCTGGAGAGGGATATCCTGAAGAAGAGCGGCTACTATCCCACTACCGACGAGAACGGCACCATCCATGTGGCCGACTACAAGCAGATGGCCTATGTCACCACCATGGTGAACGGCGGACAGACCGGGCTCAACATTGTGCTCGACAACGACATCCTCCTCTTCAACGAATACATGATGATGAACAATTTCACCGGCACACTGGACGGACAGAACCACACCATCCATGTGGACATGCTGCGTGAGGAGAACGATGCGGCCATCTTCCAGTACCTCCGTGGAGGTGCACAGGTAAAGAACCTGAAGGTTGAGGGCACCATCAGCACCAACGCCAAGTATGCTGCCGGTGTGGCCGCCCATGCCACAGAGTACAGCCTTATCCAGAACGTACAGTCGAGCGTGAACATCCTGAGCGGCATCGGCGGCGACGGCACACATGCCGGTATCCTGGCCGTGTCTGACGGTGTGAGCACAGTCAAGTATTGTCTGTTCGACGGCTCCATCGTTGGTGAAGCCACCACCAGCTGTGGCGGTATCATCGGTTGGGCCTCTGTCAGCGGAGTCACCGCACAGGGCTGTCTCAACATTGCCGACATCCAGGTGGGAAGCACCAACAGCGCCGTCATCTCGCGCAACCCCAACAATGTGACAATGACCAACTGCTTCTATCTGAACAGCCTTGGCGAGGGCAGCCAGGACAATCCTTCTGCCCAGCAGGTAACTGCCGAGGAACTGGCCAGCGGCCTTGTCACCTACATGCTCAACGGCAACCTCTCCCACAAGGATGTGGTATGGCGCCAGAACCTTGGTGGCGACAATGCCGACCCGATGCCTGTGCTCGATGCCACCCACGGCATTGTATACATGGCCGACAGCGGCGACCTGAGCAACAATCCCAACTCGGCTCTCGACTTCTATAGCGGCTCCGAGGCCGACCCCTACAAGATTGCCACAGTGGACGAACTGCGTATGCTCCGCAGATACATGCGCACCGGCGAGGTGACATGGATTCAGCTGGAAGACGACATTGACATGGCTGAGGTGACCGACTGGACACCCCTCAACCTGAGCACCGATGAGGCCAGCGGACGTGGCTACCAGAACATGGTTCACTTCGACGGTCAGGGACATGTAATCCGCAACTTCACCTGCACCAACCCCGAGACTTCCTACAACAGCTTCTTCGGCATCCTCTGCGGTGATGTCATTGACCTGGGCTTCGAGAATGCCAACGTGTCTTCCACCGTTTCCGGAACGGGTATCCTGGCCGGCTACATGGGTCACAACGACTTTATCTCTGCCAACGGTGCCAAGGGCGTGAGCACGCTCACCAACGTATGGGTTACTGGCAAGCTGGCTGTGGCCACAGGCTATGCCGGCGGTCTGGTGGGCAACATCGGTGGTCCTTCCATCCTCACCAACTGCTACACGAACGTAGACATCCAGAGCGAAACCGACCTTGCCGGTGGTCTCATCGGACGTGTGCGCAACATGCTCCATGTGTCCAAGTCATACGCAGCCGGCACCATGAACCGCGGCGGCGGCATCATCGGCGGTGGTCAGGATGAACTCACTCCCGATGCTGTATACGAGGATATCGTGGTGTGGAACAACACCAACAGCAACTTCGGTGCACTCAAGGGTGCTTCCGAGAGTGTTGTGCCCAAGGCCGACCTGCTGGATGTGGTCTTCAACGAAGACGGCTCTGCCGAGGACATTTCCCCGATGCAGAACACGGTTGAGCAGTTCGGTACGCCTCAGGTAAGCTTCAATGCTACCTACGGCCGCAACTCTGCACACATGCAGGCCGAATACAGCAAGAATCCCTCAAGCTACTACAAGGTCACCTATGGCGGCAATGGCCAGTTCGAGAACGCTCTGGCCGACGGCCACACTCTGGAGGCCCTGTTCCTGGTTGACTACACCAGCATTCCCACTGGCGTTGAATCCAAGTGGTTCTCTGCTCACGAAGGCGGCGGCACGGGCTTCCTCATTGCCAACGATTCGCGCAACAACGAGATGACCTTCCTGCCTCACGTGGGTGGTGGCTACTGCTGGGCACAGAGCGGCATCACTCCTCAGCCCAAGACCTACTACCACACCGTGGGTGTATGGGACAAGGAGGCTGGCATGGCCTACATGTATGTCAACGGCACGCTCTGTGGAGCTGTTCCCGCAGCCGGTAATATGGGTATGCCCTCAATGGCCGCACGCTGGTTCGCCATCGGCGGTGATGCCAGTGGCGGTGCTGCCACCCATGGCAACAATTGGGAAATCGTTACGGCTCGCGTCTACGACCGTGCGCTCACCCAGAAGGACGTTACCGCCCTCTGGTACGACATCAACGGCATCTCCCTGTCGGGTGGCGACAAGACCTCGGGCATCCAGTACTACGACGGCAACAACTTCTCTGCTCTGCAGCAGAGCGTAGTAGGCTGGGGCACTCCTTGGCAGTGTGGCATGGCAGAGGGTGAATATCCCACCTTCGGCACCAGTGGCTCGGGCATAGAGAACGCCATCGAGGCTCCCGCAGCCAATGGTTCCATCTACACCATCAATGGCATCAAGGTGGAGCGCACCGTAAAGGGTCTCTACATCATCAATGGAAAGACTGTGATGGTGAAGTAGCATCATTTCACCCATAATCTGAATAATCCGGAGAGGGTGTGCCGCTCAGCGTGGCACACCCTCTCTGCTGTGTGCCCTTATGAAAATAACATACTTGGCCGCAAGATTAATAACCTTACTGCCCTAAGGTTATTAATCTTTCTTCCATTACAGAAACCATCATTTGCACTTATGCTCCCTCTGGCACTGCATCGTGCTCCGTTCGGAGCACACGACATGAATGACCGTTCTGATGGGATTACGCACACAGTGCAAACGGATTATTATCCGCCATGGACAAGTCCATCATGATATGCGCATTCTTGTCCATACACATCGCGGCACCATCCGCCAGAAGAAAACGATAAGCCGATAAATCCAATTGATGGTGATTACAGGCTTGTGCCTTTCCAGCCCGTCCACTATGCTGTTTGCAACTTTGCTCACATCCAGCTGCATGGGGAAATTGCTCCCTTCAATCAATGGTGTCCTCACGAATCCCGGCCTTATGTCCGAAATGCGTATGTTCCTGATGCCTTTGATGCTCGTCAGCTGGCAGAGGCTTTCCAGATAATGGCTCGTGAAGCGCTTTGAGGCAGAATATGCAGGAGCGGCCCCTAGCCCTTTTGTCCGCGCCACGGAGCTGATGACAGCTATCTGTCCCTCTGTTTCGGGATGCTGTTCAAAGTGCCTGAAGGCTTCGCCAACGAGTCGGGCCATACCGAGGCAGTTTGTCTCGATGGTCCTCAGCTCTTTGTCTGCATCAAGCTCCATGTTATGGAAGCCGATGCCCGAACTGTGGAAATACATATCCATCCCTCCCATCTTGTCAATGAGCCTGTGCAGGCCGTCAACAGCCTGCGGGGTAGTGACATCAATCGTCTCGTATGCAATGATTCCTTCCGTATCATGCACCATCTGGGCCAGAATCTCCTCCCGCCTTCCAGCCACCCCCACGCTCCATCCCCGCCGGGCAAGGATTTTTGCCACTTCATAGCCGATGCCCGAGGTTGCCCCCATTACAATGGCAGAGCGATTGTTGCTCGTTGTATCCTTCGTTTTTGTTTTTGACATATCATACTTTGATGCCTATTTTGAATACCCTGCCTTTCAGACAGGTTCTGCCAGGAAATCGTTGATGGTGCCCGTCTCGGAGGAGAAGCTGATGCCCACCTTATATACCTTACGGCTGTCGGCTGCGTAGGGCAGCGCATAGCCCTTCTTCTCTATCTGTCTGAGGGCCACGGCAGCCGTGGCGTTGAGCTTGAACTCGAAGATATACACCTGCTCGGGACATTCCAGCACACAGTCGATGCGTCCCTGGCTCGTCTCTTTCTCCACGAGGACATTGTATGTGCCCAGCAGGCGCATGATGAGGTAGAAAGTGTATTGGAAATGCCGCTCGCACTCCTTTGCGTCGTCCTTGCGCTGGAAGCGGTAGGAGATGTCCGAGAGGAAGGACGTGAGTTGCAGCTTGAATGTCTCCAGGTCGCCAGTCTCCAGCGAGTCGCTGACCTTGTTGAGCCATGAGGTGGGGGAACTGCCGTTCTCGAAGTAGTCGGCTGCAAGCAACGACACCATGCCGCTCCGCACCTCCTCGTTGGGGAAGTCAAGCAGATAAGTGTTGCGACGCATGTTATAGCCCTTGATAGTCAGGTATCCGCTCTGGTAGAGCATGGGCAGCGGCCGTTGCTTCGTGGCCTTGTAGTCCACGAACTCCGCTGCTGTGTATTCCTTGCCGGCCAGCTCGTTGATGTGCTCGTGGTTGTCGGCCATCAGACGCATGAGGTAGGAAGGCGTTCCCGTGGCAAACCAGTAGTCCTGAAAATCCATTTTCGACATGCAGTTGAGTATGCTGAAAGGATTAAAAATATCATTCATCTGCTTGCTGAAGTGGTAGCCGTCATACTTGCGCTTCAGCTCTGCGAAGGTTTCTTCCTCCGTCATGCCATTCGCTCTGCCCAGTTCCTTGATCGGCTCCTTGAAGACGTTCTGTAATTCATCCTTCGTGATGCCGCACAGCGCATCATACCTTCCGTCATAACTGATATCATCCGGCTGGTTGAAACCGCTGAACACGCTCACCTGCGAGAACTTCGTCACGCCTGTCAGCATGACGAACTTCAGGTGCTGGTCAGCCAGTTTGAAGACGCTGTAGAACCCCTTCAGTATCTCGCGGTTGTAGTCCTCGATCGTTTTCACCTCCCCCGCCACGACGGGTGCAGGAGTGTTCAGGTCCATCACGTCGAGCATGGGCTTGTCATACTCGTCAACGAGCACAACCGCCCGTCTGCCGGTCTTCTCG
>JAEDIG010000090.1 GCA_016292545.1 Bacteroidaceae bacterium
TGACACCTCACGCCTGACAGCCACATACGACCATCCCGGCAACACGTCGATGCGGCCGACCTGGTCTTTCTCCAAAGCACCTGTCTTGATGAGGAAACCCACAATGTCTATCTTGTTTATCTTGTCCTTCTTTCCCTTTCCTATGTAAAGCGTCACCCACTCCGAGGGCAAGGGGCGCGATGTGCGTGCCGGCAGGCCGAAGCGGGGAGGTTCCACGGGCAAATAGTCGGGACAATGCTCCTCGGGTCCCAGCAGCAGGAAGGCATGTCCGTGGGCATCCCATCGCCCTGTTCGTCCGTTGCGATGGACAAAAGCCTTTTCATCGAGAGGCAAATGGTAATGGATAACATTGTCTATGCCCTGAATGTCCAGGCCGCGCGAGGCAAGGTCGGTGCTCACCATCACCCTGCAACTGCCATTGCTGAACCGATAGACGGCTTTTTCACGGTCGCGCTGCTCCATGTTGCCATGGTAGACACAATGGCTCACGCCCTCGGCCTTGAGGAAATCGCCCACACGCTCGGCGCTCTCACGATAGTTGACAAAAACCAGACTGCTCTGGTTGCCCAGCGCGCAAAGCAGGCGCAGGAGCGTGTGGAGCTTGTCCTTCTCGGGAGAATCCACGATATGCAGGTCTACACGTTCCCCATCGTCTCCATCGGTATAGTCCAACCGATGGAAAGCCTCGCGCCCCATCATGGTGCCAATGTCGGGATTATCTGTAGCCGACAGGAGGAACAGGTAGGAGGGGTCGGGAAGCAATTGGCGAATGCCGGCCAGTTGCTGACGGAATCCGAGTTCCAAACACTTGTCAAACTCATCCACCACCAGTGTACGCACAGCCGAAGGTTCCACATTCCCCTTCTGCAAATGGTCGAGCAAACGGCCCGGGGTGGCCACAACCACATGAGGCTGCAGAGCACGGAGGGTGCGGTGTTCTTCCATGGCTGCCCGACCGCCATAGCAGGCTGTGGTGCGGCAATCGGGACACAGCCGCTGAAGGGTTTCACGTATCTGTATGGCCAACTCGCGCGAGGGCACAATCACCAATGCCTGAAGTCTGCCCTCGGCCGCATCCAGTTGCTCCGCCAAGGGCAGAAGATAAGCAAGCGACTTGCCCGTGCCCGTAGGGCTCAGTAAAACAACATGACGATGGCGACGATAGATTTGCAGCATCTCCTGCTGCATGGGGTTGAGGTCTGTTACACCCAGCCGACTGAGGTTATATTGCATGCTTTGATTTGACTTAGTATATATTATTAATTATGGTATAGGAAGAATTATCATCTCAGGAAATAATCCACCAGGAAATAGGTGCCCAGCGAAAGAATCCAACCCAGCAACACCTTGCCGGAGATATGGCGCACATACCACAGGAAACTCATGTCCTCACTTTTGAGCAGCGCATAGCCCGAAGTGCTGCCAATGGGAAGCAGGCAGCCTCCCACACACCCACTCAGCACAATCAGGTGCCAGTACTGGCCATTCACGGCAAAACTGCTGGCATAATCCGTGAGCGCAGGTACATCGGGAACCAAGGGATAGATGCTGATACCCGTGAGCACAAGCAGGACATTGTCCATCAAGGCACTGAGCAATCCCATTGCGGCCGACATGGCATAGATGTTGTGGATATAGCGGTCGGTCCATCGGGCCACCACGTCCATGGCTCCAATCTCGATGAGCAAGTTCACACACAAGCTGATGCCCACAAAGAACATAATGGTCTGTATCACCTGATATTGCAGCGAACGTCCACTGCTAAGTTCAATGGGCTGGTCGCTCATAATGAGTTTGCGGTTGAACACCTCGTTGAGCACCCACAGCACACCCAGCACACACAGCGCGCCCAAGAACGGGGGCAAAAGGGTGATGCGATGGAACGTGGGGATGAACCAAAGGCCCCCGATGCCAATCAGCAACATGGCGAGCCGTTGCCAGGTGGGGAGCACACTGTCGTCGCCACGGTAAATGGCACTGGGACGCTTGATGTCGAGATGGTCGGGCAGTTTCCGGCCAATAAGCAGCACGGGAACCACTGTGGCCACCATGGCAGGCAGGATGAGGGCACCGCTGAAATTGGTGGGTGTGACGGCACCTCGTGTCCACACAATCAGCGATGTGACATCACCGATAACCGTGAAACTGCCGCCACAATTGGCCGCTATGACTATGGCCGTGCCCAGGAAAAGGCGCTGGTGACGGTTGTCCACCAGTTTGCGGAGCACCATCAACATCATCACACATGTGGTGAGATTGTCGATGTTGGCACTCATGACAAAGGTGAAAAACACCAGGCTGGCCAACACACGCCAGGAGTTGCGTGCCCTGCACCACGAAGTGATGAAATCGAAACACCCGTTGGTGAGCAGCACCTCCACAATCGACATTGTGGCCAGCAAGTACATCACCACCGAAAGCAAGTCCACCATGTGCTGAAAAAACACATGGTCACGGATGAACTGCTTGGTGAGCATGGATTCAGGCATGCGCCCCTGAAGGAAAGCCAGATATTCGCTGCCATGTATATCGGTCACGAAATGTGTGCCCATACACACGAACAAAATCCAGCCCACTATTCCGGCAAACATCGCCACAGTGGCCTTGTTGACATGCGTGAAATGTTCCGAGCAAATCAGCACGTATCCCACCAGCATCAAAACGACAATCACAAAAAACATATTTCCAGAATTTCAATATTTGTTTGCTTATCACATACAAAATTCGTTAATATTTTTGATTTACACAAATATATTTTGGTTATTTTGTGCAAAAGGGATAATTTTGTATGATATGAAACGCATACACACATTGATTTGGCTTATTACATGGCCCCTTTGGACGCTTGCCCAGCCAACAGGCGTGAGAATGCTGGTGGGCGGAAATGCCGTCGCCCCCAAAGTGGACCATTTCCTCTCGGAAACAAAACCGGGATGGAAAATAGTGGACATCCAGCTCAAGGACAAGACCTGCCACTACCTGTGGGGAAGGCAGTCGAACCAATTGGCCGACGACCCACAGCCCACCTTCGACATTTATCTGTCGGAAGGGCAGACGCTGGTGAACTACCGGATTGTGCGGCTGAAGCAGAAAAAGCAATACCGGCAACTGCCCAAGCCCCGCCTGGCAGACAACGACTATCTGGAGTGTACGCCTGCCCATTTCCAAATCAAGCCCATCGGGGAAACCGGATTCAGGTGCACTCCCCTTCAGCCACTTTCACCAGGCGAATACATTCTGATAGATGCAGGACAAGACCTTTCCGACATGCAGAAGGTGGAGGTATTTGCCTTTACTGTTGCAAATCAGCCAACTCCATCCAGCGCAAAGTCTTCTCGTCGAGTTCCTGGTCAAGCTGAGGCAGGCGAATACTCTTCTCAGTAAGTTCCGCCACCCCGAGCGTGCCGCTGCACAAGGCCTCCTCTATTGCGCGCTTCTCCTCCTCCAGCTGAATGATGGCCTGCTCCAGGCTTTCAAATTCCTTGCGCTCTGCAAAGGTCATCCTGCGCGGCTGCCCCACACGGTTACGGCGCGTTATCTCTGAATCTGGCACAGAAGTCTCTTTCCTGCCATCCGCCACGGGCTTTGGCTGCATGCTCTCCCATTGGCGGAACTGGGTGTAGTTTCCCGGAAAGTCCTTCACCGCACCTTCACCTCCGAACACCAGCAGGTGGTCAACCACCTTGTCCATGAAATAGCGGTCGTGGCTCACCACAATCAGACATCCACGGAAATCCTGCAGATACTGCTCCAATATCTGCAGGGACACAATGTCCAGGTCGTTGGTGGGCTCGTCGAGCACCAGGAAATTGGGATTCTGCATGAGGACCGTGCACAGGTAGAGCCTTCGCTTCTCGCCTCCCGACAGCTTATAGATATAGTTCTGCTGCTGTTGGGGTGTGAACAGGAAATGCTGCAAGAACTGCATAGCCGACAGATGGCGTCCGCCCCCGAGGTCCACATACTCTGCAATCCGCGTGACAGCATCTATGACCCGCATCTGCTCGTCGAATTTCATCCCTTCCTGACTGAAATAGCCAAAACGCACCGTCTCGCCCACTACAAACCGTCCGCTGTCCGGAGCCACCAGCCCCATCAGCATACGGATGAAGGTGGTTTTTCCCGTGCCATTGTCCCCCACGATACCCATTTTCTCGAAACGGGCGAAATTGTAATAGAAATCCTTCAGAATCACCTTGGCCGGCACACCATCGTGGGCCGGAAACGCCTTGCTCACATAGGCGGCCTCAAATATCTTGCTGCCGATATAGTTGCTTTTCATCTCCAGCCGCATCTCGCGCTCATCCATTCTGCGCTTGGCCACCTTTTCCAGTTCGTAGAAGGCATCCTCGCGATACTTGGCCTTGTGGCCTCGCGCCTGGGGCATGCGCCTCATCCATTCCAGTTCGGTACGATAAAGATTGTTGGCCCTGGCCACCTCTGCACGCGCCACATCCATGCGTTCCTGTCTTTTTTCCAGATAATAGGCATAGTTGCCCTGATAGGAATAGAGTGTGCAGTCGTCCATCTCCAGAATGGAATTGCACACACGGTCCAGAAAATAACGGTCGTGTGTGACCATCAGCAAGGTCATCTTGGAACGGCACAGGTAATCCTCCAGCCATTCTATCATCTGCAAGTCCAGATGGTTGGTGGGCTCGTCCAGAATCAGGAAATCAGGTTCCGTGATGAGCACGTTGGCCAGGGCCACACGCTTGAGCTGCCCTCCTGAGAGCTGAGACACAGGCTGTTGGAAGTCAACAATCTGGAAACGCGATAGGATTGCCTTGGAATGTGCTTCATAATCCCATGCCTTATGCAGGTCCATGCGGGCCAGGATGTCATCAAGTCCCGGATGGTTCTCCTGCACCATGCAACGCTCATATTCACGTATCAGATTGGTGGTGGCATTGCCATGCCAGAAGCAGGCTTCAATCACCGTCATGTCTTCGGGATAGACAGGCGACTGGGGCAGATAGCCCACCCTGAGGCCATTGTGAAAAATCACCTGCCCCTCGTCGGCCGAATCCGTTCCTGCCAGGATGTTCAGAAGGGTAGACTTTCCCGTACCATTCTGGGCAATCAGGCCGATTTTTTGTCCTTGGCCGATACCGAAGGAGAGATTCTGAAACAATGTACGGTCGCCCACCCTTCGTGTAAGGTTGCAAACTTGTAGATATGGAATCATGTGCTGGTGGTTTGAAAATTTCTGCAAAATTACATTTTTTTCTTCACAGTTGCAGATTTATGGGGAAATAATTTGGCAGAAAATTGAAAAAGCATTAACTTTGCACGTCGATTTATGACAAGCGCAGACGTTCTCTGCGACTAATCCATTATGAATCTTATTATTAAAAAACAATGCATACTAAATCAGAATTGGAAAGTATGAGCATGGATGAACTGAAGGCACTGGCCGAACAACTCCATGCCGAGTATTCCGAAGACCAAACAACACTCATCTACAATATCATAGATGCAGAATCCATGACCATGGCCAAGCAGTCGGCACAGAAGCCCGAGGGCAAAAAGCGCGGACGCAAGCCAAAGGCCGCCAAGGATACTGTACAGGAGGAAGCCGGAGACGAAAACGAGAAGGCTGCCGAGGACACACCCACTGCCGAGGAGGCACCCGCGCCCAAAAAGCGCGGACGCAAGCCAAAGGCCCAGAGTGTGAAGCTCGTGCAGGAAGAACTCGATTTCAACCAGCCCAATCAGGAAAACGCCCAGGAAGAAGAAACGCCACAGACAGAGGAAGTGACTGTGCCTGAAGAGGCTCCCGAACCTGCGACTGAAACCACTCAGGAAACGACCACAGCCCCAGAGGAGGAACAACACGAGGAAGCAACTGCCGAGGAACCCAGCATGGCTGATTTGCTGGACGACGAAGACGAAGAACCCCTGCGTGAGGTCATCGAGGCGAACAAGACAGAAAACGAACTGGCCGACGAGGAATGGGTGAATACCGGCAAGAACTTCATCATCCTGAAGGACATTCCCGACCCGCTCCAGCAGTTTGCCCAGTTGGCGCAGGAAGAGGGAACGGAAAAGAAGAACAACAGCCAGCCACAAAACACCTCCACAGCCGACACCCCAAAGGCAGCAGCAACCAATGGAAATGCCGACCGCAAGGGCAACGAAGAAGCCACCTACAACTTTGGAGAAAAACTCATTGGAAACGGTGTGCTGGAAATGATGAGCGACGGCTACGGCTTCCTGAGGAGCAGCGACTACAACTATCTGAGCAGTCCCGACGACATCTACGTGAACCAGCAGATTATCCGCCAATACGGACTCAAGACAGGCGACGTGGTGGAGGGTCCTGTGCGCGCCCCACACGCCAACGAAAAATATTTCCCATTGGAGAGAGTGACCAGCATCAACGGATGCAACCCCGACATTGTGCGCGACCGCAGCCCGTTTGAAAACCTCACCCCTCTTTTCCCCGATGAAAAGTTCCGCCTGTGCTCCGGCACAAAAGACTCCCTCTCGGCCCGCGTAGTAGACCTCTTTGCCCCCATCGGAAAAGGCCAGCGTGCCCTGATTGTGGCCCAGCCCAAAACGGGAAAGACCCTCTTGATGAAGGACATTGCCAATGCCATTGCCGCCAACCATCCCGAGGCATACCTGATGATGCTCCTCATCGACGAACGTCCCGAAGAAGTTACCGACATGGCCCGTACCGTAAAGGCCGAAGTGATAGCCAGCACCTTCGACGAACCTGCAGAACGCCACGTGAAGATTGCAGGCATCGTGCTGGAGAAGGCCAAGCGCATGGTGGAATGCGGCCACGACGTGGTCATCTTCCTTGACAGCATCACCCGACTGGCCCGCGCCTATAACACCGTTTCGCCTGCCAGCGGAAAGATTCTGAGTGGTGGTGTGGATGCCAATGCCCTCCACAAGCCCAAACGTTTCTTCGGTGCCGCCCGTAACATCGAAAACGGCGGAAGCCTCACCATCATCGCCACAGCCCTCATCGACACCGGTAGCAAGATGGACGAAGTCATCTTTGAGGAATTCAAGGGTACGGGTAATATGGAACTGCAGCTGGAACGTATGCTCAGCAACAAACGCATCTTCCCCGCCGTGAACATTGTGGCCAGCAGCACCCGTCGTGACGACCTGCTTCAGGACAAGATGACACTCGACCGCATGTGGATTCTGCGCAAGTTCCTCAGCGACATGAACCCCATCGAGGCCATGAACGAGGTGAAGAGCCGGCTGGAAAACACCAAGAACAACGAAGAATTCCTCATGAGTATGAACTCCTGAGAAGCACTCCATCGGCCCCTCTAAGCCCCCCTCGGTTCCCCTGTCCAGGGGGATGAAAAACGAGGGAACGTCCTGATGGGCGCAGAATAGGGGCGAGATGTAACTGATTTGAACGCTAAAAATGCCTCCGTCTGGAATGGGGGATTTTGTTACCCAGTTGGGAAAATTCTGCTGCCCAACTGGGTAACATTTTTTTTCCAGTTGGGCAGCAAAAAACCGCAAAGCAAACCCTCTTCGGGAAAGAATGCGCCTAGAACTCTCTGCCGCTTTTCCAGGCCTCCTTCAAATCGGGATACTTAACGTCCAGCATATCATCCAGCTGCTTCAGCACATCCATATTAGGATTGGCCCGGAACTGCATGGGCGACAAGTCGAAGATACGCTTGAAGAAACGGCCAAAATAGCTTTGGTCAACAAAACCGAGGATGTCGCTTATCTCCTGAATGGGCTTGTCGGTGTGACGGAGCAGGTTGAGGGCCTCCATGGCCAGCGTGCGGTCGATGATGTCCTTGGGAGTGACGCCCACAGTGCCCCTGATCACTTGCCCCAGATACTTGGGTGTGACACACAAACGGTCGGCATAGAAGATGACCCGATGCTCGGATCGGAAATTGAGCCTGAGCAGATGGAAGAACCGCCCCACCAATGAGCGGCTCATGACCGTAGTTGAAGGGCGTTCCTTCTGGATGATGGGCTTGGTGTATTCGTAGAACATACGCAGGAACAGGAGAAAGAGGTCGGAGATGAGGTCGGTCTTCACATCGGTCTGGCTCATGTTGCAGATGTGCTCAAACATCGTGTAGAACGACTGCCCCAGCCTTTTCATGTCGTCATCCAGCGTCCAGCAGGGCTGTCTGAGAATCATGCCAAAGAAAGAGAACTCAATCTGCATGAAAGCCGTTTCCTGCATGGCCGGCGTAAGGGCAATGAGCCTGCAGCTGAAGTCCTTGCTGCAACTCTGGAGCGACACCACAGAATGCGGGTGCATGAAAAGCATCTGCGAGGGGTTAAGGCTGTAGACCTTCTCGTTGAGCATGACCTTGGCCTCTCCGCTGTCCGGAAAAACAATGACAACTTTGCCTGGCATGAACTTTTCTCCCAGCCCTTCGCCAAAACCACTTTTCACACAGCAAAAGTACAATTCCTTGTCCCAATCCTTGTAGGTTTTTATCATAATTTTTCATTTTTGAACACAAAGTTACAAAAAAATTGTACAAAATGAAACCTATTTCGTGTTTCGAACAAAATTCATTCCTTTTTTGACAAAAAACAAATGCCGCCTATAACGATTTTTTTTGTAACTTTGCACCCGATTTCAGGCAAATGCCTTTCTTCTTCAAAGATATATAGGACAATACATTATAAAAATTATGGTAAAGAAGATGAGTTACAATTTGAAAGGCGGTTTGTTAACCGCGGTTGTAGGTATTGCTGTGCTGACCTCATGTGGCAGCAAGCAACAGAGACAAATGCCATCGGCCACATACGAGACGATGGTAGTGAAGCCACAAGACCTTACACTCGACAGCAAGTACACTGCCACAATCCGAGGCAAGCAGGATATTGAGATATATCCCCAGGTGAGCGGCAAGCTGGAAAAGCTCTGCGTGACCGAAGGCCAGACCGTGCGCAAGGGACAGACCTTGTTTATCATAGACCAAGTGCCCTACAAGGCAGCACTCAACACCGCCGAGGCATCGCTCAAGGCCGCCGAGGCACAGGAAGCCACAGCCCAGCTCAACTACGACAGCCGCAAGCGCCTGTTCGACGAGCAGGTGGTGAGCGAATTCGACCTTCAGACGGCTGCCAACAGCCTGCTCTCGGCCAAGGCTCAGGTGGCCCAGTGCAAGGCACAGGTGGTGAACGCCCGCAACAACCTCAGCTACACCGTAGTGGTGAGCCCATCCGACGGTGTAGTGGGCACACTGCCCTATCGTCTGGGAGCGCTGGTGGGTCCTTCCATGCCCCAGTCGCTCACAACCGTCTCGGACAACAGCCAGATGTATGTCTACTTCAGCATCACCGAATCACAGCTGCTCGACATGACGCGCAAGAGCGGCAGCGCCGATTCGGCCATCATCAATATGCCCCCCGTTCGTCTGCAGCTGGTAGACGGAAGCGAGTATGACCTGCCCGGCAAGGTGGAAAGCATGAGCGGCGTAGTGGACCGCCGCACCGGCAGTGTGCAGTTGCGTGCCGTCTTCGACAATCCCGGCAAGATGCTCCACAGCGGCAGCACAGGCAAGGTGGTGGTTCCCATCACCTACGAGAACGCCATTGTCATCCCCTCTGCTGCAACCGTACAGACCCAGGACAAGTTCAAGGTATACCTAGTGGACAAGGATGGCATTGCCCACACACAGCTCATCACCATCAACGAGCGTGAGGGCGGAAGCGACTATATCGTGACCAGCGGACTCAACGGAGGCGAAGAAATCGTGGCCAAGGGTGCCGGCATGGTGCGCGAAGGCCAGGATGTGAAGAAGCAGAACCAGCCAGCCGACAAGCAGTAATCATATAATGTAACACATATATATATCCGTGATATTCGTTTAGAACATGAAAGGTAATATATTCATAAAAAGACCCGTGATGGCCATGTCAATTGCCATCATGATCGTGATGGTGGGAGCCATATCCTACTTCACGCTGCCGTTGGAGCAGTTCCCCAACATTGCGCCGCCCACCGTCATGGTGAGCGCCACCTATACCGGAGCCAGCGCAGATGCCGTCATGAACGCCGTCATCCAACCGCTGGAAGAGAGCATCAACGGTGTGGAGAACATGCTCTACATGACCTCTA
>JAEDIG010000006.1 GCA_016292545.1 Bacteroidaceae bacterium
AAAGACACATCTAAGAAAACACCCGTAAAGTATCTAAACATAAATGGCAAAGTATGTTTAGATAGTTGGCGAAGTATGTTGACAGTGGTTATGCTCCCTCAATCATTGCATCGTGCTCCGTTCGGAGCACATGCGTCTTCCGTTCGGAGTACACGCGTCCTCCGTTCGGAGCACATGCGTCTTCCGTTCGGAGCACGCGACATGGACGACCGTTCTGACAGGATTCCGTACACGGTCCACATCCACATGGGTTAATATTTTGAGCCCACTTTTTAAAGTAGGCTCAATCATTTATATTTCTGCGGCAAATTTACATAAGAATCCCGAATTGTAAGCCATCCGTGATAAAAAACTGATGTCATTCCCCCGAATTGTGTGGTTAACCCCTTCTCAGATTCGCCCGAACGGCAACGAGCTTTTTCTTCTTCGCACAGAAGGCCAAATAGAAGAGCCAAAAGAAGTAAAAACAATTGATATTTCCCAGTTTGGCAGTTGCCTCTTTTGCCTTACATGTCTTCCAGCGAAAATGCTTGAAAAGACAGATTATACTTGCCGAAACAGTCTTTAGGCAAGGCATTCAGCTTGTCCTTTAGCTTAGGTATGCTTATCTTTCTCGGATTGCGTTTCACCTCTGCCACCAGTCCTGTCATGTCAAATTCATTGATAGCCACTATGTCCAGTTCGTTCTCGCCCTTGCGGTCCCACCAGTTGCCCACTTTGGTATATTTGCCCGACTCCATAAGGTTTGCTTGGAAATACTGTTCAAGCGTTCGCCCTGAGAAGACGTCATAGTTGGTATCAATGTTGCTGCGGAGCAAGGAAAAATGCTGCCTTTCTATCAACGACTGATAGGGGCAGACAAACCTGAACCAAAACCTTAGGAACTGGTCGGATATTTCGTATGCCGATGTCTTGCTGTTAGGCTTTGACAACAAGGGCTTTATACGGGATATTATACGGAAGTCTCGCTCAAGATTCTGGATGAATGTTCCTGTGTCTTTCATCAAAGCCCCATCAATGTCTGCCCTTCGTGTCATGCCGTTGGCTATGAGTTGCAAAATGGAGAAATACGTCACACTGTCATCACTGAACTCCTGATTCATCAAGTCGCGCCCCTCACTGAGGAAATAAGAATCCTGACGGCATATGTTGTTAAGCATTTTGACTTTGGTGAAACATTTGCCGTCCATCAACAGCTCCACATACTTTGCTACACCGCCAGTCAACATATACAGGCACAGGAGATCTTCATTGGAATAATCGGGGAAGTGGTCATGGAATATCTCCTTCAACACTTCAATCGTGAATGGACGCAAGGTGAATTTTGACGTTGGACGACCGTATAGAGGCTCGTTGGCATCCTCAAAGATCCTTTTCATGAGCGACATTATGCTTCCACTGACTATAAGATTGAGGCGGGACCTGTTGTGGTATCTGTCCCACAGGTCTTGTATCTCACTGAAGATGGCGGGGTTGATCTTGTGAAGATTCTGGAACTCATCTATTACAATCGTGAAATGTCTGCGTGTGGATTCTTCCATGATTACCTTGAACAGGTCTCTGAAATTTGCAACCTGACCATACATATGGATGCCCACCTGTTGCTCAAGTTCGCGCTGGAACTTCTGGCAGAGTGCAGCCTCGCTGTCTTTTGACACGAAAAGATATGCCCATTCGACTCCTTCCAGAGCGTGGGTCACTAGTGAAGTCTTGCCAACACGGCGTCTTCCTGTAAGCACCGTGAACACAGCTGTATCATGAGCTTGCCGCTCGTTTTCCTGCAATATTTCTATTTCGTTCTTCCTGTCGTAGAATCTCATAATGTAAACCGTCGTTTATATAAACCGTCATTTATATTTCTGCGGCAAAGGTAGCAATAAAATCTGAGAAACTCAC
Organism: Bacteroidaceae bacterium; assembly: GCA_016292545.1. Classification (GTDB taxonomy): domain Bacteria; phylum Bacteroidota; class Bacteroidia; order Bacteroidales; family Bacteroidaceae; genus Physcousia. Next base: position 1,897 of record JAEDIG010000006.1, read on the forward strand.
TCCTTTTGGAGGAATATTTTCAATAATGGAGCAATTTGACTCCAAACTCTCCTCTGGTGAACAGTTTAACCATTACATTGAGGATATCTCCGGAACCACCCCCGGAAAGAGGATTGTAAGCGAATGCACAACTCTCTACCTTGGGCGTAAGTTCTACACCAAAACAGTTCTCGACCTATATAACAAGGAGTAACTTGCCTTACATGTCTTCCACCGAAAATGCTTGAATATATGGTAACACCCGGTTACAGGGACTGTCGAACGGTAAAAATAAGCATTCCAAAAGGGGCTAAATGGCTTAAAATTCAAAAAAAGATACAAATAAGATTGCATGAATATGCTTATTTGAAACAAAAATAGTATATTTGCACCAATAAAACGCGTCTATATGGAATATACAGAATTATTGGAAAGGCAAATAACAGGCAGGCTTAAGGCTTAAGGTTGATAATCCTTGGTGGACGGAAGGGGTTACTTCTGAATACTACAGGCAAATGTCTAACTTAAATGCTACTTTTTGTAGCGGAATCATTATATGAATATTACTATCCGACAAGCAACTATAGATGACGCTAATATTATCGCTCATGCTGTAGCTATGGCTATCGGCGAAGAATCGGTACTGGATTATTGTGGCAATAACTATATTGATGTGCTGACCGAAATAGCACAATATGAAGATTCTCAATATAGTTATCTTAATGCATTGGTTGCTGAAGTTGACGGTAAAAGTGCCGGTGCAATTGTCGGATATGACGGTGCTTTATTGGAACATTTGCGTAAACGCACATTCTCAATCATTCGCAAATACAACCCCGATGTTGTGGTATGCGAAAACGAAACAGGTGCAGGCGAATTTTATATGGATTCGTTAGGCATTCTACCCGAATATCGTGGCTTGGGTATAGGTCGTAAATTGATGATTGCTTTGCGAGAAAAAGCCTTTAACGAGGGACACGATTGCGTCGGGCTTATGGTTGATTTCCTAAATCCGAATGCCGAAAGGCTTTATTTGTCAATCGACTTTGAACGAGTTGAAAAGCGTATATTCTTCGGACACGATATGTGGCACTTACAATCTAAACGCTGATAGTGCCTTACTTCGTTGATATCCCTCCCTGCCGCATGCTATGCATACGTAGTGGGAGAGAATACGATTAGACCGCATTTTTCCGATACTCCGTCGGCGACATTTGCATTGCTGTCTTGAACCGGGTGCAGAAATGGGGATAGCTGTTGAAGCCTGATGAATAGGCTATCTGTGCTATGCCCATATCTGTATTCAAGAGAAGATTGCAAGCATACTCGATACGCAGACGTGTGCAGAACTGCCCGATGGTATAGCCGCTTGATTTCTTGAACGCGCGGCAAAGGGCCGACGGGTTTTGCCCTGAATGGGCGGCAATGTCGGCTAAAGACAACTGCTCGCGGAAATGCCCGTACAGATAATCGTATGCTCTGTCAACAGCCGTCTCCTGCTTGTTCGGCAGGAGCTGACCGTACTGTTCCGAGCGTAGTGTTGAAGTGGGTGAAGCAGTGCTAAGGATATGCAACATACGCATCAACAGCGACATCCTCATGAAACCGTCGGCAGAGGCTATCTTTCCCGCAAGCCTTACTATCCTGTCGGCAAATCCTGCATCGTCAAAAACCATACCGTTTCTGCTTCGGCGAAGGAAATCTATTCCATGACTCAGTTCGGGAAAACGCGACTCGTCCCATTTCAGCAACTCAGAGGGAACGTGTACAAGTATCGCTTTGCAGTCGGCGGAAGCGTTGAGAACACAATGCGGCAGGTCTTTCCCGATAGCCAACACCGTGCCGCATCGGATTTTGCCCACAATCTCCCCAACAATACCTTCAACCCATCCTTGCTTTATCACTATCACTTCGAGTGTGTTGTGATAATGATAGGTCTGCGAAAAGCCCTCGTGCGGATCGCCTGTTTGATGCAGTGAAGCATCACCCAACCTGGTCATCCGCTCCACTATCTGATGTCTGACAGCCTTTTTTATCATGAGTGCAAATATTCTGAAATCATCTGCAAAGATACATAATATCTGTCTAACAAAAAAGCGATACCTTTGCATCCGCAAAAAAAGCTTATGAAAAAGAAACAATTATCAGTTTGCAACAAGAGTTTGTTGTGGGTTTCGCCAATAGTATTGGCAAGTGGTATAATGTTGGAGCATTTGCACGGAGCACCATTCCGTGGCATCGGCAATGCCGTATTCACATGGCTGCATATCATTGCATCCACGATTATGACGGGTTTTGCCGTGTGGCACCTTTGGCTGAATTGGCATGGTATAAGTCTGTGGCTCGGCCGTTTCAGGAAACATCACTCAAAGGCCGTAAAGTATATGGCAATGTTTTTCACGCTTACAGCAGCAACTGGTCTGATAGCCGTTCCACAATGGCTGATGCACGGACATTGCGGCATAGGAGGCCTGCATGGAAAGTTTGGCTACATTGCTGCCTTATTCACATTTCTACACATCGTCAAGCATAGGAAATGGTATTCACGCGAGCAAGAATAAAAAAAACTCCCTCATAAAAATGTTGTATTATACCAAAAAGTCCCTCATAAAAGTGTCATGTTACGCCAAAAAGTCCCTCATAAAAGTGTGACAACGTTTGGTAATATGGAGTTTTTCACGTGATTTGCAGCAATTATCAAAACAGCGTGGCTCGCAAAGGATAAAACAATCAGCAAGGTCGTTATGCACTCTGCTACAGGAAAACCATGATTTATAGCAATGATGCCATATACAATGGGAGGAGGTAGATTATGCCGTTATCAGATTCCACATTGTTTGCCGACAGCCTTTGAAAACTCCCTAATGGCGGTTGTTTTGCCCACTTGTCTCGCTCCGAATACCAGTGGAGCTTTGTAATGCCCTGACTGATACCACTTTTCGAGTCTGTCTATTATTTTTTCTTTTAAGCATAGTTGCAACTTTTTTCCACTGTTTCGGATTCAAAGTTACAACTTTTTTCCAATAAATCCATATATTTTATACAACTTTTTTCCAACAGGGTGAATTCCGCGTTGTTCTTTGGCTGAACAGAGCGCCCAGGGAAGCAAATTCCTGGGCGCTCTGTTGCGGGGCATGTCTGCGTGCAGACCTATTCGGCATACATCTTTACGATGAGCTCACCAAAGAGGGTGTTGGCCCATGCAAACCAGGCACGGGTGAAATTGGTGGCATCGTCCTTGTTGAACGACTCGTGCATGAAGCCGGTGCCGCCATCGGTGGCCAGCAGCTGTTCCACACACCATTCCTGCTCGGTGCGGTCGGTGGTGGTGAGTGCCTTCATCACCAGACTCATGGGCCAGGGCTGGTCGAGTCCGCAGTGCGGGCCGCCGATGCCCTCTCCAGCCTTTCCGCGGAAGAAATAGGGGTTGTCGGGGCTCCACACGAAACGGCGCGTGTTCTGGTAGATGGGGTCATCGATGGGCACGTCGCACAGATAGGGCATGCACAGCAGGCTGGGTGCATTGGAGTCGTCCATGAGCAGGGCACTGCCGTAGCCGTCTACCTCGAAGGCATAAATCTTGCCATAGGTGGGATGCTCCACCACGGCGTACTTCTGCAATGCTTCCTCCACCTGGGTGGCCATCTGGCTGCATTCCAGGGCCAGAGAGTCCTCCTTGTTCACCTGGCGCAGAATGGTGGCGGCCTTGCGCAGCACGCTCACGGCAAAGAAGTTGCTGGGCACCAGATAGGGGAAGATGCAACTGTCGTCGGAGGGACGGAAGGCACTGGCTATCAGTCCGCACGGTTTGCCGGGATGGCCATAGCCATAGTTGCTGCGTGTGTCGTGGAGCGCAGATGTCTTGCGTGTGAAGCGGTAGGAGGTGCGGGGGCCGTTCCAGTTCTGCTGTTCGCGGAAGGTGTCGACAATCAGCCGCACGGCCTGCAGCCACTTCTCGTCGAAGATGCTTCCGTCGCCCGTCTGCTGCCAGTAGGCATAGGCCAGACGCAGGGGATAGCAGAGCGAGTCTATCTCATACTTGCGCTCGTGGAGTTCCTTCTTCATCTTGGTATTGTCGGTTTCCCACTCGCCGCCCGTAGGCCCGATGTTGAACGCATTGGCGTATGGGTCGATGAGGATGCAGGCTATCTGCCGGCGGATGACACCGCGGATGAGGCGGCGCAGCGGTTCGTCGGCCGACGCATAGCGCAGATAGGGCCACACCTGTGCCGCACTGTCGCGCAGCCACATGGCGTGTATGTCGCCTGTATAGACGAAGGTGTCGTCGTCGCCCGACTCGTTGGAGTAGTGGACCGTGGTGTCGAGTGTGTTGGGGAAACAGTTCTGGAACATCCAGAAGAGTTTGGGATTGATGGCTGTGAGCTTGTCGCGGAGCGCCTCAATCTGTTTCTCCACGGCATCGCTGCGGAACAGACGTTCCTGCACGGGCGGCCGCTGGTCCTGGATGGTGCTCTGTACGGATTCCTGTTTCTTCTTCTCCTTGGCGGGCATGTGGGCCCATGGCATGCTGTAGGCCGACAGGGGAGCCGACAGCAGCAATGCTAGCATGATTCTTTTCATGTGTCGTTTTGAATGGGGTTATAATGGAATTAGAAATATACGTCGAGTGTGCCGCCGGCCATAATCTGGCTGTGGGTGATGGATGTGCCCTTCAGGGTCTTCCCGTTGAGCACATATTTCTTCACCTCCACCTTGTCGGCCGCACCGCCGTGGGTGCGGATGACAAACTGTTTGTCATCGGCCAGCGGAATCACGGCTTCCTCTACGATGGGCGAGCCCAACTGATATACGCCTCCGCAGGGTTCCACCTGATAGAGGCCCAGGGCCGAGAGGATGTACCAGGCAGACATCTGCCCCACATCTTCGTTGCCGCACAGGCCGGCAGGTTTGTCGTCGTAGAGTTCGTCCATCACCTTGCGCAGCCATGCCTGTGCCTTCTTGGGCTTGCCGATGTAGTTATACATATATAATATATGATGGCTGGGCTCGTTGCCATGGGCATACTGGCCGATGAGGCCCGATATGTCGGGATTGGCGTTCTGTCCCAGGTCGCCGTCGGCCACGAGCAGGTCGTCGAGACGCTTTTCAAAGGCTTCGCTTCCGCCCACAAGTTCCACCAGACCCTTCACGTCGTGCGGCACCAGGAACGTGTATTGCCAGGGGTTGCCTTCGGTGTAGTCCTCGGTCTGATGGCCGGGGTTGAAGCCTTCCGTGGTGCGGAAATTGCCCTTGCTATCGAGGGCGCGCATGCACTGTACGCGCTTGTCGTAGAGCTTCTTGTAGTTCATGCTCAAATCATAAAGGCGCACGCTGTCGGCTGTGTGTCCCAGCCGTCCGGCCACCTGTGCAGCACTCCAGCAGGCCAGGAAATACTCCATGTTCTTGGACACTGTTTCCCGCTCGTTGCTGTCGAACGGCAGGTAGCCCAGCCTGGCCAGATTGTCCTTCCCGCGCAGGGGAACGCCTTGGCGCACGTTGTTCTCGGTGGGCAGCAGGCTTGCCTTCATGGCCTGGAATGCCTCTTCCACATCCAGGCCGGCGGTGTCTCCCTTGAGGATGATGTCGGCCAGCACGGGCACGGCGGGCTCGCCCACCATGCAGTAGGTGTCGTTGCTGGCCAGATGCCACACGGGCAGTTCGCCCCATTGGCGATAAAGGTCCATCATGGTTTGCGCGTAGTCGTTCAGGCGGTCGCGCAGGATGAGGGTGGCCAGGGGATGGGCCGCACGATAGGTGTCCCACAGGCTCCATGTAGTCAGGTGTACATAGGGTGCACTGCGATGTATGCGCAGGTCGGCGCCCAGATAGTCGCCCGTCACATCACACCAGGTTTGGGGTGCCATCATATAGTGGTACATCGAGGTGTAGAAGATGCGGCTTTCTCGCTCAGTGCGGAAGGTGGCCCTGATGCGTCCCAGCTGGGTTTCCCATGCCTCCTTGGCCTGCTTGACCCAGGCATTGAAATCCCATGCCTGGCCCACTTCATAGTTGAGGTTGATGAGGGCGTTGGTTTCGCAGGTGGGCGAAAGGGCCACTTTGGCCATCACCTGCTCGCCCGGCGTTATCTCGAAGGTGGCCTGTCCGTAGCGTGCATTCAGCCCGTCGGACAGGAAATGATGGATGGGCTGGGAGAAGCGGATGCAGAAGAACACCCGTTTGCGGGGTGCCCAGCCGCGGCTGTAGCGGTAGCCCATGAGCGTGAACTCGTCGGTCTGCACCACGCGGGTGTCGGTGGGTATGCCTTCCACGGCATTCTCCAGGTCGATGATGATGCGCGCATTGTTGCTCCCGCGGGGAAACGTGAAGCGGTAGAGGCCCACCCTGTTTGTGGCGGTCATTTCGGCGCGTATGCCCGTTTCATTGAGCAGCACGCTGTAGTAGCCGGGATACATCGTCTCGTTTTCGTGGCTGAAGGTGTGTGCCAGTCCTTCGCGCGTGAGCTCCACGTCGCCATACACGGGCAGCAGGCTGATGTCTCCCAGGTCACCGCATCCTGTGCCGCTCAGGTGTATCTGCCCGAAACCGATAATCTTCTGCCCTGTTTCATGGTAGCCGGAACACCAGTCCCAGCCTCTTTCCAACTGGTTGGGGCCGGCTCCAGCCATGCCAAAGGGCACATTGGCACCCACGAATACATGGCCGTGGTCGCCCGTTCCGATGCGTGGGTCAACGAATGACGTGAGTTCTTGTGCAGTCGTCATTGCGCAGCAGGCAATGAGTGCACAGGTGAAAAGTCCTTTTTTCATACGTATGATTTTTCTGTTAGTGTAGATTTATTGCTGATTTTCGCTGTGGCCGAAGACGCGCTCGAACTCCTGCTCGAAGTTGGGGGTGAGCACGCCCTTCCCCATGGCCTTCTTGATTTCCTGCATGGTCCAGAAGCGTCCGCCAGCCGTTTCCGCACTGGGCGTGACAGGGCCGTCGTAGACCGTTCGGTGCACGAACACCAGTTCTCGCTCGCGTGGGCTTTCAAACACATAGTGCGTCACCAGGGTGGGGGAGAAGTCCGTAAGCCCCAGTTCCTCCTGGGCTTCCCTCTTGAGTGCCTGCTCCACATTCTCCCCCAGATCGATGTGCCCGCCCACAGCCGTGTCCCATCGTCCGGGCTGTATGTCTTTCCATTCGGGGCGTTTCTGCAGGTAGAGTTCTCCTTTGGAGTTGAGCACATGGAGATGCACCACGGGGTGCAGCAGCATGCTGCCGCTGTGGCACTCCCGTCGGGTGGCATGGCCGATAATCTGGCCTTCGGGGTCTACGATGGGGAAGCGTTCCTCCCCGTTGTCTTGTAGGGTTGCTATCATGGAATCAATAATGAGCTGTCGCCGTAGCTGAGGAAACGGAAATCATGGTCGAGCGCATAGTCGTAGATGGTGCGCCACCGGCCCTGCACAAAGGCGCTCACCAGCAGCAGCAGGGTGCTCTGGGGCTGGTGGAAGTTGGTCACCATCATGTCCACGATGTGGAACGTATAGCCTGGCACGATGATAATCTGGGTGCTGCTGTGGAGCACATCCAGCTGCCGCCGGTCCATATAGGCGAGCAGGGCTTTCAGCGCATCGGTGGTGGACAGGGAGGGATGGGTGTCGTAGGGCATCCATTGGGGCACATGCAGGTCTTCGGCCCCTTCCTGGGCCAGCACCCCCATGTAGTAGAGGCTCTCCAGGGTGCGCACGCTGGTGGTGCCCACGGCGATGGCCTTCCCTTCGTGGGCAATCAGCCGCTCTATGGTTGCCCGTTTCACGGCTATGTGCTCGGTGTGCATGTCGTGGCCGCCAATCTCCTCGCTCTTCACGGGCTTGAAGGTGCCTGCGCCCACGTGCAGGGTGAGTTCCTCCCTCTCAATGCCGCTGTGGTCCAGCCGGTCCAGCACGCTGTCGGTGAAGTGCAGTCCTGCCGTGGGGGCAGCCACACTGCCTTCAATCTTGCTGTACACGGTCTGGTAGGTCACCTTGTCGCTTTCCTCCGTGTCGCGTCCCAGATAGGGCGGTATGGGCAGTTCGCCTATGGCCTCCAGCACCTCGGCCCAGGAGGGCAGGGGAGCGCTGGTGGGTTCCAGCGCGTGCCAGCAGAAGTCCACCCTGTGGCTGGTGCCGTGCAGCTTGCCCCGAGTGGCCTGCAGCTCGTAGGCTGTGCCGCCCACAGTCACCTGCCGTGCCAGCGTGCCCGCTTTCCATTTCTTGAGGTTGCCCACCAGACAATACCATCCGCATGCTCCGCGTGCCACAAAGTTCTCCTGGTACTCTGCCGGCTGTGCCGGCTCCAGGATGAATATCTCTATCAGTGCGCCTGTGTCCTTGTGGAAATGCAGGCGGGCCTGTATGACGCGTGTGTTGTTGAATACCATCAGGGCTCCTTGGGGAAGGTAGGCCGGCAGATGGGTGAAAACGTCCTCGCTCACCTCGCCGTGGCGATATACCAGCAGTTTGCTGCCATCGCGCTGTGGCAGGGGGAACTTGGCAATCCTTTCGTCGGGCAGCGGGTAGTTATAGTCTTTTATATGTATGTGTTTGGCGTTCATTTTAGTGGAAATTTATGCAAAGATACATTATTCTCGCGAAAAAGTTGTAATTTTGTGTGGAAAATAAAGAAAAGGTAATGAAAATAGGAGATAAAGTGCGTTTCCTCTCCGAGGTGGGAGGAGGCATAGTGAGTGGATTTCAGGGTAAGGATGTGGTGCTGGTGGAAGACGAGGACGGCTTCAACATCCCCATGCTGAAATCGCAGCTTGTGGTCATCGACACCGACGACTATAACATCGCCAAGGTGAACACCCGCGGCGCGGCCAAGCGACAGAGCGAGCCGGAGGAACTGGAGCCAGCCGACAAGCCCATCACCTTCAAGGCCAAGCCGCTGGAGCGCAAGGACGGCGACCGCCTCAATCTGTACCTCTCGTTTGTTCCCGACAATGTGAAGCAGTTGTCCAATACAACCTTCGAGAGCTATCTTGTGAACGACAGCAACTATTTCATGCAGGTGCTCTACATGACGGCCGAGGGGGCCAACTGGCAGGCACGCTTCTGTGCACAGCTGGAACCCAACAGCAAGGTGTTTGTGGAGGAATTCGACCGCACGATGCTTGACCGTTTCGAGCGTGTGTGCGTGCAGGCCATTGCATGGAAGCAGGACAAACCCTTCATCCAGAAGCCGGCCGTCAGCACGGAACTGCGGGTAGATTGCACCAAGTTCTACAAGCTCCACATCTTCCAGCCGAACGCCTTCTTCAGCGACCCCAACTGGACGCTCGACATCATTCGCGACGACAAACCCGTGCGGCAGGTGTTCGTGGATGCGGAACAGCTGCAGGAGGCACTCATCAGCAAAAAGGCCGCCGATGAGGCCCGTCCCAAGAAACCGGAACCCAAGAAACCTTCGCCCGACGAGCCTATCGAGGTGAACCTCCACATAGAGGAACTGCTCGACACCACTGCCGGCATGTCGGCCGGCGACATGCTGATGGCTCAGATGGCTGAGTTCCGGAAGGTGATGGATGCCAATCTCAAGTTCAAGGGCCGCAAGATTGTCTTCATCCACGGCAAGGGCATGGGTGTGCTCCGCAAGAACATCCTTCAGGAGCTCCGCTATCGCTACAAGGGCTGCACATGGCAGGATGCCTCTTTCCGCGAGTATGGCTTTGGTGCCACCATGGTGAAGATAGGGGGCTGACCCCCTAAGCCCCACTCGATTCCCCTGTCAATATGATGTGACACTTAGCAAAAAAATCCCCCGCAAACCTGACGGTTGCAGGGGATAATTGTGTGTGGGCCTATTCGCGGCAATGCGAACGATGGCCGTAGATGATGATGACGATGAAACAGATGAGCGGGAGCACGAAGGACAGGTTGACGGCCGGGAAGCCCCACAGCGTGTGGCAGTCGATGATGACCGCCTGGAGAGGGGGAAGCACCGATCCGCCAAGGATGGCCATGATGAGGCCTGCCGCTCCGAACTTCGCATCGTCGCCAAGGCCTTTGAGTGCAATGCCGTAGATGGTGGGGAACATAAGCGACATGCAGGCAGACACTCCTACCAGTGCATACATGCCTATGATGGACTGGCTGCCGATGACCACCATCGTGAAAATGGCCGCCACAGAGGCCAGCAGCTTGAGCAGAAGGCCGGGACTGATGTAGCGCAGGGCGAAGGTGCACACAAAGCGGCTGACACAGAAGATAATCATGGCCACGATGTTGTATTGTTGTGATAGCACCTCTGCGCTCTTCTCGTCCATGCCCTCCGACATGAACAGGCGTGTACCGTACTGGATGATGAAGGTCCAGCACATGATTTGTGCGCCCACATAGAAGAATTGGGCTATTACGCCCTCGCGATAGCGGTTGAGGCCGAAGATGCGGCGTATGGTCCTGAAGAAATGCACGTCGTGTGATTGGTCGGCATTGTGGGGCATCTTGGTGACGGCGATGAGGATGAGCATCAGCATCACCACCAGCCCGATGACCACATACGGCCCGATGAGTACCTGAAGGTCGGCGTCGCGCACGGCTGCAAACTCTGCATCCGAGAGGGTGCTGCGTGTGGCAGTGTCCATGGGATTGAGCCTGTTCTGTATGAAGTTCATGGCCACATACATGCCCAAGAGTGAACCCATGGGGTTGAACGACTGGGCCATGTTGAGGCGGCGTGTAGCCGTATCCTCAGGTCCCATGCTGAGAATGTAGGGGTTGCAGCTTGTCTCCAGAAACGACAGGCCGCAGGTGAGGATGAAATAGGCCAGCAGGAAGGGATAGTAGAGCCCGGTGAGCATGGCGGGATAGAAGAGGAAGGCTCCTAGCCCGTAGAGTCCCAGACCCAGCATCACGCCTGCCTTGTAGGAATATTTGCGAATGAAAATGGCGGCCGGGAAGGCCATGGCAAAGTAGCCTCCGTAGAAGACTACTTGCACCATGGCTCCGTCGGTCACGCTCATGCGGAATATCTTTGAAAACGCTTTCACCATGGGGTTGGTGATGTCGTTGGCAAAGCCCCAAAGAGCAAAGCAGCTGGTGATGAGGATAAACGGCACCAGCATGGCCGCCTTGCCCGCGGGGGATGACTGCTTGTCGTGTTTCATGGTCCTGTGTGTGAGAGGTTTCTACTTATACACAGGCCCGTAGGTGGCACACGCACGGTAATCGGCACCTTCCTTGTCCATGCCGAAGGCGTTTCATGCGGCGGGACGGAAAATCTTGTCATCGTCTACGTTGTGCATGCACACGGGGATGCGCAGCATGGAGGCCAGGGTGATGAGATCCTGACCGATGTGGCCATAGCTGATGGCACCATGGTTGGCCCCCCAATTGTTCATTACGGAGTATACATCGCGGAAGGCCGGCTTGTCGCAGAGACGGGGCACGAACCATGTGGTGGGCCAGGTGCGGTCGGTGCGTTCATCGAGCAGACGGTGTATTTCGGGGTCGATTTCTACGGTCCATCCTTCGGCTATCTGAAGCACGGGACCCAGACCTTTCACCAGATTGAGCCGGCTCATGGTCACGGGCATGCCTCCCTTGGACAGGAAGTTGGAGGAGAAGCCTCCGCCGCGGAAATAGTCGCGGTTGGCGGGGTACCATGTAGTGGCCTCAAGGCATTTTTCCACTTCCTCTTCGGTGATTTCCCAATGAGGCTTCATGGCGGGCATGCCTTGTGCATCGGTCTGCTGTCCGGTGCCGTCGAGTGTGGTGGCTCCGGAGTTGATGAGGTGGATGATGCCGCCGGCGGCCTTTCCCGTCAGTTCCTTGCCTGTGACACGCTTCACAGCCTCGGGGCTCCAGTAGGTGCGCACATCAGAGAATATCTGGGCACGGTTGGATAGCAGATGGCCGAAGAGCATGGCCACACCGTTACAGGCATCGTTCTCGGTGGCCAGTACGAAAGCCTCGCGAATGCCGTTCCAGTCGAAGGATGTGTTGAGTAGCGCTTCGGAATAGTCACCGTTGGGATAGAAGTCGGTCCATTGGCGCTGTCCCTGGAAGCCTGCTGCAATGGCGTTGTGGCCCAGCGATTCTTCCTTGAATCCCATTTCCAGCAGTTTGGGGTTGCCTTGCATGAGGTCGCGCATGATGATGGTCATCTTCACGATAAATTCCCAGTCCTCGTCCTTCTGTTGGCGTGTTTTGGTCTTGGCTTCGGCGTTGAAGTCCTGGCCTTCGTTCTTCTTACAGTGCTTTTCGGTCCATGTCATGGCCTTGGCATATTCCTCCTTGTCATAGATTCCCTTGGTCATGCGGCGGATAATTTCGGTGAGGTCGACCGACTCGCAGCGCAGTCCCAGGTATTCCTGGAAGAAATCTGGGTTGACAATGGAACCGGCAATGCCCATCGACACGCTGCCCATCGACAGGTAGCTGCGTCCGCGCATGGTGGCCACGGCCTGAGCGGCACGGGCAAAGCGCAGCAGCTTTTCTGCCACGTCGGCAGGGATGGAGTTGTCGTTGATGTCCTGCACGTCGTGTCCGTAGATGCCGAAGGCAGGCAGACCCTTTTGGGCGTGTCCGGCCAAGACGGCAGCCAGGTATACGGCTCCAGGGCGTTCTGTGCCGTTGAAGCCCCACACGGCCTTGGGCCAATAGGGGTGCATGTCCATGGTTTCCGCACCGTAGCACCAGCAGGAGGTGACAGTGATGGTAGCCCCAACGCCTTCGCGTTCAAACTTCTCGGCGCAGGCTGCACTCTCGGCTACGCGACCGATGGTGCCGTCGGCAATGACGCATTCCACAGGACTTCCGTCACCATTCCTCAGGTTGGAGGAAATCAACTCGGCCACAGCCTTGGCCAGGCTCATGGTTTTTTCTTCAAGGCTTTCGCGTACACCGCCCTGTCGGCCATCAATGGTGGGGCGGATGCCAATTTTTGGATACTTTTTCATGTTGTCAGTTCTTATTATGTGTGTTGGTTATTTTGTTGGGATAATCCTTGTCTGATTGTTTTTCTGCAGAGCCAGTGGAGAGGAGGCAGCTTCGAGCAGCCCCTCCAGATTGGCGGCTTCGCCCACTACCCATAGTATGTCGCCTTTCCTGAACTTGCGGCCTGGTGACATCTGGGAGAGCGACTCCTTGCCTTCCTCCAGACCCACTACCATGCAGTTGTAGTGGTCGCGAATGCCGCTGTCGCGGAGCGAGACACCCACCAGCGGTGAACCGCCGTCGATGACAATGTGGCGGAGTACCATCTCATGGCTCTCGTTGTATTCCTCGGGATGGATGCAGGCCGAGCGCATCGACTCTGCCATTTGGGAAAGCTGGCTGTCGTCGCCGATCACCTGCATGCGGTCGCCGGGGAAGATGAGTTCTTCGGAGTCGGGAATGTTGAGATGCACGGAGCCGCGTATGATGCTGCACACATGCACACCGAACTGCTGCCGCAAGGCCAGATCGCGCAATGAGCGGCCCACCCATGCACAGTCCTGGCTCACCTCGAATTCACTCATGTGGATGTTTCGGTCGAGCAGGTGGGCGGCATAGCGTGGCCGCTTGTGGAGATGGGACTGCACCTCAATGTCTCTCGACCGCAGGTTCTGGATGAACATGCGCTCCAGGCGGATGGAGCTGTGCTTGAGCGAACGCGACATCACCATCAATACGAGGATGCCCACGGCAATGGCGATGATGAGGGCATTGGCAAAACGGCTCAGATAATTGCATACGTAGAACACAAACGAGCATGCAATCACCACACGCACCAGGATGGTGAAAAGCAGGGGCAGATGGTTGAGCCTGCTCTCGGCCCATAGCTGCTTGAATTCCTCGCTGTGGTTCTTCTTCATCACCATGGCACGCAGGAAGGGCGACATGGCCAGAATGGTGAGTGTGCCACAGATGGCATTGGCCGTCCAGTGCCAGCCGGGCAGCAGGTGGCGGATGAAGGGGAGGAAAAAGGTGAGCATGATGGCGGTGACGGTGGTGGAGAGAATGGCGTACACCAGTGTGTTGAGGCCCATCTGCCGAAGCAGGCTCCGCCAGAGGTGCTTGGCCCCTTTTCCCGAGGGATGGCTCACAGTGATGTGGTTGAGGGCTTCGGTGAGCCGGTGGGGCAGGTAGCGTTCCAGCCGCGCGTAGCAGGGGTCTGCAGCGCGTATCATGTAGGGGGTGAGAAAGGTGGTGATTACCGACACGGCCACCACCACGGGGTAGAGGAACTGGCTGATGACACCCAACGAGAGACCCAGTGAGGCGATGATGAAGGCAAACTCGCCAATCTGTGCCATGGAGAATCCGCATTTCATGGCCGTGCGCAGGGTTTGTCCGCTGATGAGGTAGGCCATTGAGCCGAAAATGCTCTGCCCGAGCAGGATGGTGAGCACGATGGCACAGATGGGCAGGGCATGGGCAGAGAGCACGGCCGGGTCAACCAGCATGCCTACTGATACAAAGAAAATGGCTCCGAAGAGGTTCTTGACAGGCTCCACCAGCTTGATGATGCGTTCGGCCTCTACGGTCTCGGCCAGGATGCTGCCCATCACGAAGGCTCCGAATGCACTGCTGAATCCTACCTGGGTGGACACTACGGCCATCAGACAACACAGTCCGATGGCCACCACCAGCATGGTTTCGTCGCTTGTGAGTCTGCGGGTGTGGCGCAGGAACATGGGTATGACGAAAATGCCCACCACAAACCACAGCACCAGAAAGAACACGATGCTGACCACGCTGCCCACCATTTGGCCGCCGTCGGGGCTGTTGCCCTTGGCAATGGTGGAGAGCATCACCATCATCACAATGGCCAGAATGTCTTCCAGGATGAGCACGCTCATCACCATTCCCGTGAAATGCTGCTGTCGCAGCCCCATGTCGTCGAAGGCTTTGTAGATGATGGTGGTGCTGCTCATTGCCAGCATGCCGGCCAGAAAGATGCTGTCCATCTGGCTCCAGCCGAAGAGGTCGGCCACGGCATAGCCGGAAAGCATCATGCAGAAGATGATGGTGACGGCTGCAATGACTGGAGCCGCCCCCATCTTGAGGATTTTCTTGAACGAGAAGTCGAGTCCCAGCGAAAAGAGGAGAAAGATGACACCGATGTCGGCCCATGTCTTCACGTTGGAGGTGTCCATCACCGAAAGCGTGTAGGGCATGTGGGGACTCACCAGATAGCCTGCCACGATGTAGCCTAGGACAAGCGGCTGCTTGAGCCGCTTGAACAGCAGCGTGACAATTCCGGCCACCACCAGTATCAGCGCCAGGTCTCTCACCAGATCGGGTAACTCGGCCATCGTGTGTGATTAGAGTTCCTTTATGTAGATGTTGCGGAAATTCACAAGGCTTCCGTGAGCCTGCATTTCAATCTGGTCGCAGGCGGGGATGGGCTGGCTGCGGTCCCAGTAGTTTTCCATCACTACCTCATCTACCACTTGGATGCCATTGAGCCATACCGACACCTTCTCGCCTACCATGCGGATGCGGAAGGCATTCCATTCGCCCAGCTTGCGGTCGGCCACCTGTGTGGGCGTGCTGCGATGCTTCTGGTTGTTGTAGAGTCCGCCTGAACCTACTTGTGCACCCACGTTCACACGGGCGATGTCCCAAATCTGTACCTGGGGCGTGCCGCGCAGATACACACCGGCATCGGGTTCGGCACCATTGGGGTCGAGCCGCCATTCCACGTAGAGTTCAAAGTCTTTATAGTCCTTGGCTGTGCAGATGTTTTCAAATCCATGGCCAACGTAGGTGAGTGTGCCGTCTTGCACAGTCCAGTCGCGGCGCATGATTTCGTCGGCTTTTACCTGTGCTTTTTCCAGTTCGTCGGTGCTCATCTGTCTGCGCTTGATGGGATTCTCCACCAGTCCTTTCCATCCCGTCAGGTCCTTGCCGTTGAAGATGGAGGTGAATCCCTTGTATTCGGGGTGCTGCTTCAGCACTTTCTTAGCCGCCTTTTTGGCTGCGCCTTTCAACTGTTTGTCGCCCTTCAGCTGCTGGGCGTATGCCCATGCCTGGAATGTGCCCGTTTCGCCCATTTGCAGCAACAGCTGCTTCCGGCTTTCGGCATCGGAGGTCTTTTCGATGCGTGTTCTCAAATCCAGTGCTTTGTTTTCGGGTGTTTGCTGTGCATGGAGGCATCCTGCCACCAGTGCCCACACAATGAACAATTTTTTTTTCATACGGTATTTACTATAATTAATTAATAATGTATATTTCTTATTCTGCCAGCCTCAGCTCCACGGGGCAGTGGTCGCTTCCCATTACTTCGGCATGGATGCTGGCCTCGGCCACTTGTGCCGCCAGACGTTGCGACACGATGAAATAGTCGATGCGCCACCCCACGTTCTTTTCGCGGGCACGGAAACGGTAGCTCCACCAGCTGTAGGCTCCTTCCTCATTGGGGTGGAGCAGGCGGAAGGTGTCCACAAATCCATTGTCGAGCAGTGTGCTCATCTTGCCGCGTTCTTCATCGGTGAAGCCTGCGTTCCGGCGGTTGGTCTGCGGATTCTTCAGGTCAATCTCTTTGTGGGCCACGTTCAGGTCGCCGCATACGATTACGGGCTTCTGCGCATCGAGCCGCTTGATGTAGGCCAGGAAATCGTCCTCCCATGCCATCCGATAGTCGAGTCGGCGCAGACCGTCCTGACTGTTTGGGGTGTACACACACACCAGGAAGAATGTATCCATCTCCAGCGTGATTACGCGTCCTTCGTGGTCATGTTCGTCTATGCCCATTCCGTAGGTCACCTGCAGGGGCTCCTTGCGGCAGAAGACGGCCGTGCCGCTATACCCCTTCTTTTCTGCGTAGTTCCAGTAGGCATGGTAGCCGGGCAATTCCAGCTCCACCTGCCCTTCTTGCAATTTCGTTTCTTGCAGGCAGAAGAAGTCGGCATCGAGCGCTTCAAAAGCTTCCCGGAAATTCTTGCCCAAAACGGCACGCAGTCCGTTCACATTCCAGCTGATAAACCTCATATTTAGTTGTCTTTTTAGTCAAATTATGTCACTTTCTGCCGCAAATATATTCAAATTTTTCCATTTTCTTTGCCTATTTCGGGAGAAATCCTTATTTTTGCACGGTTTTAGCAAAAATGTGCAATCTTATAAGCCGATAATTACATTAAAATATTGATTTTTTATGAATTTGAAAATTGTTGTACTTGCCAAGCAAGTTCCCGACACACGCAACGTCGGTCCCGATGCCATGACTCCTGAGGGCACGGTCAACCGCTCTGCGCTGCCGGCCATCTTCAATCCCGAGGATTTGAATGCTTTGGAGCAGGCCCTGCGCTTGAAGGACCAGAATCCGGGTTCCACAGTAATTGTCATCACCATGGGCCCCGGTCGTGCAGCCGAGGTGATCCGTGAAGCCATGTACCGTGGTGCCGACGGAGGCTATCTGCTCACCGACCGTGCCTTTGCGGGCGCTGACACATTGGCCACCAGTTATGCCCTGGCCACAGCCATCAAGCATGTAATGCCCGATGCAGACCTCATCATCGGTGGTCGTCAGGCCATCGACGGTGACACGGCACAGGTGGGTCCTCAGGTGGCTGAGAAGCTGGGCCTCAACCAGATTACCTACACCGAGGAGATACTTTCTTGTCAGGATGGACGCATCACCGTGAAGCGCCATATCGACGGAGGCGTGGAAACGGTGGAGAGCCTGCTGCCCTGTGTGCTCACCGTGAACGGAAGTGCGGCCCCCTGTCGTCCGCGCAATGTGCGTCGTGTGATGAAGTTCAAGCGTGCCCTTTGTCCGATGGAACTCCCCAAAGACACTACCTGGGCCGACCTTCCATACGCACAGGACTATGAGAACCGCCCCTACCTGAAGTTGGGGCAGCTCACTTGTGCAGATGTGGATGCCGACCTCAGCCAGTGTGGTCTTGCCGGCAGTCCCACCAAGGTGAAAAATGTGGAGAACATCGTCTTCAAGGCAAAAGAGAGCAAGGTGTTGACCGGATCCGACGAGGATGTGAACGGTCTTATTCAAGAACTTTTGGCAAGTCATACAATAGGATAATCATGGCAAACAACGTATTCGTATATTGTGAGATAGAAGGTACCAAGGTAGCCGAGGTGAGCCAGGAACTGCTTACCAAGGGCCGCAAACTGGCCAATACCTTGGGCGTGAAACTGGAGGCAGTGGCTGCTGGCAGTGGCATCACCGGAAAGGTGGAGAGCCAGATACTGCCCTATGGCGTGGACCGTTTGCACATCTTTGATGCGGAAGGACTGGCCCCCTACACCAGCCGTCCGCACACGGCAGTGCTTGTGAATCTTTTCAAGCAGGAGCAGCCCCAGATATGCCTTATGGGTGCCGATGTGGTGGGGCGCGACTTGGGCCCTCGTGTGAGCAGTGCGCTCCATAGCGGCCTCACCGCCGACTGCACCGCCCTTGAGATTGGTCCGCATGACGACAAGAAACTGGGCCGCCACTACGACGAACTGCTCTATCAGATTCGTCCTGCCTTTGGCGGAAACATCGTGGCCACTATCGTCAATCCCGAGAATCGTCCGCAGATGGCAACTGTCCGCAGTGGTGTGATGAAGGCCGAGATTCTCGACCCCGACTACAAGGGCGAGGTGGTTGTGCAGGATGTGGCAAAGTTTGTGCCCGAGGCCGAGTATGTGACACGTGTGATAGAACGCCATGTGCAGGCATCGAAGAACAACCTCAAGGGTGCGCCCATCATCGTGGCCGGTGGCTACGGAGTGGGCAGCCGTGAGGGATTTGCGCAACTCTATGAACTGGCCAAGGTCATCCATGCAGAGGTGGGCGCAAGCCGTGCGGCTGTGGATGCAGGATTCTGCGACCATGACCTGCAGATTGGCCAGACGGGTGTGACCGTGCGTCCCAAGGTGTACATTGCATGTGGCATCAGCGGAGCCATCCAGCATGTGGCAGGCATGAAGGAGAGCGGCATCATCATCAGCATCAACAGCGACGAGAATGCTCCCATCAATCAGATTGCCGACTATGTGATTACCGGCACCGTGGAAGAGGTGGTGCCCAAGATGATTAAGTATTACAAGCAAAACAGTAAGTAAGCTATGGCAAATTTTTATTCAGATATACCCGAAATAAAGTTTGAGTTAGAGAACAGCCCTCTCATGCCACGAATCGTGGAACTCAAGGAACGTGGTTTTGCCGACAAGGACCAGTATGCAGAAGCCCCGCAGGACGAGGCAGATGCCATGGATTCCTACGACAAGGTGCTTGATATCGTGGGTGGCATCACGGGCAATGTTATTGCAGCCAACGCCGAGGAGGTGGATGCTGAAGGGCCTCACCATGAAAACGGCCGTGTGCGCTATGCCTCCAAGACCTATGAGAACCTCGACGCCATGAACAAGGCCGGGCTCAATGGCATGACCATGCCCCGCCGTTACGGTGGCCTCAACCTGCCCGTCACGGTCTACACGGCCGCCAACGAGATTGTGAGCACCGGCGATGCAGGCTTTGAGAACATCTGGAGCCTTCAGGACTGCATAGAGACACTCTACTGCTTCGGCAACGAGGAACAGCGCCAGAAGTACATTCCCCGTGTGTGTGCCGGTGAGACCATGAGTATGGACCTTACGGAGCCGGATGCCGGCAGCGACCTGCAGAGCGTCATGCTCAAGGCCACCTACGACGAGGAGGCCGGATGCTGGCGGCTCAACGGTAGCAAGCGCTTCATCACCAATGGCGACAGCGACATCCATCTGGTGCTGGCCCGTTCCGAGGCCGGCACGCGCGACGGACGCGGCCTTTCCATGTTCATCTATGACAAGCGTGATGGTGGCGTAGACGTGCGCCGCATCGAGAACAAGTTGGGCATTCATGGCTCGCCCACTTGCGAACTGGTCTACAAGAATGCCAAGTGTGAGCTGTGCGGCGACCGCAAGATGGGGCTCATCAAATATGTGATGTCGTTGATGAACGGTGCGCGTCTGGGCATTGCCGCCCAGAGCGTGGGCTTGTCGCAGGCCGCCTACAACGAGGCCCTGGCATACGCCCGCGACCGCAAGCAGTTCGGCAAGGCCATCATCGAATTCCCTGCCGTGGCCGAGATGCTTTCCAATATCAAGGCGCGTCTGGATGCCGGCCGTGCACTGCTCTATCAGACAGCCCGCTATGTGGACATCTACAAGGCACTTGAAGACATTGCCCGCGAGCGCAAACTCACACCCGAGGAGCGTCAGGAGATGAAGCGCTTCACCAAGCTGGCCGATGCCTTCACTCCCTTGGCCAAGGGTATGAACAGCGAATACGCCAACCAGAACGGTTACGACTGCATCCAGATTCATGGCGGTTCGGGCTTCATGCTGGAATATGCCTGCCAGCGCATCTATCGCGATGCCCGCATCACCAGCATTTATGAGGGAACCACTCAGTTGCAGACCGTGGCGGCCATCCGCTATGTCACCAATGGATTCTATGCTTCGGTCATCGAGGAGTATGCAGCTCTTCCCGTATCGCCCTCGCTGGAGCCCCTGAAGGCCATCGTGGGCGAAATGGCAGCCAAGTTCAATGCTTGCACCGCAGCCGTGAAGGAAACGGAGAACCAGGAACTCCACGACATCTGTGCCCGTCATCTCTATGAAATGGCTGCCGATGTAATCATGAGCTACCTTATTCTTCAGAACGCTACGCGCGATGAGGCTCTCTTTGGCCGCAGCGCTCAGGTTTACGTCCATCTGGCCCAGGCCGAAGTGGAGAAGCACAACCTCTGGATCAACCGCATGAATACTGCACTTTTTGAAAGCTATCGCCAGGCCTGATTCCACGGAATCTTGTCTGGAAACATTTGCGGCAACACCTCTGGGAAACTGTCCCTGCGGGTGTTGCCGTCTTTTTTTCCGTAGTATGTGGAAGGAGCAAGATGATTTTCCCGATGAATTATTATCACGTTTCAAAATAAATGTGTAAATTTGCCCTTGATTACAAAAAAAATTTGTTCCAAACCGCCATGTCCTGACGGTTTCCAGCGCTGTCAGGAAAAATCGAAGCCATACCATGCCACAGCAGGAACCACTCCACTCGGCATCTTCATGGAATACATAACAGACATAAAAACAGAACAGATATGTTTAGGAGTATCGTAAGATTTTCCATTCGGAAAAAACTCTTTGTTGCACTGACAACGCTCTTCCTTCTTGCCGGGGGCATCTATTCGATGCTCACTCTTCCCATAGATGCTGTT
Source organism: Bacteroidaceae bacterium (assembly GCA_016292545.1). GTDB lineage: Bacteria > Bacteroidota > Bacteroidia > Bacteroidales > Bacteroidaceae > Physcousia. Next base: position 22,994 of record JAEDIG010000006.1, read on the forward strand.
CCCGACATCACCAACAACCAAGTGCAGATTGTCACCGTGTCGCCTACCCTGGCCCCACAGGAGGTGGAGCAGCTCATCACCATGCCCGTGGAGATTGCCATGAGCAACATTATGAATGTCATAGAGATACGTTCCGTGTCGCGTTTCGGGCTTTCCCTTGTTACCGTTGTGTTCAGGGAAAACGTGCCCACCCTGCAGGCACGCCAGCTCATCAACGAGCAGATACAGACCGTGGCTGGAGAGATACCAGAAGAACTGGGCACACCCGAGCTGATGCCCATCACCACAGGGCTGGGCGAGATTTACCAGTATGTGCTGAAGGTGGATGATGCACATCGCGACATGTATGATGCCATGGAGCTGCGCACCATACAGGACTGGATCGTGAAACGGCAGCTTTCGGGTATCCCGGGCATTGTGGAGATAAACAGCTTCGGTGGCTATCTGAAACAGTATGAGATTGCCATTGACCCCGATGTGCTGGCGGCCCTGCAGCTCACCATATCGGATGTTTTCGATGCACTGGAGAAGAACAACCAGAACACGGGCGGCAGTTATATTGAAAAAGGCAGCAGGGCATACTACATACGCTCCGAGGGCATGATTGCAAAGACAAAGGACATAGAAAAGATTGTGGTGACCAACCGGGGTGGTATGCCAGTGCACATCAGCGACATAGGAAGGGTGAGTTTTGGCGCGCCCAAACGCTTTGGCGCCATGACTATGGACGGCACAGGAGAGTGTGTGGGCGGCATAGCCATGATGCTGAAGGGGGCCAATGCCAACATTGTGACCCAGGAACTGGAACAGCGTGTTGCAAAGGTGCAGAAGATGCTGCCCGAAGGGATTGCCATAGAGCCCTACCTGAACCGTTCGGAACTGGTAAACCGTAATATCTCGACGGTGGTATATAACCTCATAGAGGGAGCCTGCATCGTATTTCTGGTCCTCATCATCTTCCTGGGCAATGTCAGGGCTGGCATCATCGTGGCTTCTGTCATTCCTCTGGCCATGCTCTTTGGCTTCATCCTGATGCGCATCTTCGGTGTGTCTGCCAACCTCATGAGCCTGGGAGCCATTGATTTCGGCATTGTGGTGGACGGGTCCATTGTCATTCTGGAAGGCATCCTGGCACATCTTTACGGCCGACGGTTGGCTGGCCGCCACCTCACGCAGGAAGAGATGGAGGCAGAGGTGGAGGCTGGTGCTTCGCAGGTGGTGAAGAGCTCCACATTTGCCGTGCTCATTATCCTCATTGTATTCTTCCCCATCCTCACCCTCACAGGCATCGAAGGCAAATACTTTGGTCCGATGGCACAGACACTGGTGTCCTGCATCATCGGAGCCCTGATTCTATCGCTGACATACGTGCCAATGATGTCGGTGCTGATTTTGAAAAAACAGATTGACACGCGCCCCACGCTGGCCGACAGGTTCTTTGCCCTGCTCACCAGAGGATATTACAGTGTGCTCCACGTGTGCCTTCGCCACGTAGGGCTGACGCTGGCCTCGGCCTTTGCCCTGCTGGCGGTTTCACTGGTGCTCTTCACACGCCTGGGGGCAGAGTTCATTCCCACACTCGACGAAGGGGATTTCGCCATGCAGATGACGCTCCCTGCAGGCAGCTCACTGACTCAGAGTATCGACATATCCCTAAAGGCGGAGAAAGTGCTGAAGGAGAACTTTCCCGAAATAAAGCATGTGGTGGCCAAGATAGGCACGGCAGAGGTCCCCACCGATCCCATGTCGGTGGAAGATGCCGATGTGATGATTGTCATGAAACCTTTCGGCGAATGGACCTCGGCCTCGTCGCGCGCCGAAATGGTGGACAAGATGAAGAGGGCGCTGGAGGGCGTGGAGGGAGCTGAATTTAATTTCAGCCAGCCCATACAGTTGCGTTTCAACGAACTGATGACGGGTGCCAAAGCCGACATTGCCATCAAACTTTACGGTGAGGACATGGAGGAACTCTATGCCAAGGCCAAGGAGGCGGCACAATATGTGGAGAAGGTGCCCGGAGCTTCTGATGTCATTGTTGAGCAGGCCATGGGTCTGCCCCAGCTGGTGGTTCACTACGACCGCACCAAACTGGCACGCTACGGTATCGACATACAGGAACTCAACGACATCATCCGTACGGCCTATGCCGGCGAAACAGCGGGCGTGGTCTTTGAAAACGAGCGACGCTTCGATCTGGTGGTACGTCTGGATGCCGAAAAAGTGAGCGATTTGGACCTCAACCGTCTCTTCGTACGCACATCCGATGGGCTGCAGGTGCCAGTAAGCGAGGTGGCAACCATCAGCCTTGTGGACGGACCGCTGCAGATCAACCGCGATGCCACCAAGCGGCGCATTGTCATCGGCGTGAACGTGCGAGATGCAGACATACAGCAAGTGGTGGAACAGATACAGCACACATTGGATAGCCATATCAAGCTGAAACCTGGTTACTATTTTGAGTACGGCGGACAGTTTGAGAACCTGCAGAATGCCATTCGCACCCTGCTCATTGTCATACCTATCGCCTTGATGCTCATTCTGCTGTTGCTCTTCTTCGCCTTCCGAAGCGTGACCTATTCGCTGGTGGTCTTCTCCACCGTTCCGCTCTCGCTCATCGGTGGCATTGTGGCGCTATGGCTCCGTGGTCTTCCCTTCAGCATCTCGGCAGGTGTGGGCTTCATCGCCCTCTTCGGTGTGGCAGTGCTCAATGGTATCTTGATGATCAACCATTTCAATGACATACGCCATTCCACACGCTATCATTTGTGCACCGATAGGATTTTATCCAAGGGTTGCAGCCATCTGCTGCGCCCGGTCTTCCTTACGGGGCTGGTGGCATCGCTGGGCTTTGTACCCATGGCTGTGGCCACATCGGCGGGTGCCGAGGTGCAACGCCCTCTTGCCACGGTTGTCATTGGCGGACTGGTGGTGTCTACAGTGCTGACGCTGGTCATCATCCCTGTCTTCTACCGCATCGTGAATGTCACGCCCGTAGTGCTGCGCCGGCTGCGCCTCAAAGGCAGCATACACGCCTCACTGCTTGTTCCTGCCCTGATGTTTGCCGGCACTACTTACGTGCAGGGGCAAGAAACGGCAACCTCCAGTGCAGGGCATACCACCATATCGCTAACCGAAGCCATTGGCATGGCGGTGGACCGAAGCCCAAGAATGAAGATGAGCGATAGCGAGATAAAACGCATCAGAGCCACCAAAGGCGAGGCATGGGACGGCGGAAGTCTGCAGGTGGGATATGCCTGGGGACAGCTCAATGGTGAGATGCGTCACGACAACGAGTTGACCGTGGAACAGTCGGTGGGTTCGCTCCTCACCCCAAAATACCGCAATGCCCTGACCAATACGCAACTGGCAGCATGTATGTCGCAGCGCGAGATTGTGCAGCGTGAGATTGAGGCCGAGGTGCGCAGGGCATGGGAAGACTATCTCCTTGCCCTTTCTATCTCGCGTCTGGCCAAGGAACAGGAAAAGGAGGGGCAGCAACTGGAGCATATCGGGGAGGTGCGCTTGGCGCAGGGCGACATCAATCAGCTGGAATACCGCATGATAAAGACCATGGCCACAGAACTGCACACACAATCGGAGCAGGCTGCTGATGACCTGACACTGGCACAGCGCAGGTTTGCATGGGCATGCTATGCCGAGGATGTGGTGCCCGCTGATACCTTGCTGGTGCCTCTGGCCTATGATGCAATGTCGCAGGTGTCGGAGGTGCGTAGCAGACTTCTGAATCAGCAGGTGCGAGAGAAACGCGACATGCTGAAGGTAGAAAAAAGCCGTTTCTTTCCTGAACTTTCGGTCGGCTATTCCCTGCAGAAGATTGCACCACTGAAGGGGCTCGATTCCTGGATGGTGGGTGCATCCTTCCCCCTTTTCTTCTTCCCGCAGCAGAGCCGTGTGCGCCAGGCAAAGGCGGAGGCCATCACTGCCGAGTGGGAGGCCAAGGAGCGCGAGACAGTGCTCCGAAACACGGTGGAGGAACTGAAAGCGAAGATAGGGCAGAAAGGGAAACGCCTGAGATATTTTGAGACCGCAGCACTGCAGGAGGCTGATGAGTTGCAGCACAACGCTACAGCACTATACCGCGAGAGTGAGACCGGGGTGGCAGAGCTCTTGCAAAGTCTGTCCACAGCCCGCGGTATCCGGAAAGCATACGTGGAAACGCTCCACGAGTACAATATCCTGGTGATTGAACTGGAAATGTATACAATTAATAAATGATTACGACTATGAGGACAAAGATATTGTTTGCATCTATGATGGTTGTCATGGCCTGCTCGGAGCAGAAACCGATGGGAGCAGCTGAGGAAACAACACCGAAAGACACTACTTCCATAGCAGAAAGGTCAGACACCAAGGCAACTGAACCCGCTGAGGCTGATGTGGTGACAGCTGCCACAAATGTGGCCAACAGCCCCACATTCAATGGCGTGATAATGGTTTCGCCACAGCGCATGGCCACCCTGTCCCTCACACTGGGTGGAAAGATTCACACCCTGACCGTCATGCCTGGGCAGAAGGTGACCTGCGGACAGGTGGTAGCCACGATAGACAATCCTGCGTTTATTGAACTGCAGCAAGCCTATCTGGAGGCATGTGCCCAGACGGAATATCTTGAACGAGAATACCAGCGCCAGTGTGCACTGGGCGAAGAGGACGCCACCTCACGCAAACGGGTGCAGCAGAGCAAGGCCGAATATATGTCCATGAAAAGCCGTCTCGCAGCCTCAGAGTCACGGCTGCGTACGCTTGGGATAAACCCTGTTTCCCTGCAGGAAAAAGGCATTATGGACTACCTCCCTGTCACCTCACCCCTCACGGGCTATGTTACCAATGTGGATGTCAACATCGGGAAATACCTTGACGCAGGCGAGCCCATCTGTGATGTCATAGACAAGCGTGCTCCGCTGCTACAGCTCACAGTCTACGAAAAGGAACTTTCACAAATGCGTACGGGCCGTAGGGTGCTTTTCCGCGTCAATGGCATGGGCACACAGTCGTTCGAGGCCAAGGTGGTATCCATCGACCAGTCGATTGACGAAAAGGATTATTCTGTCAAGGTGTATGCCCAGGTGCTGACTGCACACAACGACTTCCGCCCAGGGATGTATGTGCGCGCCAAGCTGCTGGATGCCGAAGGCAATTGAAAACAAGACCAATACAATAAATAATCGAAAAAAAACACGGAAAGATGAAACTATATGGAACACTGTTGACAGCAACACTCATGCTGATGCCTGCCCCCGCCTTGCATGCACAGAACGAGAATTTCAACTCGGGAGGGCCATTCAATCAGGCATGTATCAAGACCGACAGTCTGGATGCAGCCTTTAGTACTGCTGTCCGTCAGCTGGAATATGCTCTGCAATGTGTGGGCGAGGCACCTGCCCGTGGCAGTAAGGCGGGCAAGGTGATTCCCCGCACGATTGGTGCCGACGGGAAACTGGTGAAGGTGGGCCCCTTTGACTGGTGCTCGGGCTTCTTCGCAGGCTCGCTTTGGCAGGTCTATGATTTCACCAAGGAACCATACTGGCAGCAGAAGGCGGACGGGTGGACATGGGCCGTGGAGGAAGCCAAGAGTTTCCGCGGCACCCATGACTTGGGTTTCATGATTAACGACAGTTTTGGTAAGGGATTTGAACTGACGGGCGACAGCGCGTTTCTGAAGGTGCTTATAGAAGCCTCGCGCACACTCATCGCCCGGTTCAATCCGCAGGTGGGCTGCATCCGTTCGTGGGATTTCAACCGCGACCGCTGGAAGTTTCCCGTCATCATCGACAATATGATGAATCTGGAAATGCTCTTCCGTGCCACAAAGCTCACGGGCGACTCCACCTTCTGGCATGTGGCCGTGACGCACGCCAACACCACGATGAAGAACCATTTCCGGGAGGATGCCTCGTCGTGGCATGTGGTGGACTACGACCCTCAGACGGGCGGGGTTCGCCAGCGGTGCACCTTCCAGGGCTATGCCGATGATTCCTACTGGAGCCGCGGGCAGTCGTGGGGGCTTTATGGCTTTACGATGAGCTATCGTTTCACACGTGATGAGGCTTATCTCCGTCAGGCCCGCCGCATTGCGGAGTTCCTGCTGTCTTTGCCCAATATGCCTTCCGACGGTATTCCTTACTGGGACATGAAGATGCCCGAGGTGGAGCATTCCAAACCATCGCAGCCGAATGCCGATGTGCCTCGCGATGCTTCTTCGGCAGCCATCATGGCTTCTGCCCTCTATGAACTGGCTGCATACGTGGAGCCTGCCGTCTCAGAGCGCTATCGTGCTGCAGCCGACCATATCCTGTGCAGTCTTTCGGAGCACTATCGTGCACCGCAGGGAACGAATTATGGTTTCCTCCTTCTCCATTCCACAGGTCATCATCCCGGCAATTCGGAAATAGATGTCCCTCTCAACTATGCCGACTATTACTATCTGGAGGCACTTATGCGCCAGCGCCGGTGGAGCCAGGCAGCCTCCCCCGCCCCCTCCTGAAGGAGGGGAGAATAGGCCCCCTTCCCTTCAGGGGAGGGATGGGGAGAGGCCGCCAGTGAATTCTGAGGGGGTCAGCGTTTCAGAGCACGATAGATTCTGAAACCCGTGGCAGCCATGAGTATGCTCATCAGCGGGCTGATGTAATTGAAGACGCAGTAGGGCAGATAGGTCATTGTGGACACGTTCAGGATGGTGGCCTGTGTCATGCCGCAGGTGTTCCATGGAATCAATACGGAGGTCACTGTTACGGCATCCTCGGTGGTGCGGCTCAGCAGGCGCGGTTCGTAGCCGTTCTGTTTGTAGATGTCCTTGAATATGTTTCCGGTGAGGATGATGGAGATATACTGGTCTGCAGTGGCCAGGTTCAGGAACAGCCCGCATCCTACCGTGGAGGCAACCATGGTGGTGAGCCTGCTGGCAAGCCGCACAAACAGTGAGGTGATGCTGCCCAGCATGCCGCTTGCCGTCATGGCTCCACCCAGACACATGGCGCAGAGTATCAGCCACACGGTTCCCAGCATTCCCGACATGCCGCGTGTGGCCACCAGTTCGTTGAGTGCAGCATTGCCTGTTTCCAGTTCCGTGCTGCCGCAGAGCGACAGGAGTGTGCCTTTCAGCAGCGTGTCGGTCTCTGATAGCCCCTCTCCTGCAATCTCACGCACAATGTCTGTCTGGAACACCAGCATGCACACGGCTGCCAGCATGGTGGAAAGGAACAGGGTGATGATGGAGGGCACTTTGCGGGCTATCATGACCCCCGTAAGCACTGGCACCACAAGCACCCAGGGCGAGATGTGGAACCGGTCTGCCAGTGTGTCTGTGAATGCCATCATTTCGGCGGGTGTGCCTGGGTTGTGCATCAGACCTGCCACCAGAAACACTGCCAGGCTGGTGGCTATAGAGGGAATCGTGGTGAACAACATATAGCGGATATGGGTGAACAGGGGTGTTCCTGTGGAGGATGCGGCCAGGACTGTGGTGTCGGAGAGCGGCGACACCTTGTCGCCAAAGTATGCTCCTGAGATAATGGCTCCTGCGGTCCATCCTTCGTCGAATCCTTCGGCCCTGCCGATGCCCATCAAGGCAATGCCGATGGTGGCGATGGTGGTCCATGAACTGCCGGTCATTACCGATATGGCAGCGCAGATCAGGCAAGAGGACAGCAGGAAAAACTGGGGGTGGATAATCTGCACTCCATAGTATATCAGGGTGGGAACCACCCCGCTCAGCATCCATGCCGCAGAAAGCGATCCGATAATCAGCAGGATAATCAATGCGGTGCTCACACCGGCGATGTTCTGGGTGATGGCGTGGTCGTATGCCTTCCAGTCCACACCATAGCCGGCCATCCCCACCAGCACGCAAAGTGCCGTGGCCACCAGCAGGCACACTTGGCTTCCACCGCTCAGAGCGTCGCTGCCCAGCAGGCGGATGGTGAAGAACAACAGTGCGATGAGCACCACGATGGGGAGTATGGAAACCAGTGGGGAGGGCTTTCTGTGGCTTCCTCTTTCAGCGGCTGTTCTAGTCATGGGAACTATGGTTTGGAGTGAAACTTATTCTGTCCGGCGCAATGTGAACCGGTCAATATCCGGGGTCCAGGTGGTGCGGCTGGTCATCTCCACCGTGTTGTAGCCCCATTCCAGGAAATAGCGCCGTGCGTCCTGCTCTTCGTGCCCATAGAGCCCTGCACCGATGCCAATCAGGTCGTTGTCCCAGATGCTGCCGCATGTCACCGCTCCGGCATCGGAATAGATGCCGGCCTTCAGCCCTAGGGAATGGATGTAGTCGGCCACAGCCTTCATCCCCGAGGGGAACCGCTGGGGATGGGGTTGCATGGTTCCTTGTTCGTCGCGGTGGCCAAAGAATCCGTCATCTATATTAATATAGGTATAGCCAGCCTCCTTCAGCCCCGATTGCACCATGGCATCGGCCTGTTTATGGATGAGTGTGTCGCTGATATGTACGCGATAGGTGTTCCACAGCCCCACGATGTAGCCTTTCTCATTGATGTCTATTCCTAGATAGTCGGTCCTGAAACTGGCGGTACGGCTTGCCGAGCAGCCTGTCAGCAAGGCCATGACGGCCACCCTGAGCACCTTCTTCATCGGGCGTATGATTGTTTCTTGTCTGGTCATCTTTTTTTGTGTGTTTATTGTGATACTTGTTTCTTTTTTCGACCCATCTACAGCATAGCACGTAGTTGGGTGTGTTTGTTCGGGTGTTGGTGATATTCGGCTGCAAAGTTACACATTTTTCAGCCATTTCCGCAACATTCATGGAAGTCACACTTCGTCGCACGCAACCATCTCAACGCCGCAGTACACCACATATACCTTGTGCAGCCGGGTATGGGCGATGTGGTCGTGAACGTTCAGTGTGTCAGCATAGCGGCAAACCTGGGCCTTTGCCTGCTCCACGGCCGCCTTGACCACTGCCTCCGTAGCATGGCTCCTGAGGTACTTCAGCTCAATGATGTAGGAATGCTCCAAGTCCTGATAAATCTCGTGGAGCGGACGCAGGAATATGTCGGCATATCCGTTCTGGCTGTCCAGCTCGGAGATGGGACGGTAGAAGCTGTTCTGGCTTGTCAGGGCCAGGGTGTAGCCATGCATGAAGGCCTCTCCCTTCTGGCGGTCACGCTGTGAGGCATAGGTGTAGATGCTGTCGGCGATGAACTGGAAGAAGGGCTTGAAATCGCCGTCGTAAGCCATGTTCTCCTCCAGCTGCCCGAGCCTGTACCTGTCCGTATCAAGGTGGTTGTCGTGGTAGTTGTCGAGAAGATAGGAGTAGACCTGCTCACGAACCACCTCGTTGGGGATGACAAACTTGGGTTTTCCACGATGTATGCCTCCGATGGTCACCAGGCCGAAATAATAGAGCAGGCTGATGAAGTTGTCGTTGTCGGCAATGTTCTCTGCTGGGAATCCCACCTTCAGTTCTCCCGTCACATAACCCTTGGAGACAAGCGTCTGGATGATGGAGGCATCGTGTGAGAACTCCTTGTCCTTGCGGATGAGCATACGCAGCTTGTTGTAATCCACACGGATGTTCTCGTCGAGCATCTGCTGCGGTATCTCACACCCTTCATCTATGTATTTATACAGGAAGGACAGCACCATGTTGGAGTTGTACATCGTAGTCTTTCCATACGCCTTCAAGGCAAAGCAGTAGTTGTCGTAGTAAGGTTTCATGACTTCGATGAGCTCCTCTACCGTGTGGTGGAAGTCATGGTGTCCGGCGTAGTAGGTCAGCATCTCGCGCACCTCCTGCTCAGTGAATCCCACCATCTCGTTGAAACCGTAGTCGAGCGAGTAGTTGGTGCCGATGTTGAAGCCGCTGGTGAGGTCATCGAGGGTCACGGGGCTCACGCCCGTCACAAAGACACGCTCGATGCTTGAATCCGTTCCTGCCTTGATGGTGTCGAAGAAGGTACGCAGATAGCCCGTGCCGTGCGTTTCCTTCCTGTATTCGTCGATGCGTGCTGCATCGGAAAGGATATGGTTGGTGAAGTGGTCGTACTCGTCGATGAAGAGATAAATCTTAACTCCGGCCTTGTACGCCTCCCTATAGAGATACTCAAGTTGTCCCACACACCCTTTCCTCTTGTTCATCTCGTCTCGGACACCCTGGGGAAGATATTGTTTGTAAAAATCGCAGCAATCATTGAATGCTATATTGCAATGTTCATCCAACGAACTTTGGTAGTTGCCCAAATCGGCATTGACGACGGCGAAATTGAGGTTGATGATAAGATATTTGTTATGGTTGGGCGTGGGATGCTGGCCGATGTACAGGTCACCATAGAGCCGATTGAACTTGTCAGTCTGGTTAACGTCGTAGTAATGACGCAGCATCGACATCGTGAGGCTTTTGCCGAAGCGGCGTGGACGGATGAAGAAGAAGAACCTATTTGATTTCTCCACCTTTTCAATGAACCTCGTCTTGTCGACATAGTAATAATGGTCTTCGCGGATAGCCACAAAGTTCATCATACCGTAGGGAATCATTCTTGACTCTTCTTTTATCATTCTGTCATCCATAAGCCTATGTTACTAATTTCGCGGCAAAGATACGTTTTTTTTTTGTATTGTCAGCGGAAAACCAAAAAAATGCTGCCTTTTCTTGTTCATTCCTTACCCTGCAGCGGGACAAGTGGCAGGACATTGCCCTGGGGCACGAGGTGATGCCCCCTTTCATTACTTCTGTTGACGGCGGGCATTTCCAGCCCCCACCTTGAAGATGAGCCTGAACATTGCCGTGCGTCCGCAGAGTCCGTAGTCGTAGGTATAGGTGTTGATGCCGTCGAACCTGGTGTAGGAGTAGCTCCGCTGGTTCAGCAGGTTGGTGAGCTCCAGCCGGAGGATGGCCTGCTTTAGCTTATACTGCGCCGAGGCGTTGAAGAGTGACATGTGCTTGTACGTGTCCGTGGCAATCTGGTGGCGCACATGGTCGTAGTCCAGGGAGAGGTCGAGGGTGGCGATGGGGAATATGTGGATGGCTCCGCTATGGGTGAGGGAGGTCACGGTGTTGTTCTGCCCGGAGTAGCGGGAGCGCGACCAGCCGTAGCGGATGTTGTAGCGCAGTTCGAGCCAACGGACGGGCTCGACGGAGGCATTGCCATGGAGGTTGTAGTTGCAGGATCGGATTCTGATGATGTCCGCAGCCCCTTCCGAGGAGGTGATGGCCTGTTCGCTGCTGCCGAAACCGTAGTCGGCTCTGGCTCCGAGCTTGGTGAAGACCGACGGGAAATTCTTGGTGCTGCTGACGGAGAAACGGGAGGAACGGCTGCGGGTGTCGCGCTGCAGGGCCGAGCTGCTGATGTCCATGCCGCTAACGCTTTGTGCATAGAGCGTGTTGTGCCTGTCCTCCGAATGCCTGGCATCCAGGCTCAGCGTGAAGTACTGCATGGGCAACTGCCATTTCCATCCGGCTGTCGTACTCCAGCTGTCGCTCTCTCCGATGATGCCCGACGAGGTGCGCACCGTGCGGTAGTCCACCTGCATCGGTTCCGTCAGCAGCGTCATCATGTCGCCAACCTGCGTCGTGTAGCCTGTTGAGAACTGTAGTTTGCTGTTGGCAGAGAAAGTGTAGTTGATGCCCATCGAGGGATTGAGCACAGGCTTGGTATAATTCAGCTTGTTATAATACATCCCCTTCAATGCTGCCCCCAGTCCGGCACTTAGGTAGAGGCGGCGGCCGCGGGAATGAATCTCGAAGCCGGGATTGACGCTGGGCGTGAACGACCAGCCGCGAATGTCGTTCATCTCCCCCGTCGCCACGCGGTTTGTTTCCACATCATCATACACCGCGCTCACCCTGACAGGCAGACTGAGCCGGAACACCTTGCCGATGGGGATGCTGAACGACGAACCCACATCCATCGAAAGCGTCGATGACTGTGCCGTCTGGAGCCTCACCCCCGACCCCTCTTCTACAGAGAGGGGAGTAGATACTTCTTCCGTTCTGGGGGTGAGGCTGAACGACAGCCTTAACGTCGGAGTCCGCTTGAACGACACCGACGCATTGGCCTGCCGGCGCGTGCCCTTCGCCGTCCTGCCTGTCCAGGACAGGTCGTTTCCCACCTCAAACGAGGGAGTCTTCCTCCGCTGCTCCACCAACTGCTGGTGGGCTACTACATCCCCTTCGTTCTGCTCAAACTTCCCCTTCACCACAAACGTTTCGCCGAGATACACGCGGTCGGCATTCTTCAGGTATTTCATCGTCAGTTTGGGCAGATGCACCTTCGTGAGCGGCGAGGTCTGTTCGCTCACGGTCATGTAGTCGCCCGTGCCGGCCAGATACGTGCTGCTCTGGCTGATGTCGTGCTTGGCGCGGTGGTAGCTGTAGTCGGTATTCACCTTCACCGTCGTAGCCGAATCGAGTTTATGGATGCCGTTGAGTGTGGCCATGCCGCACCGCTGGTAGAGGTATTCTCCCTGCGGAGGCGCACCACCGTCGAAACCGCCGAAGAGGCTGGTGGCAGGTGTCTTCACGTCCGATCCGCCGAAATGGTCTGTCATGTCGGTCCACCCAAAATCCTTGTAGTTGCCGCCTTTCAGCGAACAGATGGTCTGTAACTTGTCCGTGAACATCATGCCCGTCACGCCGAGCAAGGCTTGGAGCTTGTCCTTGCCGTCCTGCATGTAGCCCGTGCCGGCCTCCTCCTGTCCGAAGGGCTTGAACTTGGCATTCCTGCTGAGCCGGATGTTCATCGACACTTCATTGCTAGGAATGTCTTTTTCCACCTTGCGGGAATGGTGGTTGCGCACTATCTCCACCTGCGTCACGTAGTCTGTCGGGATGTTCCTTGTGGCCAGGTTGTACTTGCCGCCCAGCAGGTCAAGTCCCTCTATGTTGAACTGCGAGATGGGCTTTCCCATGTAACTGATGGCGCCATTCTTTGCCACATCCACCCCTGGCAGACGTTTCAGCCCGTCCTCCAGCGTCACGTCGCCCTTGCCGAGGAACGATGCCAGATTGTAGCTCAATGTGTCGCCCCGTTGCCGCAGCAGGTCGGGCTTCACCTTCACCTCCTTCAGCGTGATGCTTTTCGGTGTCAGGGTCATATCCACCTTCGTCTTCTTCTCCTTCAGCACCACTCTTTTCGACTCCTTCCCATAGCTGATATGGTTGAACAGCAATGTCACCTCTCCGTTGGGCGCGTCTTTCAGTTCCAGCGTGTAGTCGCCCTGTGCATTGCTGCTGGTGAACGCCAGCGTCTTCGTGCCGCTCGTCAGTTTCACGATTACACCGCTCACGGGCTTGTCTAGCAAATCTGTCAGCCGTCCTGTCACCCGCACCTGTGCCGATGCCGATGCAGCCAGTGCCACAAATATAAAAAAGCTAAGGAGTCGTTTCATGTCTGTTCTGCTTCATCTCGAGCCTCCCCGCCCCTTCCTGAAGGAGGGGAGAAGAGGCCCCCTTCCCTTCAGGAGAGAGGGATGGGGAGAGGCTTTACTTCATTTCCAAGGGCTTATAGATATGTGCTTTTGTAAGGAACGGGTGACCGCCATTGGCAAGGACAAATGACTGGCCGTTATGTTTGAGTACAGTCATGTCCGTGATGCAGGAGGGGCCGGGGGCATAGTATGTCGGGTTCTTGGCATATTGGCGGTTGCCATAGATTTCGTTCTTGTGTTTCAGCAACTTTGCATATTTCATCCGCTGCACATCTGGCCTTTCCTCTGGTGCGGTGATGGGCGATGCCTCCCTCCGCAGCTCTGCCAGACAGAATGTATGCGCCCCGCTTTCGGCTTTGACAATCAGCCCTGGCAGACCGCACAGCCGCCATGGCCCTGCCGATGATGGAATCTCCTCTGTATAGTACACGTGCCACTCCACACCCCGGAATGTGGCTGTGGCCTGCCCGCAGAGATAGCCGCTCACGGTCAGCGTGTCGCCAGTCAGCGTCCATGCGATGTCGGGAGTCGGCTCGTAGCCTTCATACTCATGTGGGAAGATGTACTCACGCACGGTGGTACGTCCTGCGGGCAGGCCGGTCCACACCGTCGGCATGTGCATATATGCTTCCTGGAATTCATCCGCCACATCCTCTTTTGATGCCTCGTCAGACTGCGGGTAGGCAGAGAACGGCATCGACTTCGTTATCGTGCGTCCCACCTGCACAGCTATCCTCATCCTGTCCGTGACATCCTGCTCCTCATGGTCAAGCGTTCTGCACTCATAGTCATACACTGCCACGAACTGTGCCGTGTCAACTGTTTCTGTCTGTCCCAGTGCTGCTGTCGTCAGCACCAGTGCCATCATTGTCATTAAAGTCTTTTTCATTCTGCTTAAAATTATTCATGATTATCTGTCAGCGCGTACGGAATCTTCTGGCTCTGAAACTGTTTCTATAACAATTGTCTTTGGGCTCCGAAGTACATTCACATGCTTGATGGTTGCGGGATTGATGGCACTCATCTCCTCCTTGGATATGGGCTTGCCGTTGAGGTAAACCTCGTATTCCTCTGCCTGGGCTGATACCCATAGACAAGCGGCGAGGGCAGGTACGAGATACAAAAGTTTGAACCGTGCCCGGTGAGACGAACGGCTGCGGTACATCATGGCAAAGCGTTTCTTCATGGCTCCACGGCGCAGCGTGTTCATTACGGGGAGGAAGTGCGTCTGTACCGCTTTGCGCACCAGCAGATGTTCGTAGTCCTCCTGCCTTACGCCCCCTTGCATCACAGCCTCGTCGGCCTGGAACTCATGTATATCCAGCAGGTCCTGGCGCAACATCCAGGCAAAAGGCAGACACCAGAGCAGACGGCACGTGAGGTCGCAGAGAACCAGGTCCCACGAATGTTTCATTCTGACGTGTGCAAGTTCGTGTAGGAGGATGGGGGCGGCATTCTGCTTCAGGTCTATGGGGCCAATGATAATCCAGTGCATCCAACTGCCGGGTTGCCGTACACTCATGCCCAGCATGAGGCGCATGTCTTTCGGAACGGCCGGATGGGATATGCGTTGGCATCGGTGCAGCAGAAGTGCCAGGGAAAGCAGTTGGCACATGTAGGCAGCCAAGGCTATGGCTATACCTATTATATATATGTATGCGCAATAGCGAACCCAAAGTCCCGCTGCAGCATCAACGTAGTCTTTGGCTGCTGTCGTGTGTACATGAACATCCTCTGAGGGCGACAGACTATGCAAAACCCCCTCTATATGGGTAAGTACTTCATCAAAGGCGGTGGGCTTGTCTGTATGCAGCGGTATGAGTGGAAACAGCGGGCTCGCCATCAGGATTGCCAGCAGAACGGCACGGTTCATGCGGTGGAATGTCTCGCACCGGAGCAGCACCCTGAACAGCGAATAGAGCAGCGTAAGCGTCACTGCCCAGCGGAGGGCGTAGATGATGAATGCAGCCATGTGTCAGCCCTCCCTGCGTTTCAGGTCAGCCAGATATTGCAGTAGTTCAGCTTCCGTGACCTTTTCCTCCTGTATCAGTGCCGATACTACGCTCATGTAGGAGTCCGCGAAAAAGCGGTTGATGACGCTCGACAACTTGCCGTGGCCGTATGCCAGTTTTTCCACTACGGGCCGATAGATGAAGCCGCGGCCTTTAGGCTCATGTGTCAGGTACCCTTTTTTTTCCAGTGCCTGAAACACCTGTGCTATGGCGTTTGCGCTGGGTCGTGGCTCTGGATAGAGCGATGAAACATCCTTTGGAGCGCATTCGCCGAGTTGCCAGATCAGCTCCATCACCTCTTCTTCTTTGCTTGTAAGTATCTTCATAATTCAACTGTTTTATATATATATCAACAGAAAAAACTGCTCATTCCAGGACAAAGATAGGGCTTTTTTCGGTTTCTGCCAAACAAATTAGTATATATTCAACAAAAGAAAATGTTGAAACAAGGAGGGGTCAAATTCATATTAACATGGCGCAATGTGAATTGGCAGGGAATGTCGCTGAGACTCTACACTCTACATCATTTGTGTCTAACTACCTTGTAATCATATATATACAGAATGTAGAGTGCTGCATGAGCAGGCATATATACGACACGGGGATAACTTGTTCGCGGATGAAGCATAACATATCCTTGAAGACTTTCACGGTTATGACAGCCGACTGTCATAGCGATGGCAGTGACCAGTCATCGAGGTGACAGGCGGTGATACATAAGCAGTCTTTTAATAACTTATTCATATCCAACGTTTTTTCGGGCACAAAAGTAGTAAAAATTAGCTGAATAAACAAATAAAATTACAACAATTTCCTCAGTTGGCCGTATTTCATTTCCTCAGTTGGCCGTATTTCATTTCCTCAGTTGGCCGTATTCCGTTTCCTCAGTCGGCTCCTCCTTCCTCTGTCACGACCTGGGATAGTCCGAATAAATCCGGCTTTTCCTCTTGCTCTTTGCCTACCCATTACCGGCGGTAACAGTAGATGAAAAATAGTAATACCAGATGCAAAATCCAGTGTTTTTTTTAAAAATAATATGTAACTTTGCATCCATAAATCAACATCATTCAGTCATCATAAATGAAAAAACTACTATTGTTTATACTGTTTGGAGGTTTTACGCAGGTATGCTGCGCCCAGCGTGCGACCATGGACTTGTCTGGAAAATGGGCTTTCTCCACATCGGCAACAAGTGAATCATCGGAAGTGGTGACACTGCCTGGAACCACCGACACCAACGGAAAGGGAACCAAGAACACCCGCACGGACGAAACGACACGCCTTTCCCGGAAATGCACTTTTTCGGGGGAAGCATATTATAGCCGTGACATTGTGATACCTGCGTCATGGAAAGGGAAGACGGTGTCTTTGTTCCTTGAACGGACAAAGCCGTCAACAGTATATGTTGATGGCAGGGAGTGCGGACACTGCGATGACATCTCCGTGCCCCACGAGTATGAACTGACTGCCATGCTGACTCCCGGCAGCCATAGGCTCACAGTGATGGTGGATAACGGGAACAGCATCCCGGAACAGGTGTTGCGTAATTCACATGCTTGCACCGAGGACACACAGACAAACTGGAACGGTATAATTGGAAGAATATTCCTTGAAGCCAAAAGTCCTGCCATAGCCATTGAGTCAATAAGAACGGCACCCGATGCAGAGACCGGCAGCCTGGGAGTGGTACTGCGGCTGAAGGGAAAGCCCGGCAAACGTTTCAAGGTGGGTATGTCGGTTAAAGACAAGGACGGCAATGCGGGAACCGTGCGACTGGCACCAGAAAACAACAGGTTCGGCAAGGATTCTGTGGCGATGGTGCGATATATATATCAATTCAAACAGGAAGCAAAAAAATGGAGCGAGTTCACGCCGGAAAACCTATATACTTTGAACGTGACGGCAGAATGCGCAGGAGAAAAGGATGTAAGGGAGACCACGTTCGGCATTCGGGACTTTAAGGTGAAAGGCTACCATTTTGCGGTCAACGGACGTGCCACCTTCCTCAGGGGAAAGCATGATGCCTGTGTGTTCCCATTGACAGGCCATGTGGCCATGGATTATGACGGTTGGCACAAATATCTTGCCACATGTAAGGAATACGGCATAAACCACATACGCTTCCATTCATGGTGTCCGCCGGATGCGTGCTTCAGGGCTGCCGATGACCTCGGGATTTATCTGCAGCCAGAACTTCCGATATGGGGAGGATTCGACGAGAATAACCAATGGCTGACCGCATTCCTGCGGGATGAGGGCAGGAAGATTATCGCCACATACGGCAACCATGCATCGTTCGTGATGATGGGGCTGGGAAACGAACTATGGGGCAGCACTGCACTGATGGCTGACTTTGTCAATGATTTCAAACGAGACGATGACTGTGGCCAGGGGCCAAGGCGGCTCTATACATACGGGTCGAACATGTTTCTCGGCTTCAAGGGAGTCGTTGAGGGGATGGACTACTTCACGACTTCGCGCATTGGTGAAGAGAAATGGGGGGAATACGACACTCATGTGCGTGGCTCCTTCTCCTTCTGCGATGCTTGGGACGGTGGAATAATAAACCACCAGTACCCCAACACAATGACAAACTTTGAGCATGCGGTGGCAAAAAGCGGCATACCGATAATCAGCCACGAAACGGGGCAGTTCCAGACATACCCCGACTACAACGAAATAGGTAAATACACAGGTGTGTTGCAGCCCCTGAACCTTGTGACGTTCAAACACAGGCTTGAAGAGGCAGGCATGGCAGAGCAGGCTGCCGACTTCCATTATGCTTCCGGCAAATGGGCGGTGGAACTATACAAGGCAGACATTGAGATGGATCTCAGAACGGGGAACATGGCAGGATTCCAGCTGCTTGACATACAGGACTATCCCGGGCAGGGCTCGGCGTTTGTGGGCATACTGGACGCTTTCATGGAAACCAAGGGCATAGTGACACCCGACAGATGGAGACAATGGTGCTCCGATGTGGTGCCGATGGCTGAACTCCCGCGTTTTACATTCACAGTGGGAGACACGATAAGATGGAACACCCTCATAGCCAACTATGCACAAGCCGACTCCATAATGGAGGGCAAGGAACTGAAGTGGACAATTGCCACAGCAGACGGGCATGTCATCGGCAAGGGCTGCGAGCGGCTGAAGGGCATACAAACGGGCGTGAACCGCATAGCAACGAATGCCGTGCCGGCGAGGCTGCCTACACAGGGGGCTGCCGCCAAAGCGAGGCTGACCATTGAGATTGCCGGTGCGGAAATACGCAATGCCTATGACCTGTGGATTTATCCCTATCCTGCGAAGACTGAATGTGTGGCAGGAAAGGACGCTATGGTGGCAGATACCTTGGACGATGCCGTAATGGCTTGTCTGGAAAGGGGCGAATGTGTGTTGCTGATGCCACGCAAAGAGATGTATGCGAAACAGACGGTGGGCGGACTGGTGCAGACAGATTACTGGAACTACCGTATGTTCAAGAAAATCAGCGAGAACAACAAGAAGCCCGTTTCGCCAGGAACGCTTGGAATATTGGTCAACGACACAGCGCATCATATCTTCTCGTCTTTCCCGACGGAATGTCACAGCAACTGGCAATGGGCATCCATCGTCCACGAATCAAGGCCATTGATAATGGACCGCATGCCAAAGGGGTTTAGGCCTTTGGTCCAGGTGATAGACAATGTAGAGCGTAACCATCGTTTGGCACTCATCTTCGAGGCATCCGTAGGCAATGGAAAGGTGTTGGTTTGCATGAGCGACCTGAGGCAAACAGCCCGCTACCCAGAATCGAAGCAACTTATGCAAAGCATGCTCGACTATTTGGGAAGCGATGATTTCAATCCTGCATCAAGAATCTCTCCCGCGGATTTCAAGTCCCTCTTTACAGAGAACGGGCTGGAGAAGAACATCGGTGACCTGAAGAATATATCCTACGAATAAAGGTGAACCAAGGCTGTATGAATTGACATAATCCCCCAAGACGCTGACCTTCTGGTCCGTTCCGGGGGATTATGGATGTCTGGGAGGTGCAGTATGTCAGCCTTGGTTCAGAGCCTCCAGGTTCTGCGGATTGTCGATGGTCTTCCCTTGGCT